>CANBYM010000254.1 GCA_947373605.1 Comamonadaceae bacterium
TGTATTCGTACAAGCCCAAGGCGTCAAAACGGTTGTTGTCGACCGGGCGGTATGCAAAACCGAGCTGAGCGCGGTTTTGTCTGGCATCAGCATTGCCATTTTTAGGTTGCACGAGGTTGAGATAGTCACGGGCAACAAAAGTCCAGTCGCGGTCTAGCTTGCGGGCCGCGCCCAGGGTCAAAAGCCAGTTTTCATTGGAGTTGTCTTCACGCCATTCGATGCGGCCAGAGCTCTTCCACAATGGACTGGCGGTATATTCCACGCCTAAGCCCACAGAATTTGCCTTACTGTTTATGCTGGTGCCTAGGTTGCTAGCATCAGCTATGGTGCTGACCACATGCTCAACATTGGTGGTGAGGCGAATACCCTCTGCAAGCCGCCAGCCATTGCGCAATCCAATAGCAGTTTGAATGTCTTTACCGCTGCCAGAATCGCGCAAACGGTACTCGTTATAGAGCGAACCATCTTGCATGTATTGAGTATCGATGCCCAAAGTGAAGGCATTGGCCGTGCTACCGGTACCCAAACCGTAGGCGCCGCTGTAGAGGTGAGAGTTTTCATACCGTGCGTACAAGCGCGTTTTGTCTGCCACTCGCCAATCAGCACCCACTTTATAAAGCAATGAGCTGTCGGTATTGAGCTCCTTCTGCAGCTCACCCGTTAAAGTGACTTTATCGGTGGCACGCCAAGATAAACGCGCATACAAGGAGCTTGCGTCCAAGCTGGTTGGAGCCGTGGTCGTTCCTAAAACGCTAGGGGCGCACACGACTGGGCTGCCTGTCGCAGGGTCGATATTTTGATTGCCCTGCTGATTGATACCAAATCCGGTGTTGTAACCCGTATTGCTCGTCGCAGTACCTGAAGGTGGCGCGGGGCAATTGTTCGCGGTGATTGTTGTCAGATTCAGCGCATTTTGCTGCACATGGCGGGCGCCCGCTCCAATGCTTAAACGATCCGTTAATTTCAGATCGGCTCCAACTGCAAGTGCGGTGATATTCGTTGCATTGATCCGGTCTTGCGCTTTGCTCGCCTCACCATTTACCGATAAGTTGCTGTTCAATTTATAGGCAGCCGAAGCGCCGTATTCGGTCTTTCCGCCGGTAATGCCTGCGGAATTGTTATTGAAGTCATCATCGGTACGCACGCCATAGGCGCGGGCACGCAAGTCTGCATCGGCATGGCGAATTTCAACGCGCACGGCGCTACCAGCCACTTCACCGGTTTTCCCTGCAAAATTATTGCTGGTGCTCGTGTTGAATGCAGCGGTATTCACCACGCTGCTGGTGTGCGCCACCTCTGCAATCAACTCTGTGTTCTTGCTCAATTTCAGCTGTAAATTGGCACCTTGCACCTCGAATGGAGCAAGTGGATTCTCATCTTTCGCAGCTGACGCGCCTACGGTCAGCGTGTCGCTGACTTTCAGACGCACATCACCCCCATAAACAAAGTAGCGTGGGCCGCCCTGCTCTACTTCATAGGTGACGCGAATCGTAACGGGGTTGAGCTGATCATCGAAACTTGGTACTGGCGCACGGAAAACAATTTGACCATTGAAGGGTTCAAATTCGTAATCTGCAGAAGTGACCAACAAGGTCGACTTCAAAATATTACTGGGACGATTACGGTCGCGCACCAAAATCTCAATTTTCTCCGAACCCTTCACGCCATTCGGATTGGACACACTGTAAGGACCCGAAACTCCGCGCGCAGGAAACTCGTCCACAATTTGGTTATACGACTGCTGGGCGAGGAAGGTATTCGCAATAATTTTACCTTCTTCATAGTGGCCACGCAGGCCAGGCAATGAGCGACTGTATTGGCCCAATGTCCGGGCAGGATTATTGTCTGTTGTCGTGAAGTCGCCATACAAAAGGTAACTGCGATTTCTATCGATGCGGACATACAGCTTGCCAGAACGCTGCGCATCAACTGTACGAATGCTTGAGTCACCGTACACGGGGTAAAAGGCGTTTGGATCTATGGTTTGGAATAATTGCCGACGGGTGTCTTTATCGGAATCATAAGCCATAGTCAAAAGATATTGGCCTTGAACTTTACCCTTGAGGTACATGGCCGCACGGGCACCAAATTGTGTAGCGCCACCATTGAATTCACGGGTAAAGCTGCGCAATTCGTTGTCAAAGCCATCGTTTTCACGGGTTGCGACGATTTCATTTGGATTGAATTTATCGGAACGCAGACGACCTTCAACTACGCCGACAATAATCATTTCACGCAAATCTGGGACGTAACGTACTGTGGTTTTTTCTACCACGCCGCGCACGGAAACCTTCAGTACTACGGCTTCAGGTTTGTAGGGGGCAATAAGTTTGAATTGCAGTAACCCATCTTTAGCAATGGTTTGTATCCCAGGTTGAATACGATCAATATCACCCTTGTCAGCAGCAGACTCTGAAGTGCCTCTACCTGGCAGCAAAATACGCGCGCCACCCAAGACCTCAATCGTCACTTCGGTGTCTGTAGCCAGCGCTTGGCCCTTGGCATCTAACAAACGCACCTGAACGTCGGTTCCCAGCACGCCGTCTGCTGGAAGATTATCTCCAGCCACTTCTAGAACGATTTTGCCTACTGGGTTAGAAATGCGATCCAAAAAGCTATTGAAAGGCCGTGGCCCAATGTTGGCTTGGCCACTCGTTTCAAACAGACTCTTGGCTTCTGGAACGTCGGCACTGGTGGTGTTGGACGCCGGCTGCGCCATGGCCATACTGTGCAATAAGGCAATGGCCAGCGCGACGGGGGTGCGACGCATCATCCAATGGTTCGAAGAATTAACAGGTAGCATGCGCTTCATGGTTTAAGTTCTCCCTGAGCAGGGCTTAAACCATCAAATTGACGTGGCGCGGGCAATATCTGCTGTTGTCCAGGGAACGGGGTTTCCATTTTCAAAGGCGCCTGTTTTTCTGTCTCCGGGGCAGATACTGCACCTTGTGCACGACGAGCCTTCACTTGATCCAGCACTTGTGGGCTGCATGAACCTTCGATGAAGTCCGCACGCGCCAGCTCGCCGCCCTTTAAGTCTACGAACAGACTATCGCCCACGCCCGCGTTGCGGTTGCTCGATGGCACCATTCGTGAGCCTTTAGGTAGCGTAGCCTTATCCACCTTAATGACATGTGTTTGTGGCTGCACACCGCAGATGCTGTATTTGCCTTCACTGTCGGTCAAGATGTTGGTGCCATCTAGCATTGTTAAACGCACTCCGGGAATACCCAATTCGCGTGAGCCACTTTCATTGCCCTGTACAAAGTTGCCGTCGCAGTCAACATATACCTTACCAATAATGCAACCTTCATTACCCAAAACACCACCTTGGACATTGAGCTTGAACAACGCTGTATTAGAGCGCAATGCGGCCCCAGTCGCACTACCTGCAAACACTGCCGTTGCGCGATTCACGCCATCGCCCTGGGCCGAGCCCACACCCAAGCGCACGTAGTAGCTCAATTCCAGCGTGGCATTGCCAGGGACGGTCCAGGTGCCGAATGTCAGCGAACGTCCAATGCCACCCACTGGGTCGGCTTGTACCGTAGTGCCGCCGATGCGAGCCGTGCCAGGGATGTAGCGGAAGCCTGCGGGCAACATGTCTTGTATGGTGACGCCGGCAATCGGGCCCGAGGTGGTGTTGACCATGCGGATGAAGTAGCGCACGGAGTCGCCAACCTCGGCCACGGTCTTGTCGCCGACTTTGCTCACCAAGATGGCGCCGCTGGTCAAGGCATCCAAGGGGATGTTGTTGTTGAGTACGCCTGCTGATGGCGTTGCGCCGGTGCTCAGATTGAATTCAAAGAAGTACTGGGTTCCGACCGTGCCTACCGATGCCGCACCAGTCGCTTTGAGACCATTGACGCCTACCGCAGGTGCTTGTGCGTTGGGTTGCACTTGCACGAAAGCCACATTGGTCGGTGGCGTGTAGCCAGTACCTACCAACTGGGGTTGGGCCACGCCGCCTTGTACGGCATTGGGGTTGACGTAGCCTGTGGGCGCTACGACTTGCAGTTTGTACTTGCCGCTCGGTGCGGTGGGCAGTAAGTTGAACTGGTAGATGCCGTCTGGACTGGTGGTCATGGTCGAAGCGCCTTGTACCAAGTTGGCACCGGGCACGGGCTGACCATCAGGGCCAAGCAGGGTCACTACCGCGCCAGCAACAGGTTTGCGACTCACGGAGTCATAGACCACACCACTGGGGTCAATGGGCAGATTCTGGCTCTGCGTGTTGTCGCCTGCGTAGAGGGTGACGTTGTTGATGGAACCACTTACTATGTAATTTGAACCGCTCAGAACAGAAGTCGTAGTTCCGGTTGATGGGTTGCCGTTCGCAGTGCTTCCGGTTTGGTTGATAGGTGCAGACATCACGACCTGACCAGCCGCGTTGCGGAACTGAATCTTGTAGCCAGCGCCAGGCACTTGACCCGTGATGGTGTAACTGCCGTCTGCGGCTGTAGTGGCCGTACCAACCACAACGGTGCTGGTGCCCTGCACTTGCAGCAATTGCACTTGCCAACCGGGCAGGAACACATCCACACTGGCTGTGCACTTCTGGTCTAGGTTGGTGTCTAGACAGGCGTAGCCTGAGAGCGAAGCATTAGTGACCTTGGCAACGCTGGTCACCGCCGTTACCGTGTTGTTGGCGGTGTTGTTGTCTGGCGTGGTGCTCACCACACCGGCGGTCCAGCTCTGGGTCGCGGTGCTGCCGCTCGGTACGCTGTAGGGTACGGTCACCACCGTGCTGGAACCCACGGGCAGGCTAGGTATCA
>CANBYM010000255.1 GCA_947373605.1 Comamonadaceae bacterium
TTATCGATTCAACATATGGCCATGCAAGACCCGATCCTAAAACTGCTATACTTTAAGGCTTCGATTCCGCAGGCGCATAGCTCAGCTGGTTAGAGCACCACCTTGACATGGTGGGGGTCGTTGGTTCGAGTCCAATTGCGCCTACCAAATAGATAAGCCTCGTTTCTCTTTTGAAACGGGGCTTTTTTTATGCTCTGAAAAAAATGCCCTGGTGGACATGCTGTGGGCGTATCTCGAATTTCCATTTAACGATCATCTATCAGGTAAGTTGGCTGTCGCAGCATTCTCAAGGAGGAAGTTTCAGTTTTTACAAGTCCCGCGTAATCTGTAAATTGACTACTAATATCACTGTCAAAATAAAAAAGGCCTGCCGTGCGCAAGCACAGCTGGCCCTTGACCGGATAACTGTTGATTTACGCCGGAAAAGACGCGAATTGAATACCTGCCATTTGCTGCACAAGACGCACCACCTGGCAGCTGTAGCCAAACTCGTTGTCGTACCACACATACAGCACGATGTTACGGCCATTGGCAATGGTGGCCGGCGCATCCACTACACCGGCGTGGCGTGAACCAACCAGATCGCTGGAGACGATTTCGGTGGAGGTGCTGAAGTCAATCTGCTCTTGAAATTCAGGACTCAGGGCACAATCGCGCAAGTGTGCATTGAGTGTTTCCTTGGTGGTCTCGCTGCTCAGTGTCAGGTTCAGTATGGCCATACTCACGTTCGGGGTGGGTACGCGGATGGCATTGCCCGTGAGCTTGCCTGCCAGTTGCGGCAACGCCTTGGCGACAGCCTTTGCAGCACCGGTTTCGGTAATCACCATGTTGAGCGGCGCGCTGCGGCCACGGCGTTCGGCCTTGTGGTAGTTGTCGATCAGATTCTGGTCGTTGGTGTAGGAGTGCACGGTCTCCACATGGCCATGCTCAATGCCGAACTTGTCGCTGATGGCCTTAAGCACCGGCACGATGGCGTTGGTGGTGCAGCTGGCCGCGGTGACGATCTTGTCCTCATCTACCAAGTCGCCACTGTTGATGCCGTACACGATGTTCTTGAGTGAGCCCTTGCCCGGTGCGGTCAGCAGAACACGGGAGACGCCCGGGCTTTGCAGGTGCAGCGACAGGCCGGCCTCATCACGCCAGGAACCTGTGTTGTCAATGACGATAGCGTTGTTGATGCCGAACGCCGGGTAGTCGATCTTGTCCGGGCCTTCGCCGTAAATCACCTTGATGAAAACACCGTTGGCGACCAGGCCACCGTTCTCTTCATCCACCACAATGGAGCCATTGAACGGGCCGTGCACGGAATCGCGACGCAATAGCGCAGCGCGCTTGTCAAGGTCACTGCCCTTGCCCTTGCGAACCACAATGGCACGCAATCGCATTTTGTTGCCCTTGCCGGTGCGCTCGATCAGCAGGCGCGCAAGCAGACGGCCGATTCGGCCAAAACCGTACAGAACGATGTCGCGTGGCTCTTTGAGTACAGGGTCGGGGTGGCCTACGATGGGTGCCAATTCGCCGCGCAGAAAATTAACGGCAGAAACACCATCGCCTGCGGCGCGCCATTTGTTGGTCAGGCGTCCCAGGTCCAATCGTGCCGGAGCCAGTTGCAGAGCCTCCATCGCTTCAACCAGCTTGAAGCTGTGTGCAATGGAAAGTTCCTCACCCGTGTACTGACGTGCAAAACGGTGCGTCTTGAGAATGTCAACGGTGGTCACGTTGTTGATGGCACGCCCGTAAATGCGCATCAGGATGCCGTTGTTGCGATACAGCCTGCCGATCATCGGCAACATCTGCTCGGCCAGTTCCTGGCGCTGTATATACGCCTGTAGAAGTTGATCTTCCTGTTCGTTGTTCATTCTTTAACCACCTCGTTTGATATGAAACCTAACCCTTTAAGAGCGAATATTTTATAGTTCGGCCGCTGGCGTGGTCGATGCGGAAAATTCCACTACTACAAACCGGTCGTTGGCGAATGCCAGATCTGGTCGCTGGGCTTGGTAATCCCCCATAAATGCACAGTGCAAGAGCGCGGTCAATCGGATACTGGCTTGCCTTGAGCTTTGCTCATTTGGCTCAGACACTCGTCAATGATGGAATGCAGGCGGCCGACCAGTTCATTGCCCACACGCTCATTGAAAGCGATCTGAGCGCGTTTCCATTCGAGCTGTGATTGCGCGCGCTTATCGCGCCCCAGTGGCGTAATGCTGACAAGGCGGCTGCGCCCATCCGCACCTGGCCCGACTGTTACCCACTCCCGCGCTACGAGCGGTTGTAAATTGCGCGTCAACGTGGATGCGTCCATTTCCATCGCATGTGCAAGGTCTGCGGGGCGAACCGGCTCGAGCGCCATGATCTGGGATAGTAGTGAGTATTGTGTGGTCTTCAGACCAGTGGTCGCCACGATCGCATCAAAGTGCTGGCTTACCCGGCGCGACAGTTGACGCAACTTCTTTGCACTGCAGCCATTGATACTTGACTTGGATTTCATGGTATTTGATTGTATCTACAATAATTGTAGATACAACCGATTTGAAGAACCATGATCGCCAAGTTCACCACTTCCTTGCTGCAGCGCCTTGGCATTCACTATGCTTGGGCGATTGCTCTGGTCACCTTTCTGGCGATGCTGACCACTTCGGCGGCACTCGGGCTTCCCGGAGCTATGCTGCAACCCCTCAGCAAAGAGTTCGGTTGGACCACTGACAAGCTTTCGTCAGTTTTTGCCGTGCGCTTTGCGCTGTTTGGCTTGCTGGGTCCGTTTGCTGCCATCTTTATTGCACGGTTTGGTTTGCGTCGAGTCATGGTGACCGCTGCCAGCCTCATTGCAGTGGCGATGGCTTTGGCTACAGGGGTGACGCAGCTTTGGCAGTTGTTTCTGCTGTGGGGCATTGTGCTGGGCTGCGGAACCGGCCTGACGGCGCTGGTTCTGGGGGCGATGGTGGCAAACCGCTGGTTCACCTCCAATCGCGGCTTGGTCGTCGGGCTGTTTGCCGCGAGTACCGCGACGGGGCAACTGCTGTTTCTTCCTGCCGCCGCGTGGATCATTGAACATGTCGGCTGGCGCTACGCAGTGCTTCCGGTTGTTACGGCGTGCGTTGTCGTCGGTGTGCTGGCCACATTGTTTATGCGTGATCACCCGCTGGAAGTGGGGTTACGGCCTCTTGGCGAACCCGAGGGACAGCCGCTCGCTGCAGCGCCCGTGCCGCTGCCCATGAACTTCTTTGGGCCTTTCACCGTCCTTGCAGAGGTATCACGTGACAAAGATTTCTGGATTCTTGCCGCCAGCTTTTTCATTTGCGGTTTGAGTACCAACGGGCTGTTGCAGACCCATTTCATATCGCTTTGTGGCGACAATGGAATGAGTGCCGTTCCGGCAGCATCGGTATTGGCCATGATGGGTGCGTTTGATTTGGTGGGTACCACTCTGTCCGGATATTTGTCCGACCGTTACGACAACCGCAAGTTGCTGTTCTGGTACTACGGATTGCGCGGGCTGTCGCTGTTCTGGTTGCCTTTTTCCACCTTCACGTTTTACGGTCTCTCGATATTTGCGATGTTCTATGGGCTGGACTGGATCGCAACGGTACCTCCAACGGTCAAGCTTGCCGCACAGGCCTTTGGCAAAGAGCGCGCCGGTCTGGTGTTTGGATGGGTATTTGCAGCCCACCAACTGGGTGCGGCGACGGCAGCCTACGGTGCAGGGCTCACCCGTACCCTTCTACTGACCTACAACCCTGCACTGTTTGCAGCGGGCGCCGCTTGCCTCGTAGCAGCCTTGTTGGTCATGCGCATACGCCGGACGGCAAACTGAGGTGAATCAGAAAAGCAGGTTTCGTCAAAGGGTACTCTTTCTATTGCTTCGATCGGACAGATCAGTATTGAGAGAACCATTGTCACTAACAGAGAAAACGCACGAACCCAACCAAATTTTTTCAATGCCCCACCAATGCTAAATGCTCTTTCCCATCATCGCTTCAAACCGCTCCCACGCCGACGGCTGCGATTGGAACAAGTGGCCTCGCTGAGGCGATTCGAAAGATCTTGAAATTTTGACGTAGCCAACCAACCATATGGAGTACGGATGTCAATTGAATTTATGGCTTTAGATGCCTGAATATTCCAACATGGTTTTGTAGGCAAGCTAGTGGTCGGTGCGACGTTAGGAAGAATCGCTGTGCCCTGCATAGTCGCTAATATAGCGACCGAGGCAAGAGCGATTTTTATGCCGCGCCTTATCTTCGCCTGTTAGGCAACACGCTTTGGTTGATCGGCGCAGGTTCAGGTACCGGTACTTGAGTCTGTGCGGGTGCCGGAACCGGTGCTGGTTTCACCACAGACTCAGGTTTTACGACCGGAACTGCAGTGGCCGGTAGCTGGGTGGCAATGGTTTGCGCCGCGGCTACAGGCTGGGCGGATTCTTTCGCAGCTTCCTTAGGCGCTGCAACGAGGCCGTCCTTTTCGTTGCCGTAGGTCTTGGTCATGTAGTCCACGATGTCTGCCATTTCCGAGTCATCGAGTTTGACTTTGAATATGCGCTTCATCCGCTTGACCTCACTCTCCCAATAGGCTCGCGGGGCATTCTCCGGCTGGTAGGACATTGGTTCTGCAGTGTGGCATCGCAAGCACTTTTCCTGAGTCTTGGCGTAACCCGGAAGCGTACTGGGCAAGTACTGTGTAGGGTCTGATGCGCCGACTGCATTGGTGGCGGTCGCCATTCCGGCGCATGCGACACACGCAGCCAGAGCAATTGACCTG
>CANBYM010000256.1 GCA_947373605.1 Comamonadaceae bacterium
TTGAATGCGCCAAATTTCCATAGCATCGTGTTCGACCCAGCCGGGTTGCGGATATATCTGAGTAAGCTCTTGCTGGGCTATAGAAACTATACGGCCGGTTTCGTCAAAAACGATGCTGCGCGAGCTGGAGGTACCCTGGTCCAGTGCGAGCAAATAGGCCATGCAAATTCCCCTTTCCGGATAATCTAATCCATTCGGATCAATTTAGAAAATACAACATGCTAACTCCCGCCACGCCTCTGCCCACCCGGCGCTCTGACCTGATGGCCCGGCTCGCGCTGGATGAGGTATTTGACATTGCTGTAGTAGGCGGTGGCGCGACCGGCTTGGGCGTTGCTCTGGATGCGGCCGCCCGCGGGCTTCGGGTGGTGTTGGTGGAGTCACACGACTTTGCGAAGGGGACTTCTTCCCGCTCTACAAAACTGGTGCATGGTGGTGTGCGCTATCTGGCGCAAGGCAATATTTCGCTGGTGCGCGAGGCCTTGCACGAACGCACAACTTTGCTGCATAACGCGCCGTATATTGCGCAGCCCCTTGCCTTTGTGTTGCCTGCCTATCGGGCCTGGGACCAATGGTTCTACGGTATTGGCTTAAAGCTGTACGACATGTTGGCTGGTAAGGCAGGCCTTGGTAAAACTGAATTTCTCAGTCGGAAACAAACCTTGGCTGCCTTGCCAAAACTACAGCCAGTCGGTCTGGCCGGTGGCGTTAAATACTGGGACGGTCAATTCAATGATGCACGCTTGGCGATGGCGCTTGCACGAACTGCTGCAAAGCATGGTGCCTTAATGGTTAACTATTGCAGGGCCACTGGATTGCTGTACGAAGGTGGCAAGGTCAGTGGGCTCACTTGCTGCGACACGATCGATGGCACGCAATACCGCATACGCAGCCGGTGTGTTGTGAATGCGGCGGGTGTTTGGGTTGACGCATTGCGTGAAACCGATAGTGATGCGCATCAAGCGGCAGGTGGGCAAACCATAAGGCCCATGGTGGCGCCCAGCCAGGGTGTCCACATAGTGGTGGACCGCGAGTTTCTGGGCGGTGAAGCGGCACTTATGGTGCCCAAAACGGCGGATGGACGGGTCTTATTTGCTGTGCCTTGGCTTGGGAAGGTCATTTTGGGGACTACCGATACGCCGCGGCACGACTTGCCGCGTGAGCCGGAGCCGTTTGCACAAGAGTTGGAATTTATTCTGAACGAATCGGCGCGCTATCTGGTGAAAGCACCGACAGTAGCCGACATCAAAAGTATTTGGGTTGGACTGCGGCCATTGGTAAAGCCAGTTGATGATGATGGTGAAGCCACTAAAGCACTGAGCAGGGAGCACACAGTATTGATAAGCCGCAGCGGTTTAACCACAGTAACCGGCGGCAAATGGACTACCTACCGCGCAATGGCACAGGACGTTATAGAAAAATGCATTGCAAAAGGTTTGCTAAAGACTGCGGCGGCGTGCACCACAGTTGACTTGCCGCTCGTTGGGGCTGATGCATCGGCTGGTGCATCTGCGCAATCACTAAGTGCCGCGCCGGGCGGGCATTCCTACGGGGTGGAGGCAGCGCAACTGCAAACCATCGAAGGCCATTTCAATGAAATGTGCGCCGGACTGACAGAGGGCATGGTGAGGTTTGCGGCGCGGTATGAATACGCAGTTTCCGTCGAAGATATGTTGGCCCGGCGTTCCCGTTTGCTATTTTTGGACGCCCGCCTTGCTGCAAGCTTGGCCAGTCGGGTGGGACATATATTGCAAGAAGAAACTGGAATCGACCCGAAAACGGACGAGTTCTCCGCTTTGTGCGCGAGCTATTTGCAAATCCCCACGAAAAATAGTTGACCGGGTCATTAAAGCTGTGCATAATAGAGGGCTTCGCTTGAAAAAGTATGAAGGTTCTGCCCAAATGAAAGTCGTGCAAGTGGTTTGCGCGGCGGCCAGCGGGCCCAAGACTGACTTGAAGTGAGTTTCGCAACGTTTGGTAGTGGCGAAATTTGTAACAGGTGCAAGTTGGGAATATTGAAATGATCCAAACTGAATCTCGATTGGAAGTTGCCGACAACACTGGCGCCAAGTCCGTTCTGTGCATTAAGGTGCTGGGCGGTTCTAAGCGTCGTTACGCCAGTGTTGGCGACATCATCAAAGTTAGTATCAAAGAAGCTGCTCCGCGCGGCCGCGTCAAAAAAGGCGAGGTGTATAGCGCTGTGGTGGTTCGTACCGCTAAGGGCATTCGCCGTAGCGACGGCTCTTTGGTCAAATTCGACGGCAACGCAGCAGTGTTGCTCAATGCTAAGTTGGAGCCTATTGGCACCCGCATCTTTGGACCGGTTACGCGTGAATTGCGTACAGAAAAGTTCATGAAGATCGTGTCCTTGGCGCCTGAAGTTTTGTAAGGACCGGCCATGAATAAGATTCGCAAAGGCGACGAAGTCATCGTTATCGCAGGGCGCGATAAGGGTAAGCGCGGAAAAATTTCTCTGCGTAAAGACGACTCACATGTGGTCGTTGATGGCATCAATTTGGTCAAGAAGCACACCAAGCCAAACCCAATGAAGGGTGTGGCTGGTGGAATTATTGAGAAGACCATGCCAATTCACCAGTCTAATGTCGCCATCTTTAATGCTGCGACCGGTAAGGCTGATCGTGTTGGTATCAAGTTGCTGGCTGACGGTAAGCGCGTTCGCGTTTATAAGTCAAGCGGCGAAGAAATTAAGGTGGCTTAATCATGGCACGTCTACAACAACACTACCGCGAAAAAGTGGCGCCCGAGCTGACTGCTAAGTTTGGCTACAAGTCGCCCATGCAGGTTCCCCGTCTTACCAAAATCACCTTGAATATGGGTGTGAGCGAAGCGGTGGCTGATAAGAAGGTTATGGACCACGCTGTAAGTGACCTGACCAAGATTGCCGGCCAAAAGCCTGTGGTGACCAAGTCCAAGAAAGCTATCGCCGGATTCAAGATTCGTGAAGGTCAAGCTATTGGATGCATGGTTACCTTGCGCGGCGTACAAATGTATGAGTTTCTGGATCGCTTTGTGACCGTGGCTCTGCCGCGCGTTCGCGACTTCCGTGGTATCTCCGGACGAGCGTTCGATGGCCGTGGTAACTACAACATCGGCGTGAAAGAGCAGATCATTTTCCCTGAAATTGAATACGACAAGGTTGATGCTTTGCGCGGACTCAATATCAGCATCACGACGACTGCAAAGACAGACGAAGAAGCCAAAGCGCTTCTCGCTGGCTTCCGCTTCCCGTTCAAGAACTGAGGTGACCCGTGGCTAAAATGGCTTTAATCGAGCGCGAGCTCAAGCGCGACAAGTTGGCAGCTAAGTACGCAAAGAAATATGCGGAATTCAAAGCGATTGCCGGCGATGCAAAGCGTTCTGACGAAGATCGTGCAGCGGCGCGTCTAGGTTTGCAAAAACTTCCCCGTAATGCCAACCCTACGCGTCAGCGTAACCGGTGTTCCATTACCGGTCGTCCTCGTGGCACTTTCCAGCACTTCGGTCTGGGTCGCGCCAAAATTCGTGAAATGGCCTTTGCCGGTGAAATACCTGGCATCGTCAAGGCCAGCTGGTAAGCGACAGGAGAATCAAATATGAGTATGAGTGATCCAATCGCCGACCTGCTAACTCGCATTCGTAATGCGCAAATGGTTGCCAAGACATCGGTGAGTGTTCCATCTTCCAAGGTGAAGATTGCAATCGCCCAAGTCTTGAAAGAAGAAGGTTATATCGATGGCTTCAAGGTTTCGAGCGAAGGCGGTAAAGCCGAACTCGAAATTGCATTGAAGTATTACGCCGGTCGCCCGGTGATCGAGCGTATTGAGCGTGTAAGCCGCCCTGGCCTGCGCGTTTATCGTGGCAGCGATGCTATCCCCCAAGTTCAAAATGGCTTGGGTGTAGCTATCGTAACGACGCCTAAGGGCGTTATGACTGATCGTAAAGCACGTGCTACCGGTGTCGGCGGCGAAGTGCTTTGCTATGTTGCTTAAACCTGCCAGGAGAAACTAAGATGTCCCGTGTAGGAAAACTGCCCGTATCTGTGCCAGCTGGCGTGGATGTATCGGTCAAGGTAGACCAGATCAGCGTCAAGGGCGCTGGTGGTACCTTGCAACTAGCACAAAACCGCCTTGTCAAGATTGTTAGCGATGCTGGCAAATTGACATTTGCACCTGCCAATGATTCCCGTGAAGCAGATGCCATGTCCGGCACCATGCGTCAGCTGGTGAACAACATGGTGGTTGGTGTGTCCAAGGGCTTTGAAAAAAAGCTCAGCCTGATCGGTGTGGGTTACAAAGCCCAGGCTAGTGGCGCTAAATTGAATTTGGCTGTGGGTTACTCGCACCCTGTGAATATCGACATGCCTGTCGGCATCACTGTGGCGACGCCAACTCCTACTGAAATTGTTATCAAGGGTGCTGATCGCCAACGCGTGGGTCAGATCGCCGCCGAGATTCGTGCTGTTCGTCCTCCTGAGCCTTACAAGGGCAAGGGCATCCGCTATGTGGATGAGAAGATCACGATCAAAGAAACCAAGAAGAAATAAGGAACTGCACTATGTTGACCAAAAAAGAGCAACGTCTTCGCAGGGCGCGTCAAACGCGTATCCGCATTGCTTCACAGGGCATCGCTCGCCTCACTGTGAATCGCACCAACTTGCACATTTACGCCAGCGTCATCTCAGGCGACGGCGGCAAGGTAATTGCCTCCGCCTCAACGGCAGAAGCAGACATCCGCAAGGCACTGG
>CANBYM010000257.1 GCA_947373605.1 Comamonadaceae bacterium
TGCCCTGCTTGATCAGCGTCACGGTGTCGCCAACTTTGGCAGCTTGCAGCTCTTTGATACCGGCAATGATGTATCCCACCTCACCGGCTTCCAAAGACGGGCGCGGTTCATTGGAGGGCGTGAATACGCCCAGGTTGTCGGCGTTGTACATGGCACCCGATGCCATCATCTTGATCCGTTCGCCTTTTGCCAACCGTCCATCCACCACGCGCACCAACATCACGACACCAACATAGCTGTCGAACCAGCTGTCAATAATCATGGCCCGCAACGGCCGCTCCGGATTACCTTTTGGCGCAGGGATTTTGGCAACTATGGCTTCAAGAATTTCGTCAATACCAAGACCTGTTTTAGCCGAGCACGCAATCGCGCCTGTCGCATCGATGCCGATCACGTCTTCAATTTCACTCTTGGCGTTTTCCGGATCTGCGTTGGGCAGATCAATCTTGTTTAACACCGGCAAAACCTCCACACCCAAATCGAGTGCGGTATAGCAATTCGCAACAGTTTGCGCTTCAACGCCCTGACTTGCGTCCACTACTAGCAATGCTCCTTCGCATGCAGACAAAGAGCGACTGACTTCGTAGGAGAAGTCGACGTGACCCGGCGTATCAATCAAATTCAAGTTGTAGACATTACCGTCGAGTGCCTTGTATTTAAGCGCCGCGGTTTGCGCCTTGATGGTTATCCCACGCTCCTTCTCAATATCCATCGAGTCAAGCACCTGGGCTTCCATCTCGCGTGCTTCGAGGCCACCGCAGCGTTGAATCAACCGATCTGCAAGGGTAGATTTGCCATGATCAATATGGGCGATGATCGAAAAATTTCTGATGTGATTCATCAACGGAGAGCTTCAAGTAGTTGAATTAAAAAGGAGTGCCAAGAAAAAAGGGCGCGTCTTGTTGAGACGCGCCCTGAACCAACAATCTTTTGGCAACTGCGATAGCTGGAACTTCATTGTAGGCAAAAAGACGCTTGCGCAAAGGCAGAAAACTTCCGGAATTGAGGAGTTGCAAGTCAACAACAGTAATCTTATACACAGCTTATTAACAAATTTGTTTACAAGTAGATGGACAACTTGTGGGTGAACTGTGGAAGTCCTGTGGGGCAGACATCTACATCCCATATGATGGACTATTGATGCCTCTATATATCAATAATTCACCGTAGCAGAGCGATATTCTAACCAAAGCAAAGCATGAACCTCACAAGTTAGCAGGCGCCCACATTCAGACTACCTGTGAATTGCAGCAAAAAATATTTTTCAATCCACCGAAAAAACAACCCCATACCCGACTTAGGAATGGGGTTGTAACCGGAAAAAATGCTTATTTGAGGGGGCGGATCACAGCGTATTGCGTCCATTCGCCACGACGAAAAAGCAAGTTGAGTGCTTTGGTTTTATCAAACTTCACCAGTACAGATTCAAAATCTTTGACATTGGCGATTTCAATATTTGCCACTGCAAGAATGACATCGCCCTCGCGCAAACCAGCGCGTGCCGCAGCATCGGTCGCAACTTCGACTTTGACACCTCCCTTGATGGAAAGGTCCTTCTTCTGAACCTCACTCAGATCAACAACACCTAAGCCGTAAGCCTGGCCTGCTGACGAAGCCTTGGGTTTGTCATCACGGGGGGGGGCTTTGACTACCGCTTTGTCCACCTCAATTTCAGCCACCACCACAGCGAGCTCCTTTGTGGCCCCACGGCGAAAAACCGTCACCGTACTTTTACTGCCTGGCTTGGTTCCACCCACAATGCGCGGAAGGTCGCTCGACTTTTCGATCGTTTTGCCATCAAATTTGGTAATGATGTCACCCGCCTCGATGCCCGCCTTTTCGGCAGGTGAGCCAGCCTCTACGCCACGCACCAGCGCACCAGCCGCTTTTCCCAGTCCGATGGACTCTGCAACTTCTTTGCTCACCTGATCGATCTGAACGCCGATACGGCCACGCGATACCTTGCCGTTGGCGCGGAGCTGGTCGCTTACACGCACTGCCTCATCCATCGGGATAGCAAACGATATGCCCATGAAGCCGCCGGAGCGCGAATAGATCTGGCTATTTATTCCCACGACCTCGCCGCGCATATTGATCAACGGCCCGCCGGAGTTCCCGGGGTTGATAGCAACATCCGTCTGGATAAATGGAAGGTAATCGCCGGTGTCACGCTGCTTGGCGCTGACGATACCTGCAGTGACAGTGTTGTCCAGGCCGAAAGGCGAACCGATCGCCATCACCCATTCCCCAACGCGCAGGCGGTTGACATCCCCAATCTTCACAGCGGGCAAACCGGTCGCTTCAATTTTGACCACTGCAACATCGCTACGCTTATCGGCGCCAATTATTTTGGCTTTAAATTCCCTTTTGTCGGTCAGCGTTACCAACACCTCATCGGCGCCTTCGACGACATGGGCGTTAGTCATAATCAAGCCATCTGAAGAAAGTATGAACCCGGAGCCAACTCCACGCGGTTGATCTTCTTCTTGTGGCGACGGTTGCGGCTTTCCCTGACGCGGGGCTTGTCTGGGAATATTGGGAATAGGTATGCCAAATCTCTTGAAAAACTCCAGCATTTCTTCTTCGCCCGGTACACCCTGTGAATCACGCTGAACCACTTTTTCGGTGGTGCGAATATTGACAACGGATGGGCCGACTTGCTCCACAAGATCCGTAAAGTCGGGCAACGTGCGGGTTTGAGCCACAGCACATTGAACAGGTATCGCCAGACCAGCGGCTATTCCGGTCAGCGAGACCAAGAGGCTTACCGAGCACAAGGCTTTACGAACTATAAATTTCATCGACATATTCCATTATTTAATTTGAGGTATCCGGATCCACCATTTAAATAGTGATTCATTTTTTCCGCTCAAGCCCCAGGGCAAAGCTTTGTAAAGTGCGCAAAGGAACTTCGCCTACGGCAGTAATCCACCACTCGCCACTACGCACCGTTAAGGTGTGGGTTGCACCACTGACTTCCGAGCTGGATTCTCTGGTATTTCGACGGGCGTCATATGGCTCCATAAATAAAGACAAGTTAGCCAACCCGTCCGAAAACATGCAGTGCGTAACAGCCCCAGACGGCACATGGGACGACTGTGGCGTGACCAGAATACGCCTAACGCAACCCGTAGGTTGAAACCCGCTGGTATTGGCACGCAAAATCCAGCCTTGCTCCAAGGCCGTTGTTTTGTGCAAATCAGGTCGTTCCACCCGATAGCCCGCTGTATTCGCCATCATCGCGCTGAGTTTCGCCATACTTACGGGAGCGTCCAGTTGAAGTTCAGAAAATGCTGATTGTTCCAATACACGCCCGTCTGCGTCCAGTACCTGCAAACGCAGCACCAGTCCGGACTTCTTTTCAGTCCAAACACGATAACCGAAGCGCGCAGTGTCTTTGGGTTTTAGTTGCACGACATCCGTGTCAAGGCCGACTACGCGATCACCTGGCAGCACACGAATTTGATAGCTTTCCTCCAGCGAGGTTTGCGGTGATTTGAATAAATATGGAAATGAGCTCAAGGACGCTCGGTTTTCAGCAAGCACTACTTTGTCGTCCGGATAAAAGGTTACCACCTGGTCGTTGTGCCGGAATGTTGCTTTGGCAATTCCACTGAGTGTCTCAATGCGCTCCATTTGCTGGGCCCCGTCGCACACGTGCCAAATCTTTGCGCTGGACATTGCGTCTCCTGCGGACACTACAAAAGTTCCGGTATAAGCGCGGTGGCGTGACGCGTCATTGACCTTCTGGAGCCACGCGGCAAGCGTGGTCTCTTCAGTACCGCTGACAATTTGCGCTTGCGTACGGGAACACACAAGGCTGGAAATCAGCAGAAAAAGCAGCAGCCACTTCATCGCTTTGAACGATCAAACGTTGCGTTACGAAGAAAGCCAGACGGCGTTTGCAAGGCAGAGTGTCCACCCATCTGCTCGTGGGCCGATAAAAGCGCATCAAGCTCCGAATCACGGTTCATCACGGGCCGCTCTTCTGTCACTGCAATATCTGCAGAATCATTCACATATTGCTTTTGAATGGCGACGGCTTGTGGCATCTCCGACTCTCTTCTTTCCTGCAAAGTGCCAACAAGCAGGAAAGCAACCAAACAAACAGCCAATGTACCGGCCACGGCCTTGATCCGAAAATTGGCAGCATTAGCGCTTGGCATTTTCTGCGCCACGTCAATATGCGTGATCACTGTGAAACCCGCCGACTCCTGTAGGGCTGGCGACTGTTTGTGCAGCGACTCCATCACGCGTTGGGCAAACCGCAGCTCTGCAGTACAAGGAGCCAACGCCTCGCTGCGAATAATGTCGCCAATTAAATGGTAGCGACGCCAAGTCGATTGCGCGTCCTCACTTGCGACCAAACGGGCAATAGCACCGGGCACATCACCTGCATCGAGGTAGTCATCCATTAGGGCCGATATATCTGTATCGACTATAGGTTTAGTGTGTGGCATGGTGAGTTCTTACCAACGCTTTCCGGTTTGCTTTTCCAGCAAAGGCCTGATTTTTTCCGATATTGCTTCACGTGCCCTATATATCCGCGAGCGCACCGTTCCCACCGGGCACACCATCGCTGCGGCAATTTCTTCATAACTCAATCCATCAATTTCACGCAAACTGATTGCCTGCCTCAAGTCATCCGCAAGTTCATCCATTGCCATATTCACCATGGCTGCCAATTCTTTGGCCGCGGCGAGCGACTCCGGAGACT
>CANBYM010000258.1 GCA_947373605.1 Comamonadaceae bacterium
GGCAGTATTGGCAACTGTATTTTTTGTTTGTACTTTGTCCTTGGCATACTTTGGAAATGTTCGTCCGGCAGCATCCGGTAGCGTGCTCGAAGGCGCTGCGAACGCAGTGCCGGCAGTATCCGCGCAGGTGGCGACACCTGTGGTGGTTCCTGCATCTGGAGCTGCACAAATTCCGGCTAAGTAATTGCTGCTTTCCCCTGAGGGATGGGGTAATTTCAGGGTAAACTCTAAGAGGGTCAAGCAAGCAATTCAGCCGTAAGGTACCTCATGCAAACTTGACCTAAAGAACCGCCGTCGTGGTGAAATTGGTAGACACGCTATCTTGAGGTGGTAGTGGCGAAAGCTGTGCGAGTTCGAGTCTCGCCGACGGCACCAGATTATTCGTTCATATTGTTTATTCAATATGGAATTTAACGGTGAATAGATCCTTAGATGAACCTAGATCAATATCTTCCCGTCATTTTGTTCATCTTGGTAGGCATCGGTATTGGCGTTGCCCCCCAGGTCCTTGGGTATATCCTAGGGCCCAATAGGCCCGATGCGGCCAAAAACTCCCCCTATGAATGCGGCTTCGAGGCATTTGAAGATGCCCGCATGAAGTTTGATGTGCGCTACTACCTGGTGGCCATTCTTTTCATTTTGTTTGATCTGGAAACGGCATTCTTGTTTCCCTGGGCGGTGTCTTTGAAGGATATCGGTTTCATGGGTTTCTTGATTGGCGTTGAATTTGTTGGTGTGCTGACCATCGGATTCGTATACATGTGGAAAAAAGGCGCCCTCGATTGGGAGTGATTCAATGATTGAAGGTGTTTTAAAAGAAGGTTTCGTAACCACGAGTTATGACTCTGTGGTGAATTGGGCTAAGACCGGGTCCATTTGGCCTATGACATTCGGACTCGCCTGCTGTGCTGTGGAAATGATGCACGCAGCAGCAGCGCGCTATGACATAAGCCGTTTCGGCTCCGAGGTCTTCCGCGCGAGTCCTCGGCAGTCGGATTTGATGATCGTGGCTGGGACTCTCTGCAACAAAATGGCTCCTGCGCTGCGCAAGGTGTACGACCAGATGTCAGAGCCACGCTGGGTGATTAGTATGGGCTCCTGTGCTAACGGCGGTGGCTATTACCATTACAGCTACTCGGTAGTGCGCGGGTGTGATCGCATCGTTCCGGTTGATGTGTATGTGCCTGGTTGTCCGCCTACGGCAGAAGCATTGATTTACGGCATCTTGCAATTGCAGCAAAAAATCCGCCGTACCGAAACCATTGCCCGGGCTTAAGGAGAACGCATGACTACTTATTCAGTTCGTCCAGAAGCCACTCGAGACGCAGTTGTGGCGGCACTGGGCGATAAGGTCAAGTCGATCAGCGTTGTGCATAACGAAGTTACTGTGCAGGTTTCTGCGGCTGACTATCACGTTGCGGCAACGTTGCTGCGCGATGCGCCAGGTTGTTCGTTTGAGCAGCTTATTGATTTGTGTGGCGTCGATTACTCTGAATACAAAGATGGCGCGCATGTCGGCCCGCGCTTTTGTGTTGTGAGTCACCTGCTGTCGGTGAGTTTGAACCAGCGTGTACGTCTTAAAGTGTTTTCGATTGACGATGATATGCCTATGGTCGACTCGGTGAACGATATCTGGAATTCGGCAAACTGGTTTGAGCGCGAGGCATTTGATTTGTTTGGCATTGTGTTCAACGGGCACGAAGATTTGCGCCGCATCCTTACCGACTATGGTTTTATCGGTCATCCGTTTCGTAAAGATTTCCCTACCACTGGCCATGTTGAGATGCGTTTCGATGCAGAACAGGCGCGTGTTGTGTATCAACCGGTCACAATTGAAGCGCGTGAAATAACCCCGCGCATCATTCGTGAAGATAAGTACGGGTGCCTGCAGTAAGCAGAGTGGCGCATGGCTGAAATAAAAAATTACACCCTCAACTTCGGTCCGCAGCATCCTGCTGCGCATGGAGTATTGCGATTGGTGCTTGAGTTGGACGGTGAAGTAATTCAGCGTGCCGATCCGCATATCGGTCTTTTGCATCGTGCAACTGAAAAGTTGGCGGAAAGCAAGACCTATATTCAAACGCTGCCGTACATGGATCGTTTGGACTACGTGTCCATGATGTGTAACGAGCATGCTTACTGCTTGGCGATTGAGAAGCTGTTGGGCATTGATGTGCCCATTCGTGCGCAATACATTCGTGTGATGTTTGCAGAAATTACCCGTTTGCTGAACCACCTGATGTGGTTGGGCTCGCATGGTAATGATTGCGGTAGCTCGACTATTTTGATCTACACATTTCGTGAACGTGAAGACTTGTTCGACATGTACGAAGCCGCCAGTGGCGCACGTATGCATGCGGCCTACTTCCGTCCAGGTGGTGTGTACCGTGACCTGCCGGACAGCATGCCGCAGTTTAAGGCGAGCCGCGTCCGCAATGCCAAGGGCGTTGCAGAGTTGAACAAAAATCGTCAAGGCTCGCTGCTCGACTTTATTGATGATTTTTCGCAGCGCTTTCCTGCCTGTATGGACGAGTACCACACGCTGCTCACTGAAAATCGCATTTGGAAGCAGCGGACGGTCAATATTGGAATCGTCACGCCTGAACGTGCGTTAAATATGGGCTTTACCGGCCCCATGCTGCGCGGTTCGGGAATCGCATGGGACTTGCGTAAAAAGCAGCCTTATGAAGTTTACGATCAGCTCGACTTTGATATCCCCGTTGGCAAAACCGGTGACGTTTATGACCGTTATCTGGTGCGGATGGAGGAAATGAAGCAGTCCAATCGCATCATCAAGCAATGTGTTGATTGGCTTAAAGCCAACCCTGGCCATGTGATTACGGACAACCACAAGGTGGCAGCACCTTCCCGTGAATCTATGAAGACCAACATGGAAGAGTTGATTCACCACTTCAAGCTCTTCACTGAAGGCTTCCGCGTGCCAGAGGGCGAGGCTTATGCGGCTGTAGAGCACCCTAAAGGCGAATTCGGTATTTACATCGTTAGCGACGGTGCTAACAAGCCTTACCGCTTGAAGATTCGTCCGCCGGGATTTGCGCATTTGGCAGGACTCAATGAGATGGCGCGTGGGCACATGATTGCCGACGCAGTTTCTATCATCGGCACGATGGATATTGTTTTTGGAGAGATTGACAGATGATCTCTGACAGCACAAAAGCGCGCTTCGACAAAGAAGTTGCAAAGTACCCTGCAGACCAGAAGCAGTCTGCAGTGATGGCATGTCTGGCAATTGTTCAGCACGAATCGGGTTACGTGAGTGCCGAAAGTGAAAAGGCAATTGCGCAGCACTTAGGTATGGCACCCATTGCTGTGCACGAGGTCACTACCTTTTACAACATGTACAACCAGCGCGCCGTGGGCAAGTTCAAGCTCAACGTGTGTACCAATCTGCCTTGTCAGTTACGCGAAGGCCAACAGACACTGCACTATCTGGAAAAAAAGCTTGGCATTTCCATGGGTGAAACCACAGCAGATGGATTGTTTACCCTGCAGCAAAGTGAATGCCTGGGTGCATGCGCTGACTCCCCGGTCATGTTGGTCAATGACCGCGCAATGTGTAGCTTTATGTCCGAAGAAAAGATCGATCAGTTGCTCGATGGCTTGCGTTCAGAGGCAAATAAATCATGAGTGTTCAAAGCATTCTTTCTCAGTTCCAGTCAACAGGGGTTCAAACCTGTTTTCATGACCGTCACATCAATCCGCAAATTTACGCTGACCTTAATGGTTCTAACTGGTCCCTCAAGGATTATGAAGCCCGTGGTGGATACGCGGCTTTGCGTAAAGTGCTTGGCAAAGACGGTGGCGAAGGATTGACGCAGGATCAGGTCATTGCGACGGTTAAAGAATCCGCGCTGCGCGGACGCGGCGGTGCAGGCTTCCCCACGGGTTTGAAGTGGAGTTTTATGCCACGCCAGTTTCCGGGGCAAAAGTACCTGGTATGCAACTCGGACGAAGGTGAGCCTGGTACCTGCAAGGACCGCGACATTTTGCAGTTCAATCCGCATATTGTGATTGAAGGCATGGCCATTGCAGCTTATGCAATGGGCATCAGCGTTGGATATAACTACATTCACGGCGAAATATTCGCGGCTTACGATCGGTTCGAAGAAGCGCTGGAAGAAGCCCGTGCAGCCGGATTGCTGGGTAACAATATTTTGGGTAGCAATTTCAGCTTTCAGCTGCATGCGGCTCACGGTTTTGGTGCCTACATCTGCGGTGAAGAAACTGCGCTACTGGAGTCGTTGGAAGGCAAGAAAGGCCAGCCGCGCTTTAAGCCACCATTCCCGGCGAGTTTTGGTTTGTATGGCAAGCCGACTACGATCAATAACACTGAAACGTTTGCTGCAGTTCCTTGGATTATTCGCAATGGTGGTCAGGCTTATCTGGAGTGCGGTAAACCCAACAACGGTGGCACGAAGATCTACTCCATCAGCGGTGACGTAGAACTACCCGGCAATTACGAAATCCCTATGGGTACGCCTTTCGCCAAATTGCTGGAACTTGCAGGCGGTGTTCGCGGCGGTAAGAAGCTCAAGGCTGTTATCCCCGGTGGATCTTCTTCTCCCGTGCTACCTGCATCCATCATGATGGAATGCACCATGGATTACGACTCGATTGCCAAGGCCGGCTCCATGCTGGGCTCAGGCGCGGTCATCGTGATGGACGACACACGCTGCATGGTCAAGTCCAT
>CANBYM010000259.1 GCA_947373605.1 Comamonadaceae bacterium
CAGTGCTGAAAGCAGTTCAGTGCCCACCAAGCCACTGGCACCTGCGATCAAGGCTGTGCGACCCTGAAGAGTCATCTTAAGCAAAGCCGAATGCGTAATCGCCAGTATCAGTTAGCCGAAGCCAGCTTGAACTCTTTTCCCTCGCCCTGTACGAGCTTTCCATCTTTAAGCAGCTTCTTTACGGACGCGCCGATAGAGCCCTTGGGAAGACCAATTGCTTCCGCCACCGAAGACTGATTCAGTTTCGTGAATGATTGATCATTCAGTACGGTTTGCAAGTGGCCCAGTACCTTGGCGGTATTGTCCAGTCCGCCCGATCGCTTTGTGCGAGTAGTAGTACCCTTAGCTACTTTTTTGGCCACGGAACGACCTTGCTTCTTTGCTGCTTTGAGTTTTCGTGGTCCACGCTTTGCAACGACATCTGTCACGTCGATGGATTGAATCACTTCCAGGGCATCATTCAAACTTGAGTTGTTGGACGGTGCAGGCAATGCAATGGTCACACCTTTATTTGCAGGCAGATCTGAGGCAACCGCATAAAGGCTTTTCAATTCAGCTTCGATAGCGCTCAAAGCCTGGGAAATACGGGCTGCACTCTTCCAGTTTGCATAGTGGCTGTCGTCAATTGCATGGAACGGATTTTTAGTCAAAGCCTCTGACACCTTTTGGGCGGATTCGGATACCGCTTCTTTCAATGCGGCATCCGCATTAAATACAGCAGTGCCGGCCTTTTGCATGAGGGATAAGAGCTTGGGAGAGAGTGCCATGAAATTCTTTCTATTTGGGTTTGTTGCAACATGGCCAATCGGATTTTGATATTCAGCAAAACCAACGAAAGATCAGCCACAGCCCCAATTCTATAAAATTGCAAATTAAGAATTTATTAGGGAATTTAGATGGTGAATCTATACGAACCTATTAGTGCCTGTCCGTGTACTAACGTATGAAGCGATAACCAGTTAATTTCGTCTAATTACTGCTTCTTATCAGGCATCTGTGCTTCGTGACCACCGGGCCGATATTTGTCCATGACCGCGTCCAGCGACTCATTCGTGATTTTCGGATTAGCACCTTGCAGGCATCCCAGCAACTTGGCTTTGTTGGATCTGGCGCGCTGGGCACTGGGACGCTCTCCTGCTGGCGCCGGGGACACATTGGCAAAGCAGGCGCGAAACTCAGAAGGCTGCACGCCCAGATCACGGCTGATTTCAGCAACAGGTCGCTTGGGATCATCACGCATGACCTGCGCTGAACCCATTGCGCAACTGAGAGTGCAAAACATTGCCAGCGATATGTGCAGCGCTCTGGGACGAAAGGCTTTATCGATAAGGTTCATTATTTGGTGAATGTACTTGTTTTGGCTTTGATGCAATGCCTGCCTAAATGCATGACATTAGCGATCTACCGTTTGCCATGCTGCA
Source organism: Comamonadaceae bacterium (assembly GCA_947373605.1). Classification (GTDB taxonomy): domain Bacteria; phylum Pseudomonadota; class Gammaproteobacteria; order Burkholderiales; family Burkholderiaceae_C; genus Allorhodoferax. The sequence goes on from CANBYM010000259.1 coordinate 1,422, forward strand.
ATTCGCTTAAGCAACGCTTCGAGCCGCAGCACTAAATCACATCCCTCCAAGGAGCGCAGTAACCGCTCCCTTGGCTGCAGTTCAATGAGCAGTGTGTCCGCGATCCACTGCACACTTCTGCATAGCCTGTAAATCTGATTGTTTTCCTGCCATGTGTAAAGCGCATCGCTTGCTGCAACCTCCAGCAAAGCTTGGGTCTGCGCTTTTGTAGGCGACTCTAGTCCGACGTGTAAAGCCCGAAACATGACCGTGTGCCTGCGGGCTTGTCGATCCCAGCAGCTAGCAAATCTCACATCATTGCTGTTTGCCAAACGAAGCCAGACGTCCTCCATGGCGCTGAGCATGTCAGCACTGTCAGGGCTGTGATGCACCCGCCAAGGTGACTTGGGCTCTTTGGCATCAGCGAATAGTGCTTCATGGTCATGCTCCCAATACAACGCTGCATTTGCAGCTATCTGGCTTGAATCCGTGGCACTTGCACCAATCCTCACAATACGGCCGCTCATTGCACTTCCCCTTCGTTGGCTGCACTGGCACTGAAGAAGCGTGCACGGCGCATGCCTGTTTTAACAATGGCATCAAGGGCACTGCGGATTTCGTTGTAGGGGTCAGCTATCGAGTTCTGGATGCTTACCCTTGGGCTGGAATACAGATCTTCTACCAGTACATGTTGGTCGTATTCACGCCCCAGTGACCAGTACCAATAGGGATTCCCTTCGTCGCTGGTGAGGAGAGTCCAGCGAAATCCGCGCTTGTTGCGTCCCAGAAAGGCGTCGATCTCTGCACAGGCCAGCGTGAACGCCACCGCCCAGTGCTGATCAATGCGCATGTCCTGGGTCGTTGCACTGAACATATAAGAGAACTGCAGCGCGACTTTGAGAAATCGCACATCCGTAGTTCCTGCGTATTTCGGATTGACTTCAATTCCCTCACCTGACGAGCGCGCTACCCCTACACCACCGCCATTGCCACCGCCATTGCCATGACGCTTGTACGTATGACTTTGGATTGGCAGCTGATCCTGAACGGGCCTTTGTGATGATCCCGGTTTGATCGTCTGGTTATCCAGAGACTTTGCAGTGTGGCTGCCATTGGGTTTCTGTGAATTCGATTTCATGATGCTTTCCTATAGGTTGTTGCTGACCATTGAACTTTGAACTTTGAACTTTTGGGTTTGCGAACTAAGCGCGTTTCAGCTTCTTTCTGAAGATTTCTTCAGCGTTTTTGCTGCTCGCGCTTAGTCTGCTTGCTACCGTGTCTAGAACTGCGCCCATTCCAGAACGTTGAGTGCGGTTTGCATGCGCATCTCCAACCAGTCGATAAATGCGCCCTCCTCATCAGGATTACCCCAGCGCATGCAGTCCCGAATCACAGTGGCGGACCTGGGGTCTTCACGATCAAGCTTTTGCAGTGCTGGGTGCACCAGTGAACGAAATACATCCGGCGCGTTGTACTTGCCTTTGAGCATGGGGTAGAAGCAATAGTCAACACCGTGCAGGATGGTGGCCACATAAGCCGCATCACCTTCGTGGATGAACTGGGATGCTTTCTCCTGGGCATCCAGCGCAATGGGTGTGATCACTTGCACGACCAAGCTGCTTCTCGGATTTGTGGCACTAAGCCGAGATCCCAGTACCTTGCGCACATCAGGTTCACTCAGGATGTCGTGAAAGAACTTGCCTACGGATGGTCTGTTCACATGCTCGTGAAGTGACTCGATCAAGTAGGTGCAGTAAGCGTCTTCCCTTTGGCCGTCCTCATCGTAGACAACTTTTCCCCGAGGGTCCTTACCTGACACACCTGTGGATTGATCACTCGCGTTTGATTCATTTCCGCGACGAAGGCCGTGCTGGCTGACAATCAATTCCAGGGTTGGACGGGCTGGCTTTTGTGTGGGTGGGTCTTGGTTTTTCATGATGTTCTCGATTCGTGTGCCGCATGGGGCGTGATTAATGGGTTCTGTGGTTGGTCGGTTTTGGACAAAGCTGCGCCCCACCCTGCGACCAACCCCATTGCTTTGGGACTAGCGCTGCAGGATTCGCGTTGCAGGTTTGGACTTACTGGTTCTTAGACGCTATGCGCGTTAGTGGCTTGAGCTGTCTTCGGGTGAAGGCTCACTCATCCACGATTCGGCAAGGTCTGCCCAGGTCAGTGCTGGCGGCGGTGCTGCAGGCGCCATCGGTACAACGATTTGGGAAGCTGCTGCACCATGCCCTGCACTCGTTCCACCCATTGCAACGTTTACGCCGTTTGCGCCGTTCAGCTGCCCGTCACCCGCTGAGTGATTTGCGTGATCGGTTCCCGACACGTCATGCGCTGCGGTGAACTTCGGAGCCGCCGGGCGTCCCGGAATACCGCGCGGCTTTGGGACCGGCATCGGAGCAGCATCTTTGGCCGGCACGTATGCACTCTGCCCAGTCGCATCTTTGTGCTCAACCAACGGCCCCTGAGACAACTTGCTGGCAAGCAGACGCTCCATCGCTGAGCCGTCCTGACGCGTCAGATTAGGCACATATCGAGAGTAGATACGGAAGAGCATCTCAGTTGAAACATGTCCCATTTGGCGGGCAATCCATTCGGGTGCTTCGCCTGATGCGAGCCACAACGTAGCTGCCGTATGGCGCATCTGATAAGGCCTGCGCTCTTCAAGACCAAGATGCCGCAAGAGCGGATACCAGACCCTGTCTGAGAAGTTTTTGTTGTCCAGCGGTGTACCCACCAGATTGCAAAAGACATATTCGGACAGTTTTCCGGTGGCTTCGAATTGCTCTTTGAGCGCCTCGTACACCGGCTGACTCATCTGGATATCCCTTTGGGATCCATCGGTCTTGGTGTATTCATCCTCACCCAGCACATAGGTCTCACGAATCCGGATGATCCGCATCGCAAAATCCACGTACTTCCATTTGAGGCCATGACACTCCGCAGTGCGCATCCCCGTAAAGAAGCGCACTACGAAGTAGTTCTTGTAGTCCATCCGTACCGTGGCAATGATGCGTTGCACGTCCTCCAGCGAGAAGGGAGAGACGTCCGTCTTTTGCTGCTTGAGCTTCTTGACGGTTGCCAGGGGCGGTTTAAACTCAAAGCGGTCGGCGGCTTCGTTCAAGATTTGACGCAGCAGACCCATGATTTCATTGATCCGCTTGGCTGAGAGCCCTTCCTGTTTACCGCGACCTTTAACTTTGGCGAGTGTGGCGCGGAATTCAAGAGCATC
>CANBYM010000260.1 GCA_947373605.1 Comamonadaceae bacterium
GCAGACGCAATTTTGCTTTTGAGTTCGGCGTTGTACGCGTATGCCTTGTCCAGGCCATCGTGCATATTGCTGTACTGGAATTCGGCTATTGGTATCACACCGTTGAGCGTTTTGGCCTGGTCGCCTGTCACTGCGCCGGCTCTCATGATGTCAAAACCTAAGGCACGCAGTTTGCCGGTGCTCTCCAACATGTCGGGAATACGGAAAAGCACTGCGTCCATCACGTAATAGCTATCAATGTCCGGATCGAGTGTCAGGTTGGACGAATCAGTCACTGCGCTCAACAATCCAACGAGCGCCTGGATATAAGCGGTGTGGGCGTCAAACACCTCCGTCGCTGACTTGGCATGTTCGGTTGCAGCAAAAGCCGCCTGCACATCAGCATAAGGTTTGGAAGTAGCAAGCTCACCGCCCAAACGCTTGTCCACTTCAGCCAGCGCATCCTGCGCCGCTTTGAGCTTGGATTTCTCATCGCCCATGGTGGGTGGCACGGCACCACTGACTATCGCTGCGCTTGCATCACGCCGAAGTTGTTGTGCCAGGTCCACCACCGGGAAAATTTTGCGGTTGTACTCGACTCCCAGAATTTCTTTGCTGGAAAAATCAATATTGGTGTTCTTGTTGCTGAAGTCCGACCAGGTAACCCAGGCCAATGGCGCCAGAAACATCAGGCAAATGATGAGTGCTTTGACGGAAAAACTGACATTGCCCATCAGTCGTGCGCCCGGCGCCCAGACACCGCCCTGCAACTGGCCGGTCGGCCGACTTTTCACATCTTTTGAATTGCCACTCGCGGTAAAAAGTTGTGAATTTGCCATGTTGCCAACACCTGGTTATATAGATTAGAGGTTTATATCAAACATTCGCTTTGAAATTGCAAAAACTTCAAGCATCGAACTGCGGTTGTAACTGCCGGATGCGGCCCATTGCCATGCCAGCCGCCGCAGTGCGTGTCTCGACTCCGAGTTTCACAAACACCCGCTCTAGGTGCTTCTTAACAGTCATAGGGCTGCTACCAAGTATGTCGCCGATGTCCTTGTTGGTCTTGCCTTTAACCACCCAGTACAGCACCTCGGCCTCTTTAGCAGTCAATTTCAGAGCCAGACTCATCGCCTCGATGACAGCGCTATCAGACACTTCGCGCATCACGATCAACCAGTCACCGCCTGCATCCAGATCGCCGATTTGCTGGTGCAAACGCAATATCAAACGCGTGGCACCACGCTCCAGCGTCAGCTTGGGCGCTTCATGGCCTTGGTCGGTGGCGTGTAGCGCCTGTGCAAGCCACTGCAAAACCGGCTGCGGTGTTACCGGTGCCTGGGTGCCGCAATAGCGCTCCAAAAGTTCACGCGCCAGCGGCGTTTGCCACATCAGACACCCATCGGACACACGCACAGTGATGGTGGCGTAGCCGAAGGCATCCAGCGCATTGCGGGTCTGACGGCGCTCCCGTGCTCCGGCCAGATGTACTCCCATGCGCGCCAGCACTTCTTTTGGCTTGATGGGCTTGGTAACATAGTCCACACCGCCGCACTCCAGTGCCGCGACCAGATACTCGGTGTCAGTCAAGCCGGTCATGAAGATGATGGGAATGTGCGCTGTTGCCGGTGTGGCCTTGAGCTGACGAGCCACTTCAAAGCCATCCATGCCGGGCATCATGGCGTCAAGCAACACCACGTCGGGCAACGCCTGTGCCGCGCGCTTGAGCGCTGCTGCACCGCTGGTGGCAATGAGCACGGTGTAGCCGGACTCGTCCAGCGCATCGTGCAACACCGAGAGGTTGTCCGGCACATCGTCCACGATGAGCACCACGTCGCTGTTGGACCGATCCAGCGCAGTGTCCACGTCAATGGGCTTGGGGTTCATCCATCACTTTCTGTAATTGCAGCAACATGGCGTCGAACTGGTAATCGCGCGTCATGCGCGACAAACCCTGTACGAAACTGCTGCACTTCGGATGCTCGACTTCTATCAACTCCAGCTTGTTCAATATTCCGCGTAGATAACCAAGCTGCACCAGCGACTGCAGTGCTTGCAAATCAACTAACGGCGGCGCAATGACCTTGGTCGCGCTCTGCAACATCGTAACGGGTGCCTTTGTCAGCGCGTGCGCATGCGCTTGCGCCGCATCAAGCCACACCAGTTCCAGCTTGCGCTCCAGCCAGTCCAGCAGCTCGCTATGGCGCACGGGTTTAACCACAAAATCTTCCGGCGCAATGCCCAGGGTGTTATCCAGTGCGCGGTCGAACGCATTGGCCGACACAATGGCCACCGCAGGCTGTTTGCCGCCCAATGCGCGAATGCGGCGCAGCGTCTCCCAGCCGTCAATACCGGGCATAGCCAGGTCGAGCAGGATGACATCAGGCTGCAAGCCTGCGGCAATCAGGTCCAAGGCGTCATGACCGCTGGCGGCGGTGCGGATCTCAAACCCCAGCGGCTCCAACACGTTAACCAGGAGGCCGCGGTCGGCCTCTTCGTTGTCCACCACCAGAATTTTTCGCCGTTCACCGGCATAGCCTTTGCGCGGGTTGGAAGGCGCACTGGTTCTCAAGGACTCAGACCCGCCACTGGTCTGCGGCAGGAACAGGCGCACCTTGAATGTGGAGCCCACACCAATTTCACTTTGTACTGTCAACTCGCCGCCCATCAAATCGGTCAGCATTTTCGTAATAGTCAGACCCAGACCGGAACCACCGGCCATCAAGGGTCCGTCCCTCGGGCCGTCACTGGCGCTGTCGCCCCGCGTGAATGGCTCAAATACGCGCTCCAGCTCCAGCGCTGACATGCCCGGGCCGGTGTCTTGAATCTCCAGATGCGCCATTTCCCGTGCGTAACGCACTCGCAGTGTGACGCCGCCTTCGCGGGTGAACTTGATGGCATTGCCCACCAGGTTCAGCAATATCTGGCGAAGACGCTTATCGTCGGCCCGCACCCACGAGGGCAGACTGCCCACCACGTGGTAGTTGAATTTGAGCCCCTTGGCCGAAGCCTGCAATTCAAACATTTGCGCCACGTCTTCCAGACAGTCGGCAAAGTGCAGCGGCTTTGGCGACAGCGTGAGCTTGCCAGCTTCAATGTGCGCCAAATCCAGCGTGCCTTCAATCAGCGACAGCAAATGCTCCCCGCCGCGCTTGATGACGCTCACGGCCTGTTTGCGGTGCGGCGGGATAGACGCGTCTTCGCCCATGAGCTGCGCGTAACCCAGTATGCTGTTAAGCGGCGTGCGCAATTCGTGACTGATGGCACTGATGTAGCGGCTCTTGGCCTGATTGGCCTGCTCGGCCTGCTGCCTGGCGCGTTCGGCCACCTGGCGGGCGTCTTGCAAGGCCTTATCGGTCTGGCGATGCAACTCGATTTCACGCATCAGCAAATGGGTCTGACGGTTGGACTCCTCTTGCGCAACCTGACGGCTTTTGTGGGCCAGTACCAGCCACCAGGCCACAATGCCCGACAGCAGCAGCAATGCTGCAAACGCTTTGGAAAAGCCCGACTGAAACGCAGCTACCAGCGCGTTGCGGTTCTCCCCGAAATCGACGAATCCCGATAACTCCTGCCGGTAAAACATACCGAATATGGTGATCAAAATCGGCACGATCACGGCCATCAGCAAAATGAAGTGCGACAGGCCGGTGTCCAGATAGGGCCACACGCCTTTGGGCAACATCCAGCGCAAGGCGCCGGACCATTGCGCAGCCAGACTCGCGTGCGGCTTGCAGGCATCACCACAGCGCGCATCCAGCGTACAACACAAAGAGCATATCGGCCCTTGGTAAGCCGGGCAATGCGCCATGTCCGGCCCCTCGTACTCACGCTCGCAGATGACGCAGCGCAAGGTTGTTCCGCCCCAAGGCGGATGAGCCCCCTCTGGGGGCAGCGCATCACGCGAAGCGAAAAGCGTGGGGGCCACACTCTTTCGGGCAATGTAGTAGCGCCCGCCCGTGCCCCAGGCGATGAGCGGCGAAGTCATCAGCGAGGTAATCATGGCTACCACGGCTGAAAACGCTTTGGCCGTCGGCCCGAAAACGCCCAGGTAGGCCGCCATCGACAGCGTGGAGGCCAGGGCCATCGCCCCCACACCGACCGGATTGATGTCGTACAGGTGCGCGCGCTTGAACTCGATCCCCTTGGGCGACAAGCCCATCGGCTTGTTGATCACCAGGTCCGCCACCACGGCCATGATCCAGGCAATGGCAATGTTGGAATACAGGCCCAGCACATCGCCCAGCGCCTGAAACACATCCATCTCCATCAGCATGAAGGCAATGAGGCTGTTAAAAACCACCCACACCACCCGTCCGGGGTGGCTGTGCGTGAGGCGCGAGAAAAAATTACTCCAAGCCAACGACCCCGCATAGGCGTTGGTGACATTGATCTTGATTTGCGACACCACGACAAACAGCGCCGTTGCTGCTACTGCCCAGCCGAGTGACGGAAACACATATTCATAGGCGGCCAGATACATCTGGTTGGGATCAACGGCCCGGTCGGTTGGCACGCTGTGGCTGATCGCCAGATAGGCAAGGTAGGCGCCGCCCAGCATCTTGACCACGCCCAACAGCACCCAACCCGGCCCACCCACCAATACGCCCATCCACCAGCGCGCGCCGTTGTGTGCCGTGC
>CANBYM010000261.1 GCA_947373605.1 Comamonadaceae bacterium
ACATTCATGAAGACCATTGTTCTGCGGGAACGATCCGGCATATCAATCGGGATGCGCAGATCATCCTCATGGATCGGCAGCCGAATTTTGTTCTGAACTTTTTACGTGCCAACGGTTTCAATTTTGCCCAAATTCATTTGGTTCCGTCCCGCAAAGGTCTTCAAATTGCGGATGATCTTTTCGTTGACATGATTGAAGCCGATCCCGGCAATGAGATGGCCTATTTGATAGACTCATCGATCGTGATTCGTTGGGGGGGGAAAACAGTTTTTAACGCCAACGACTGCCAGCCTCACCCAGCCGGCGTGGCCTATCTGAAGGAAAATTATCCGGAAATAGATTTGGCTTTGTTGCCGTATTCCGGTGGATCTGGGTATCCCGGTTGCTACAGCAATTTGTCGGACGACGAAAAACTGGCGGAGCGCGACCGGATTCTGCGATCACGCATCGCGGGCTTTATTGAAAACACCAAAGCCATTGCCCCGAAGCACGTTGTGCCGTTTGCCGATCAGTATGTGGTCGCTGGCGAACGCGCGCATTTGAATCGCTATATTTCGCATGGATCCTGTCCGGGTGTTGTGGCCGAGCAGGTGGATGCGGCGGGGTTGTCAGCCCAACTTTTGTTGCTGAATTCTGGTCAGTCATTTGATCTGGGCACAGAACAGAAAACGCCTAATGAGCCGTACCGGTTTTTCGCCGAAGCGGATCGCGATGCATACGTGCAGACCCATTTGTCGGACGCCAGCTATGACCATGAGCGCGTAACGTTTGGCCCATCGGTTCCGATTGACCGCTTGGTCCAATATGCGCGTGCGCGCCTCTGGGATGTACAGCGCCGTCGCAATACCTTTTCGGATACGCAGTTCATTCTCGAATTTTTGGACAGCGGGCGGCGCTTTTCGGTGAATCTGGCTGAAGAAACTGCGCATGAATTGCAGCCCGGAGCGGCGCTACAAGAACCCTATCTTCGAATTGGTGGCGCGGACACGCTGATGAGCATGCTGTTGATCGGTCATGTTTCCTGGAACATCGCAGACGCGGCATTATTTCTCGATTACGAGCGCAAACCGAATCGATATGATCCGTCGGTTTATGTCCTTCTAAACTTTTTAAGAGTCTGACCATGGCGGCGAATGCAGGATTTGAATTGGCGGGCCGGCGCATTGGGCGGGATGCAGCGCCTTTCGTGATTGCGGAAATGTCGGGCAATCACAATCAGTCGCTGCCACGCTCGCTGGAAATTGTGGAGGCAGCGGCGAAGAGTGGCGCACATGCGTTAAAGATTCAGACTTATATGCCCGACACCATGACGCTGGATTTGGCTGAAGGCGACTTCTATGTGGCCGATAAAAACAATCTCTGGCACGGCACCACGCTCTATAAGTTATACGCAGAAGCGCACACGCCCTGGGAATGGCATAAGGCGATTTTTGACCGGGCCGCCGAACTTGGGCTGATTGCGTTCAGCAGTCCGTTTGATGCGTCGGCAGTGGATTACCTGGAGTCGCTCGGGGCGCCTTGCTACAAAATTGCATCGTTCGAAAATACGGACCTAGAGCTCATCCGCAAGACCGCATCGACTGGTAAGCCGATGATTATTTCGACCGGGATGGCCTCCGTTGCCGAAATTGGCGATGCGGTTGAAGCGGCGCGTAGCGCGGGATGCCGCGATCTTGTGCTTTTGAAATGCACCAGTTCTTACCCAGCGCCGCCCGCTGACACCAATATCCTTACCATTCCGCACATGCGTGAGTTGTTCGGTTGCGAAGTGGGCTTGTCTGATCACACGCTGGGTGTTGGCGTCAGCGTCGCGAGCGTGGCCTTGGGCGCAACGGTGATAGAAAAGCATTTCACACTTGCGCGAGCGGATGGTGGCGTTGATTCCGTTTTTTCGCTGGAGCCTCACGAAATGGCCAGTTTGGTGGTCGAAACGAAGCGCGCGTGGCAGTCACTGGGCTGTGTTTCGTATGGGCCCACAGCCGCTGAAATGAAATCGTTGAAATACCGTCGCGGACTTCGGATTACGCAAGACTTGGCCGCAGGCGACGTTTTGACCCAGAACAACGTGCGTGCAATTCGACCGGGTGGCCCTATCACGTCCAAGTATTTGTTGGTGGTTTTGGGGAGAAAATTGGCGACCTCCGCCAAACGCGGGGATGCGTTGACTTGGGATCTTTTAGCTTGACCGACGCGCTGACAACCTCACAAACTATTTGACGAATGGCATTTAACATCGCTGGCCTCCTTCGAAAGCTTGGGGCACTCTTTGCACGGTTTCCCCATGAAGCGGGGGTGCGGCCAGATTCTTTTGATGGACTTTCTGAGGCGGGCCTCGCCCATTCGGCTTCGGGTTTGCTGACGGCGCAGTCCGTTACTGATAAATTTTATTTTTTACTATTTGGTGCACTGTCGCAGCAACTTAAGGCGCGCGGTGTTGCGCGGTCCGAATTGATTGTGGTGCGCAGCGTGAATGGGGCCATTGGCGCCGGTCCGCTGGCTGAAATGAAGCGGTCTGGACTCGTAGCCTGGCTTGTAATGCGACCTTGGATCCGGGCCTACGTGCGTGTGTTCGATGCCGTGGCTTATCGCTGCGCCACATGGCAGCATCCGGTGGCCGATTTGCTGGACTACGTGGAATCACGGCGTACATGGTTGAATTTTCAAGGGCAAGCGCGCAGGGAGCAACCGTCTCTGAAAATCAACGGCATTGAAGTTGCCGACTTGGTTATTTGCTCCTATTTGCGGTTTAAGCCGCAGGCGCAGTTTGATTTTCATGACCCGTTTGTCAGACGCTTAATTTGGCAGGCCTTGCGCGACGTGCGCCAAGCCGAGGCCTATTTTGATGCGAAGAAGCCGAGCTGGTATCTGACGTCTTACACCACATATCTGGAGCATGGCATACCGACGCGCGTCGCCTTAAAGCACGGCGTCAAAGTCTGGTCGTTTGGAAATCTGAACCGGTTTGGTAAGTGCTTGTCTATTTCAGATCCCTACCAGACGCTGGACTATTCCAGTTTTAGGACCACGTTTGAAGCGCTTTCCGAGCAGGCGTCTCGATTGGAAGATGCGCGCGTATTGCTGGAGCGACGCTTGTCCGGCTGCATTGATGCGGCCACGAGTTATATGCGCCAATCCGCGTATGGGAATGACACGGTCCCGCTCCCGTCCAACCTGAATGGTTCTGTCGTGATCTTTCTGCACGATTTTTACGATAGTCCGCATGTGTATCCAGATCTAATCTTTAGTGATTTTTGGCAATGGATTTGCTTTACGATCGATGGTCTTCGCAGAGCCAATGCAACGTTTTTTTTGAAACCCCATCCGAATCAAATCAGTCTCAGTGATGCGGCCTTGGGTGAGTTGTGTAAGACTTATCCAGGCCTGCATTTGCTACCTGCAGCTGCGAGCAATGTTCAATTAGCCCAAGCGGGTATTGTTTGCGGAATTACTGCGTATGGAACGGTGGCACACGAGTTGGCCTATTTGGGCATTCCCAGTATTTGCTGTGCCAGGCACCCGCATCACTCGTTTGGCTTTTCAAGGACGGCGACAACTCGCGCTGAATACCGGGCAAAGTTAGCCGCATACCGCGAGAACACGCTTTCTGTCGACGAGCTGAAGCGACAAGCGCTGATGTTTTATTACATGCACAACCTCTATGGCGATGATGATGCGGTGGCTTTGCGCACTGCGTTCGTCAATTTTTGGAGATCCTGTAATAACTCCGATACGTTGGGCCCGAACGACGAGTCCACCCGTACGATCCTCCAAAATTTTGAATACTTGGCGAGATTGCCTGCGTTTGGGCGATTCGTGGATGGCATGGTGGCGAATGCGTTGCAATAAGTCATTAATTTAACATCCGGATTTTTATGTTCAAGCAATTTGCTAACAAAGCGATTTACACCGCTGGGCACGCTTTTTTCCTGTTGCTGGGATGGGCTGATTACCGTTTTCGAGGTCGCAACAGCACCCGTTCCCAGCAAGCCATGATTTACTTCTTTTGTGCGTCGGGCGGGCGATTCAACCAGTGGTGCAGCGAGTGGATCAGTCGTTGGCATAAGCCGCTGCCGTTGTTTTCGAAAAAAGGCATCTTGGGTGATATGTCGAGCGAGGCGGGAAGTGCTGCGCTCACTCAATTGCGCGAAAAAGGTTACGTAAGCTTTTCTGGCGCCCTGCCTGTCGATGCCTGTGATCGCTTGATGCAGTACGCCTTGACCACGCCGGCAACGGTGCGCCCGATGGACGGCGAGGAAAAGTCATGCGCTCCCAAATTGGCGCTATACGACTCGCAACAGCCTTTGGCGGTGCGTTACGACTACGCGCCGTCCAGTTTGTTGGCGCAACCTGATGTACAAACGCTCATGGCCGACCCTTCACTGCTCGCATTGGCTGAAAGCTATCTTCAGGCGCGCCCGCGTTTTGACGTGTTGTCCATGTGGTGGCACACCGCGTTTCACACTCGGCCCGATTCAGAGGCGGCGCAGTTTTACCACTTTGACTTAGATCGGTTGAAGTGGTTGAAAATCTTTGTGTACCTGACCGATGTTGGTCCGCAGGATGGACCGCATTCGTTCATTGAAGGTTCTCACCAAAGCGGTGGAATT
>CANBYM010000262.1 GCA_947373605.1 Comamonadaceae bacterium
GTACTGTTTGGCCATGTCGGCTTTGTTCAGGCCTTGCAAGGCGCCGTAGTGGCGCTCGTTGAGACGCCAACTGTGCACCACTGGCAGCCAGGTGCGGTCCATTTCGTCCAAGCAGTGCCAAAGTGTGCGGGTGGCACGCTTGAGCACACTGGTGTAGGCCACATCAAATTCATAACCTTCTGCCTTGAGCAGGCGACCGGCGTTCTTGGCTTGTTCAACGCCGGTAGGCGTGAGGTCGACGTCAGTCCAGCCGGTAAAGCGGTTTTCGAGGTTCCAGGTGGATTCGCCATGGCGAACGAGAACGAGTTTGTACATGGGGCAGCAATAAAAGCGATATGAAATTGCCTTGCAATCCAAGGCGCGAGCGCAACATTCTAGAATGGCGGGCTATTGCTTTTGCATCTGCAAGGTAACAAACAAGGACTAAAGTGAAATTTATTGTTGATAACTGGATGCTGCTTGCGCTTGCCCTCGCATCGGGCGGTCTGCTGTTGTGGCCCGTCATTCAGGGTGCAACCCTCGCCGGGCTCAGTCCTGCTGCCGCTGTGCATTTGATCAACCGCGAAAAGGCGGTAGTGGTCGATGTGCGTGAGGCGGAAGAGTTTGCCGCAGGCCACTTGGTAGGTTCGCGCAATATTCCCTTGGGCGATCTGGAAGCCAAGCTGGTCAGTGCAGTGAAAAACAAGGCACTGCCTGTGATTCTGGTTTGCCAGACCGGCGCGCGTTCAGGCCGTGCTGTCGAGGCTGCCAAGAAACTCGGTTACGAGCAGGCCCAATCGCTGGCAGGCGGGCTGGCCGCCTGGAAAACTGCCAACATGCCAGTTGAAAAACTGGAAGGTTAAATCCATGCAATCCGTAAAGATGTACACCACAGCCGTTTGCCCCTATTGCATTCAGGCGAAAAAAATCCTGAAACAAAAAGGGGTTGAACATATCGAAGAGGTGCGCGTAGATGTTAATCCTGAAGAGCGAATGAAGATGATGGAGATCACCGGGCGCCGCACCGTTCCCCAAATTTTTATTGGCAATACCCATGTGGGGGGCTGTGACGACTTGATGGCGCTGGATAGCAAAGGCGCGCTGGTGCCCATGCTCGCGTCCAGTTGAGTGCGCGCGGCCTGACATAATTCCCCGCGGACTCATCGCTGTTCCCCGATGTTCTAGCCCGCTGCGATGGTGCAGCGGGACATTGTTTTAAATTGAAAGAGTGCTTCCATGGCTGACCAAGACCCCGTATTTCAAATTCAACGCGTCTACCTCAAAGAGGCATCTTTGGAGCAGCCCAATTCCCCCGGTGTTTTTTTGGAGCAAGACCAACCGTCGGTCGACATCCAAATCGGCGTCGAAGCCGTACCGGTGGCCGAAGGCATTTTTGAAGTGGCAGTAACCGCCACCGTGCAAACCAAGGTCAAAGACAAAACCGTGTTTCTAGTGGAAGCCAAGCAAGCCGGCATTTTCGAAATCCGCAATCTGGCCCAAGAGCAAATGAACCAGATCATGGGCATTGCCTGTCCGCAAATTGTGTATCCCTACCTGCGTGGCAACGTTGCGGACCTGATTCAGCGCGCCGGGTTCCCGCCCGTGCACCTGTCTGAAATCAACTTCCAAGCCATGTACGAGCAACAGCAGGCCAGCGCTTCAGAGAGCAATGGCACGTTGCCGCAGTAACTGCAGCAGCGTGTACGGCGTTTAATTCAGACGGGCCATAAGGCATGAGAGTCGCCGTATTGGGGGCTGGCGCCTGGGGTACTGCACTGGCGATAAGCGCCTGCAAAAATCCATCCAATCAGGTGGCGCTGTGGGCGCGTGATGCAAAGCAATGCGCTGCCATGGTCCAAAGCCAGAGCAACGCGCGCTACCTGCCCGGCATATCTTTACCTTCGCTATTGCGACTGGAGAACGGAAATGACTTTCCGGTCAGGGCGATTGATGCATTTGACCTGCTTGTTATTGCTTCGCCGATGTCCGGTCTGGCCGGTATGCTGGGCACTGTCTCGAATGCCCGTGTGCCTGTGGCATGGCTGTGCAAAGGGTTTGATCCGCAACCCGATGCCAAACCCGGCCTGATGGGCCACGAAGTGCAGGCGCAAGTTGCGCCCGGGCTATTGGCCGGTGTGCTCAGCGGCCCGAGTTTTGCGCAAGAAGTGGCACTGGGCAAGCCCACGGCGCTGGTGGCAGCGAGCAGGCATGCACACGTGCGCGAAGCGCTTGTGGGTGCATTTCACAGCCCCAGTCTGCGTGTCTATGCTAACGATGATGTGGTGGGGGTTGAAGTCGGTGGTGCTGTAAAAAACGTGCTTGCCATCGCAACCGGCCTATGCGATGGGCTTGCGCTTGGCGCAAATGCGCGTGCAGCGCTGATCACCCGCGGTTTGACGGAAATTTCCCGGTTGGGGCTGGCGTTGGGCGCACGTGCCGATACGTTTATGGGTTTGAGCGGCCTGGGTGACCTGGTGCTGACCGCCACGGGAGACCTGTCGCGCAACCGGCGTGTCGGCTTGGCACTTGCCCAAGGCAAGACGCTTGCCCAGGCTGTACAGGAACTCGGGCATGTGGCAGAGGGCGTTTACTGCGCCCGTACCGTGCTGCAAAGGGCGCAAAGCCTGGGCGTCCCCATGCCCATTACGCAATGCGTCGTGCAATTGCTTGACGGCAATTTGAAGCCTGAACAGGCCGTTGCCCTGCTGATGGGCCGCGACCCGCAATCTGAAACAAAAACCGCTTAACCCGCCGCCACTTTGGACGCGATGTAAGCCATCGCTTCTTCCACTTGGTCGACCAGAATCAAACACAGCTCGCCGTCTTTGAGTTTGTCCATGCCCGCGTCAATGGCCAGGAACTCGCCATAAATTTCCTCCGATGCCCGAGTGCGTACTGCGCCGACTAGGCCTTCACGTAGCAAGGCAATTACCTCGCCGTTTTGGCGACCACGCTGGCATTGGTCTTCGAATAGGATGACTTCGTCAAACGCGGCGCCCAGAATGCGGGTTTGCTCACGGATGTCTTCATCACGCCGGTCACCGGCTCCGCTGATTACTACACTGCGCCTGATGGCGGGCATGGCTTCAATGGCCTGAACCAGCGCATTCATCGCGTCGGGGTTGTGGCCATAGTCGGCAATGACGGTGGCGCCCCGGTGTTTGAATAAATTGAATCGGCCGGCGGCGTTGTCGTTGTCGTTGGAAAACGAGGCCAAGGCTGATTCAACCGTGCTCCATTCCACCTTGAGCGCCCATGCCGCAGCGACGGAGGCCATCACGTTGTCCACCTGGAAACCAATCGCCCCACCCAATGTGATGGGCACGGATGCCAGCGAAATATGGTGTTTGAAATCACCCTTGGCTGCGACGATCTGCCCCTTTTCCACATAGACCACCGCATGGCCTTGCGCGCGATGGGTTGCCATGACAGGGTGGTGGCGGTCCGCTGCGAAAAAGATGACTGCGCCTTTGGTCTTGGCAGCCATGGAGGCCACATTGGCATCCGCTGCGTTCAGCACAGCAACACCATTTGGCGCCACGTTTTGCACGATCACGCGCTTGAGCACGGCCAATTCATCAACCGTGGTGATGTAGTTGAGCCCCAGATGGTCACCACTGCCGATGTTGGTCACCACAGCCACGTCGCAGCGGTCAAATGCCAGGCCTTCACGCAGCACGCCGCCGCGCGCCGTTTCCAGCACTGCAGCATCGACATCGGGGTGCAACAACACGCTGCGCGCGCTTTTGGGTCCACTGCAATCGCCGGTATCAATACACTGACCATCGACATACACACCATCGGTATTGGTCATTCCAACGCGCAGCCCGTTTTGCGTGAGGATGTGTGAGATCAACCGCACCGTGGTCGTTTTGCCGTTGGTGCCGGTGACCGCCACCACGGGGATACGTCCGGTCTGTCCGCTTTTGAAGAGCGTGGAAATAATGGCCTCGCCCACCGCGCGACCCTTTCCGAAGGAGGGAGACAAATGCATGCGCAAGCCGGGCGCTGCGTTGACTTCCACCACGCCGCCGCCCTGTTCTTCGAGCGGGCGCAATATGCTGTCACTCACCACGTCAACACCGCAAATGTCCAGTCCCACCATGTGCGCCGCCGCCACGGCCCGTGCTGCAACGTCGGGGTGCACGTCGTCCGTGACATCGGTTGCAGAACCACCGGTCGACAAATTGGCGTTGTTACGCAAATTGACACGCTGCCCTTTGGCGGGGATGGACTCGGCGCTAAAGCCCTGCAAAGCAAGACACCCTTTGGCGATATCGTCAAACTTGATTTTGGTCAACGAGGTTGAGTGACCCGAACCCCGGCGCGGGTCTTTGTTCACTTCTTCCACCAGCTGTGCAATGGTGTGAATGCCGTCGCCCACTACCTTGGGCGGATCACGCCTTGCCGCGGCCACCAGCTTGTCACCTACCACCAGCAGGCGAAAGTCGTTGCCCGGCATGTAGCGTTCCACCAGAATGTCATCCCGAAACTGCGTGGCCACAGAATAGGCCTTGAACAATTGCTCTTTGCTCGTGATATTCACAGTGACGCCCTTGCCCTGATTGCCGTCCAATGGCTTGACTACCCCAGGTACGCCGATTT
>CANBYM010000263.1 GCA_947373605.1 Comamonadaceae bacterium
CTGTGGATGTGGCCGAATGCGCGCATCAGCGTCATGGGCGGCGAGCAGGCCGCCAGCGTCTTGGCCACCGTCAAGCGCGATGGCATTGAAGGCAAGGGCGGCGCCTGGAGCCCGGAAGAGGAAGAGGCTTTCAAGGCTCCGATCCGCAACCAATACGAAGTGCAGGGCCACCCCTACTACGCCACCGCCCGCCTGTGGGACGACGGCATCATCGATCCCGCAGACACGCGCCGTGTGTTGGCGCTAGGTTTGTCAGCGTCTTTGAACGCACCGATTCCCGATACGAAGTTCGGCGTGTTCCGGATGTGATGGAGTAAAGAATATGTTCACAAAAATCCTCATTGCCAACCGTGGTGAAATCGCCTGCCGCGTGGCCGCAACCGCCGCCCGCATGGCCATCCGCACGGTCGCGGTGTATTCCGACGCCGATGCCGGTGCCAAGCATGTGCAGGCCTGCGACGAGGCCGTGCACATCGGCGGCAGCGCACCCAAGGACAGCTATTTGCGCTGGGAAAAAATCATTGAAGTGGCCAAGGCCACGGGCGCCCAAGCGATTCACCCTGGCTACGGTTTTCTGAGCGAAAACGAAGACTTCGCCCGCGCCTGCGCCAAGGCCGGGCTGGTTTTCATCGGCCCCCCACCGTCCGCCATCAAGGACATGGGCCTCAAGGCCGAGTCCAAGCAACTGATGGAGCGCGCCGGCGTGCCACTGGTGCCGGGCTACCACGGTGCCAACCAGGACCCCGTCTTGTTACAAGCCGAGGCGGACCGCATTGGCGACCCCGTGCTGATTAAGGCCAGCGCTGGCGGCGGCGGCAAGGGCATGCGCGCGGTGGACAAGTCCGAAGACTTTGCCTCGGCATTGGCCAGCTGCAAGCGCGAGGCCATCAACAGCTTTGGCGATGACGCGGTGCTGATCGAAAAATACGTGCAGCGCCCGCGCCACATCGAGATACAGGTGTTTGGCGACACGCAGGGCAACTATGTGTACCTGTTCGAGCGCGACTGCTCGGTGCAGCGCCGCCACCAAAAGGTGCTGGAAGAAGCGCCTGCGCCGGGCATGACGCCCGAGATGCGCGCCCAAATGGGCCTGGCTGCCGTGGCTGCGGCACGTGCCGTGAACTACGTGGGTGCGGGTACGGTCGAGTTCATCGTCGAGCAGCGTGACGGCGGCGAAATGAACTTCTTCTTCATGGAGATGAACACCCGCCTGCAGGTGGAACACCCCGTCACCGAAGCCATCACCGGGCAAGACCTGGTGGAGTGGCAATTGCGCGTGGCATCGGGCGAACCGCTGCCGCTGATGCAAGACCAGCTCAAGATTCACGGTCATGCCATCGAGGCCCGCATCTGCGCCGAGAACCCCGATAACAATTTCCTACCCGCCACTGGCTCGCTGCATGTGTACGGTCTGCCCGCCTGCGTGACCTTTGAGCGCGCCGACGCGGGGGTGCGCGTGGACTCGGGTGTGCGCGAGGGCGACACCATCAGCCCGTTTTACGACTCCATGGTGGCCAAGCTCATCGTGCACGGCAGCAGCCGCGAAGAGGCACTGGCCCGGCTCGATACCGCGTTGGCGCAGACGCACATCGTGGGCCTCAACACCAATGTGCAGTTTCTGCGCCATGTGACCACCAGCCCTTCGTTTGCCAAGGCCAACTTGGACACGGCGCTGATTCCGCGTGAAGCGGATGTGCTGTTCAACCAAGAAAAAGTCGGCCTGGGGCTGGCTGCAGCCGCCTTGGTGGCGCGCACGCTGGTGGACGAGCAGGCGCTGGCGCAGCGGCGCGATGCCAGTGGCTGGATTGACCCCTGGGCGCAGCGCGACAACTGGCGTTCACACGGACCCTCGGTGCGCAGCTTTGCCATGCAGTTCCATGAGCAGCCCCACACCGTGCAGCTCACGGCTGTTCACGATGGCGATGCGCTGCTGCGCGTGGATGGTGACGAGGCCGTGCTGCGCTACCAGGCCTTGGCCAATGGCGCACTCGATGTGGCCTGGGGAACGCAGCGTGCAGCCTGTCATATTTACAAAAAAGGCGATGTAGCCCACGTATTTGCTGCGCAAGGTGCTACACAAATAATAGCAATTGACGCGCTGGCGCATGCGGGTGACGGCCAGGTGGAAGGTGGCCGATTGACCGCACCCATGCCCGGCAAGGTGGTTTCGTTTGCCGTCAAGGCAGGCGATGCGGTCAAAAAAGGCCAGCCACTGGCAGTGATGGAAGCCATGAAGATGGAACACACCATCGCCGCCCCGGCCGACGGCACGGTAGCCGAAGTGCTGTTTGCCCCCGGTGACCAGGTGACCGAAGGTTCAGAGTTGCTGCGCATGGAAGTGGCGGCCTGAAAGAACAGTGAAGAGAGACGCCATGCGCATCACCTATTGCTGTGCCGATACGGCACCCGAGCCATGGTTGGAAGGGCTGCGTGCCGCGCTGCCGGGGGCTGAAGTTTCACTTTGGCAGGCCGGTGCACCCGCTGCCGATTACGCCGTGGTGTGGGCGCCGCCCCAGCAGTTTTTTGACGAGCAACCACAGCTCAAAGCGTTGTTCAATATCGGTGCCGGAGTGGACGCGCTGCTCAAGTTGCGCTTGCCCGTTGGTGCGCAGATCGTCCGGCTTGACGATGCGGGCATGTCGGTGCAAATGGCCGAATACGTATGTCACGCGGTGATACGGCACTTTCGTGAGTTCGACGGGTATGAGTCGGATATGCACAACGGCAAATGGTCGTTTCGCAAGCCACGCAGCCGAATCGACTACCCCGTGGGGGTGTTAGGACTTGGCGTACTTGGCGAGCGCGTGGCCAAGGCAGTGGCGCAGTTTGATTTTCCGGTGAACGGCTGGAGTCGCACACCAAAGGCCGTGGCCGGTGTGCAATGCTTTGCAGGACACGACCAGCTGGATGCCTTTTTGCAAGCCAGCCGCGTGCTGGTGTGTCTGCTGCCGCTGACGGCCGAGACCCGTGACATTTTGAATTTGAAGCATCTGTCGCTTTTGCGGTCTGGAGGCTATGTCATCAACGTGGCGCGTGGCGCGCATCTTGTAGACGACGACTTGCTGACGTTATTGGACAGTGACCATCTGGCTGGCGCCACGCTGGATGTGTTTCGCAACGAACCATTGCCACCCATACATCCATTTTGGAAGCACCCCAAAATCACCCTCACACCGCATACGTCAGCACGGACTTTGCGCAGTGAAAGTATTGCGCAGATTGCAGGCAAGATTGCCGCCCTGCAGCTGGGGGAAGCGGTGGCGGGATTGGTGGATGTGGGGCGGGGGTATTGAGGTGATCAGATTGCGAGTCTGTCTGTATCGTCTTTTGCCTGTACTTAGACTCTTGAGAAACTTCAAGCAAATCGATATTTGAAGCTACTAAATCTGACACCATGATTTCCAGACTATTGAAACTCTCAAATCCATTCCAAGCGTTGGTGCTACTTTTGTTCGTTACAGTAGTTCAATCTTCATTTGCTGAAATTTCAAATGATCAAAAATATTTAATGGGGAGATGGAAGTTAATCGAATCCAAGGCATTTTTTGCCGACGGCCGCGAAACGGTAACCAGGTCACCCTGCTGGATCGAGTATTCGGAAAGCCAACAGTCTAGTGAATGTGAAACTCCGCAGGGAAAAAAGCAAGCGTTCTATCGTCTTAAGCTGATCGCGCCGGGAAAATATATGGTCAGCAGATCAGAATTAGGCGGGCAAAAAAACTCAACTGAATTGGTATCGGACGTTGATTACAGAATTGAGGGGCGGTTTCTTTACCTCACTGTTCGTCCGGAGCCCCGTTCAGAAAGAATTCGGAATATTGCGGAATGGAATCCTGTACGGTTAGAGGTGATGTCGGTCCGTGAATAAGCGCAGAAATTCAAGACTAGATGGTGGCCGTTCGATCGTGGAAATCGCTTCGAATGCCAAATGGCGAGTCGGTTTTGTGGCCGAGGCATTGAATGCCCGGCAGCAGATTTTGGAGTCCGATAAAGCATTCGACGGCGAAGAATTTCACGCATACTTAACAGCCCGAATTAATAACCGAAATGCGACAAAGTCGGCCGCAAAATCATGGCGAATGCAAAGTTGATGTTGAAAATTCAGAGACACTGTTGAACCCAGCCCATTGAGAAATTGATGATCCTCCCTTCCAAAGTAAAACTCGTCGAAGTCGGTCCCCGCGACGGCCTGCAAAACGAAAAAACGCCGGTGCCTGCCGCCGTCAAAATTGAGCTGGTGCACCGCTTGCAAGATGCCGGACTCAAAGAAATCGAAGTCACCAGCTTTGTGAGTCCGAAGTGGGTTCCGCAGATGGCTGACAACGCGGAGGTGATGGCAGGCATTGCGCGCCGCATGGATGTGCGCTACTCGGTGCTCACGCCTAACCTGCAGGGGTTTGAGGCCGCAGTGCTGACCCGGCCCCACGAGATTGTGGTGTTTGGCGCGGCCAGCGAGGCCTTTAGCCAGAAGAACATCAACTGCTCAAT
>CANBYM010000264.1 GCA_947373605.1 Comamonadaceae bacterium
ACAGATCCCCCACGATGAGGACATCACCAAACTGACCAAAACGCCACCCGCACACAATGCCGGTGGCGTTTTTACTTGGCCCAGTCAGCCATTTGATGCCCATCACGCAACTTGACCAACAGCCCAGCAAATTTCGTGACCACACTCAACGCCAATCTTCAAAGCCGAGCTTCGCGAAAACCTTCTGCCGCCCGCGCTCCTAGGGGTGCAAATGCACCCCTGACCGAACCTGTTTTTCGCGGAAGTCGATTTGCTATGCCATTCCCAGCAAACGCCGCTGCTCTTCCCAATCCACCGGGAGTGGCACCATCCGAATCAGCTTTTCTGCAGTCAGACCCTCAGGGTGCTCCCCCCTTGCAATTTGTTCAATGATGTCCGGCGCCAGCATCGCTAGGTACATGAGGCGCGTGACATACGAAGTGCTAACCCCTTCCTCTCGCCCGATTGTCCCCACCCCGTCAACGACACCAGAAGTCAATTTTCCAAGCCACTGATGCCCTTTGGCAATCAGCTCCAACATACGAGCATCTGGTGTCGTAGCCTGCGCATCGTTGTTAAGGATCAAGCGCATCGCTAAGCCCCGGCGCTTGATCAGGTAGGACTTACTCAGCC
This sequence comes from Comamonadaceae bacterium, assembly GCA_947373605.1. Lineage (GTDB taxonomy): Bacteria > Pseudomonadota > Gammaproteobacteria > Burkholderiales > Burkholderiaceae_C > Allorhodoferax. Next base: position 613 of record CANBYM010000264.1, read on the forward strand.
AGACAAGCTCTTCATCCTCAATTCCTGAAAGTGCACCAACCTTAAATCCAACCTCAATCCGGTCAGCGCAGACGATGATGCGTTCAACCACCTTCGGTAGACTGTTGGCGCGCGACCAAATTTCCCCAGTTTGACTGAGTAGCGCGCGCCGAAAATTACTCAGGGTGATTAACCTTCCTGCTCTTTTTTTAAGCAGGACAGAAGGAGATGATCACCATGAAAGATTTGGGCATTGTTCGACGCTTGTTTTACCGTGATGGGTTGTCGATTTCAGAGATTGAGCGGCGCACGGGGCTGACCCGAAAGACGATCAGCAAATGGCTCAACGCACCGGAACGAACTGAGCCAAAGTACCCGCGGCGTATAGCCGAAGACACCAAGATTGCACCGTTTGCTGCGCAACTGACCAAGGCGCTGGAGGTGGATTCACGTCGCCCCAAGCGTGACCGTCGCACGGCATTGAAGTTATTCAAGGAAATCCAAGCTTTGGGATTTGACGGTGATTACAGCAGAGTCACCGAATTTGTACGCAGGTGGCGAGAGGCCGGTGGGCAGCCGCTGGCCAAGGCGTTTGTTCCATTGCGGTTTGAACTCGGTGAGGCATTTCAATTCGACTGGAGTGAAGAGCGACTGCTTGTGGGTGGTGTGTGGCGCAAGATCCTGGCGGCGCACCTGAAGCTGTGTGCGAGCCGTGCGTTCGTGCTGCAGGCGTACCCCACGCAGAGCCACGAAATGCTGTTTGATGCGCATACTCGCTCATTCATGGCCCTGGGTGGTATTCCACGGCGGGGCATTTACGACAACATGCGCACGGCCGTGGACAAAGTCAACAAAGGCAAGAGCCGCGTGGTCAACACGCGCTTTGCAGCGATGGCCTCGCACTATCTGTTTGATCCGGATTTCTGCAATGTGGCCAGTGGTTGGGAGAAGGGCGTGGTGGAGAAGAACGTGCAGGACAGCCGGCTGCGAATCTGGCAGGACGCAGCCAAAGAGCGGTTTGGCTCATTTACCGAACTCAACCTGTGGCTGCTGGCGAAGTGCCGACAGCTCTGGCATGAATTGCGCCACCCGGAATTTACTGAACACACCATTGCAGAGATGCTCGAACATGAGCAATCCAGCCTCATGCCCATGGTGGCGCCGTTTGATGGCTATGTCGAAACGCTGGGCAAAGTCAGCAGCACGTGTCTGGTGATTTATGACCGCTACTCGGTGCCTTGTGAACTGGTGGGGCAGCTAGTCAGTGTGCGGGTGTACCCGCAGCACCTCGACTTCGTCGCGCACGATGCCTGAGTGGCCAGCCATATCCGCTGCTTCGAGCGCAAGCAAACGCGCTACGACTGGCAGCACTACATCCCGCTGGTTGAGCGCAAGCCTGGAGCGTTGCGCAACGGCGCGCCCTTTGCGGATATGCCACAGCCACTCATGCGCCTGCGCGCCTTGCTGCTCAAGCACGAGGGCGGCGACCGGGTTATGGCAAGGGTATTGGGCGCAGTTCCCAGATCCGGACTGGAGGCGGTGTTGGTGGCCGTAGAACTGGTGCTGGAATCTGGCAATCCCAGCGCCGAACATGTTGAGAATGTACTAAACCGGTTGCGGGCGGCAGCGCCACCAGAGTCCGTTGCAACGCATCTGGAGGTGAGCGAGGAGCCGATTTCTGATGCAGGTCGTTATGACAGCTTGCGCACGGAGGTGGGCCATGCGTGAAGTTGCCAAAGAACTCAAGGACTTGCGGCTTTATGGCATGTCCAGTGCCTGGGAAGATCTGGTGGCCCAAGGCAATACAGTTGGATTGCAATCTGCGGGCTGGCTGGTTGAACACCTGCTGGATATGGAACATACCGACCGAGCCATGCGCTCCATTCGCTACCAATTGCACAGCGCCAAGTTCCCGGTGCACCGTGACCTGGCTGGGTTTGACTTCGACCATTCGAAGGTGGATCAGGGCCTAATCAAAGAGCTGGCAACCATGTCATTTACGCAGGAGGCGCACAACGTCGTCTTTATCGGTGGCACGGGCACCGGCAAGACGCACTTGGCAACTGCCTTGGGCGTGGCCGGGATTACGCAGCAAAGTAAGCGCGTGCGGTTTTACTCAACGGTCGATCTGGTGAACCTGCTGGAGCAAGAGAAGGCTGCCGGCAAAGCCGGCAAGCTGGCCTTCGCGCTCATGCGTATGGACTTGGTGATCCTGGACGAGCTGGGCTATCTACCATTCAGCCAAGCCGGTGGTGCACTGCTGTTTCATTTGCTCTCAAAGTTGTACGAGCACACCAGTGTGATGATCACCACCAACCTGACATTCGGTGAGTGGGCCAGCGTGTTTGGGGATGCGAAGATGACTACGGCACTTCTGGATCGGCTCACGCACCACTGCCATATCGTGGAGACCGGCAACGAGTCCTACCGCTTCCGCCACAGCACGGCCACGGCGAAGTCCCGCATCAAAGCCAGGGAGCAAATCAAACGACCCAAGGGAACAGATCAGGAGGTGCCGTTCTGACAACCGCTCAGCGTGGAAATCCGCTTCGGGCTACGCCCTGCGCGGCTTCCCACGCTGGCTGTTAATGAATATTAAGTTGTATTGAAAACTATCCGTGGGCTAAACTTATCCACAGTTCAGTCATTCAAGACTGGCTGCAGTCCCTGAGTATTCGCTCGGCGCGCACGCCTGAGGAATATTGGACGCGCGACAACAACCCAGAGCAAGCTGGGTTCCCAAATTCAATAAAATCCTCGCTAATCAAATTATTCAAATAGTGTTCAAAAATTCATCTACCTAAAGACGAGATGGGTTGTTGATGTTCCCGAATATTGAATATCTATTGATACAGGTGTGAATGCACCTGAAGCGTCAATTCTGTAGCGCGATTGCGAAGTTGAAGTCAGGGTTCCTGACGCGTCATAAGTTTTTGTAATCGCATTTGCGATTGCAGTTGTCGCTGTATCGGCTTCGATAACGAAGCTTTTGTCACTTCGGCCCGCGCCGCTGGCCTTGGTGCTGTCGGTGTAGTAGGTGAGAGTTCCAATAATTCCGGTGGCACCAACAGTAACGCTGCTTGGAATGACGGGCGCAGTTAAGTAGACACCATATTTACCACCTTGAATGTTTAGACCCCGTGCTACGTAATTTGAATTGAAGTAATCGGTTTCCGTCCCGGTAGTTGAAGCAGGGGTGCAATTTGTGAAAGTTATGGTGACAACAGACACTCGTGATAACGCAGGTGAGCCTTCGAATGTCGTCGCCGTTGTTGCTGGCCCGTCCGTTTGAGTTACTGTGCCCGTGCACAAACCATCGGTAACCTGAGTCGCGGAGGTACCTGTTGCGTGAAGAGTAAGTATGGACCCGCTAGCGGTCTCACTATTTACTGCGCTTTGCAACGGAAACGATAGCGTTGAAACGACTGGCCCAGTTGGCGCTGGAGTACCGCCGCCGCCGCCGCCGCCACATGCGGCAAGTACGGCGGAACCGACTACGCCAACAAACACTTTAAGGTAAATTTTCACATGAACTCCCATTTTTTTAACGTGCTAACCACTTTTGGAGTCACGACAATCTATGTGGCCTGAGTGACTTTGAACTTTCCAACGCAAATTCACTTTATTGATTTGTAGCCGATTTGTAAAGCAACTAAATAGCGCATTCAGAGTGCCGCTCACGCCTGCGTGCGGCGCGAAGCCTACAAATGGATGGGCACTGCCGCTGGTGGCATGTGCACCTACCGAGCCTTTGCGTAGCCCATTTTCAGCTTGCACAGTTACGCGCAGGCCAGCGGTCTCCAATCTTGCAACATCGTTTCGGGAACGGGTTTTTATCCCGAGCGACTGGTTG
>CANBYM010000265.1 GCA_947373605.1 Comamonadaceae bacterium
TAGTGTCCCCGCTTACGATGGCCCCAGCATTGGAAAAAAGTGGCATCGACCGGGTCAGTGGCTCGGTAAACCGTGCAGACTTATTTGTCACCACCCCCCATTTCATACCCTTTGCAACAATGCTGGAAATCAGTTCTGCAACACCTAAAAACGCAAAAGTAGTTTGCGTGAGTCGGCGCTCATAGTTGCAAAAAAATTCTTCTTTCAACTGCGCAAAATCAGCATTATCGGGGCTGATGCCAAAGGCCACAGCCAACATACCTCGCGCGCCGGAACCGGCGAGCGGCCTATAGGCGGATAAGGCCAGCGACGGCAATCCTCTATCGGTCCGCATTTGGTCTGCTGCCGCACCCAAGTCGGGAGCACTGTCGATCAGCGTACCGTCCAAGTCAAACAGTACGGCCTCTACATTGGAAAAAATGCGCATGTTTCAGGATTCCCTGCGCTGTGTTGCCAGCAGGTAATTGACGCTGGTGTCGGCGCTTAGCCAATAGCGCTTCGACAAAGGGTTGTATTCCATGCCTTTGCTATCGCGCACTTCCAAAGCGTTGGCGCGGCAATACGATACCAATTCACTGGGGCGGATCATCTTGCCATATTCGTGGGTGCCACGCGGCAATAAACTCAATACATATTCGGCACCGACGATCGCAAACACAAATGATTTAACGTTTCTGTTCAGTGTCGAAAAGAAAACCCAACCACCAGGCTTTACCAATTGCGCGCAAGCTTTAACAACGGACGCCGGGTCCGGTACGTGCTCCAGCATTTCCATGCAGGTAACTACGTCAAACTGTCCGGGGGCCTCGACAGCCAGCGCCTCTGCACTGATTTCACGGTACGACACACGGGGCGTATTGGCTTCCAGGGCGTGCAGTTGGGCCACTTTCAATGCTTTAGTGGATAAATCAATACCCAAGGCTGTCGCACCCTGACGTGCCAAAGCATCAGTCAAGATCCCACCGCCACATCCAACATCAAGAGTTTTGAGTCCATTGACCGGCACAATTTTGTTAATCCATCCCAACCGTAAAGGATTGATCTGATGCAGAGGTCGAAACTCGCTTTCGGTGTCCCACCAACGGTGCGCCAAATCTGAAAACTTAGCGAGTTCGGCAGGGTCGGCATTGATATTTGTAGTCATGGCTGAATTATGGACAACAAAAAACCCGCCGAAGCGGGTTCTTTGATTAACCTTGCGGCTTGATTACTTCGCAGCGCGAGTACCAACCACTTCGATTTCAACGCGGCGGTTTTTGGCGCGACCATCAGCTGTTTTGTTATCAGCTGCAGGTTGCTTTTCGCCCTTGCCTTCGGTGTAAACACGGTTCTTTTCAATACCTTGAGAAACCAAGTATGCCTTCACAGCATCGGAACGTGCGACAGAGAGCTTCTGGTTGTATGCGTCGGTACCAACAGAGTCGGTGTGACCCACGGCAATGATCACTTCAAGGCTGATGCCCTTAACCTTGCTGACCAGATCGTCGAGCTTAGCTTTGCCTTCTGGCTTCAACACAGCCTTGTCAAAGTCAAAAAACGCGTCAGCAGCGTAGGTCACTTTAGACGCAACAGGTGCTGCAGCGACTGGTGCAGGTGCGGGAGCTGGGGCAGGTGCAGGTGCTGCAGCAACAGGTGCTGGAGCAGGTGCAGGTGCGGGAGCTGCCTTGGCGGCAACAGGTGCAATGGCTCCGTCGCAACCGGCAGCCGCGGTTGCGGGTGTCCAGTTCGCATCACGCCAGCACAGGTCGTATGCGCTTTTCCAAACTTCATTCCCTGTGGCGTCTCTCCAGTTATCGATGCTCTGAGCGCCAGCTGCTGAGGCGAGTGCTGCGGTAGCGATAATGATTGCTACTTTACTAATTGATTTCATAACTTTCCTTTTTTGCGAAGCAAACTGCAGCAGCGCTGCGATTGAACATAGTTGGAACATTCAGCGCAACACGGGAAGGCCAAATGTCTCAAAGCATTGTGCCACAGCCAGATTGGCTTTTTAATGACTTGTTAAATAGTGCTACGGAAGCTGCCCACAAGGCGAATACCTGTTGCATTGAAGCGACATCCCCTGCGCCGTAGAATCAAAGGTTGCCCCAGACACCGGTAAGACACTAAATGACCCAGTTCGCCAAAGAAACCCTGCCCATCAGTCTTGAAGAGGAGATGCGGCGCAGTTACCTTGACTACGCTATGAGCGTCATTGTGGGGCGTGCGTTGCCGGACGCCAGAGACGGATTAAAACCCGTCCATAGACGCGTGCTGTTTGCCATGCACGAACTCAATAACGACTGGAACCGGGCTTATAAAAAGTCCGCACGTATTGTCGGGGACGTCATCGGTAAGTACCACCCCCACGGAGATCAATCGGTTTACGACACCATTGTGCGGATGGCGCAGGATTTCTCGATGCGCCATATGCTGGTGGACGGTCAGGGAAACTTTGGTTCCGTGGACGGAGACAACGCTGCAGCAATGCGTTACACGGAAATTCGCCTCGCAAAAATCGCCCACGAATTACTGGCTGATCTCGATAAAGAAACCGTGGATTTTGGCCCCAACTACGACGGCTCCGAAAAAGAGCCACTTGTGTTGCCCACCCGCATTCCCAATCTGCTGGTCAACGGCTCCGGCGGTATTGCGGTTGGCATGGCGACCAATATTCCACCGCACAATTTAAACGAAGTTGTGGATGCGTGTTTGCACTTGCTGCGCAATCCGCAGGCGTCCATCGACGAATTGATGGACATTATTCCAGCGCCTGATTTTCCGACCGCCGGCATTATTTACGGCATTAATGGCGTCAAGGACGGATACCGCACGGGCCGTGGCAAAGTGGTCATGCGTGCCAAATGCCATTTTGAAGACATCGACAAAGGCCAGCGCCAAGCCATCATCGTGGATGAGCTGCCCTACCAGGTCAATAAAAAGACCTTGCAGGAACGCATGGCTGAGCTGGTGCACGAGAAAAAGATTGAAGGCATCAGCCACATTCAGGACGAGTCGGACAAGTCCGGAATGCGTCTCGTCATTGAACTCAAGCGTGGCGAAGTACCTGAGGTGGTGCTCAACAACCTGTACAAGCAAACGCAACTGCAGGACACCTTTGGGATCAACATGGTGGCATTGGTCAACGGCCAGCCCAAACTGTGCAACCTCAAAGATCTCATTGAAGTCTTCCTGAACCACAGGCGCGAAGTGGTGACACGTCGCACCGTTTTCAACCTGCGCAAAGCGCGCGAACGTGGTCATGTTCTGGAAGGTTTAGCTGTTGCGCTGGCCAATATCGATGAGTTCATTGCCATCATCCGCAATGCGCCTACGCCGCCGGTTGCCAAGGTGGAACTGATGAACCGCCCATGGGATAGCAAGCTCGTGCGTGAGATGCTGACCCGCACCCGTGCAAATGGTGGTGTCATCAATGCGGACGACTACCGACCTGATGGGCTCGAAAAAGAATTCGGGATGGGTAACGATGGTCTGTACAGACTGTCTGAGACGCAGGCGCAGGAAATTTTGCAGATGCGCTTGCAGCGCCTGACTGGCTTAGAGCAGGACAAAATCGTCGCCGAGTACAAAGAGGTGATGGCAGAAATTGAAGACCTGCTGGACATTCTTGCCAAACCGGAGCGCGTCTCCACCATCATCGGCGAAGAGCTCGGCCACGTGAAGCAGGAATTCGGTCAGACCAAATTGGGTGCACGCCGCAGTCTGGTGGAACATTCTTCCTTTGACCTTTCCACAGAGGACTTGATCACCCCGACCGATATGGTCGTGACGATGAGCCATAGCGGCTATATCAAGAGCCAACCGCTGGGGGAATACCGTGCCCAAAAACGTGGTGGCCGGGGCAAACAAGCCACCGCCACCAAAGAGGACGACTGGGTCGACCAGTTGTTCGTAGCAAATACGCACGATTACATCCTGTGCTTTTCGAACCGCGGCCGCTTGTACTGGCTCAAGGTGTGGGAAGTGCCTCAAGGTTCCCGTGGATCGCGTGGGCGCCCCATTGTCAATATGTTCCCCTTGGCAGAGGGTGAAAAAATTACGGTTGTACTGGCCCTGACTGGCGAAAAACGCACCTTCCCTGCCGACCAATATGTGTTCATGGCCACCAGCATGGGAACTGTGAAAAAGACCGCACTGGACGAATTCAGCAATCCGCGCAAGGCCGGAATTATTGCGGTGGACCTGGACGAAGGTGACTTCCTGATCGGTGCCGCGCTCACTGACGGCAAACACGACGTGATGCTTTTTTCGGATGGCGGCAAAGCGGTTCGTTTCGATGAAAACGATGTACGCCCGATGGGACGCAATGCGCGGGGCGTGCGCGGCATGATGCTCGACGATGGACAGGGCGTGATAGCCATGCTGGTTGCAGAAGATGAGCAACAAAGTGTGCTGACTGCCACTGCAAATGGCTACGGCAAGCGCACCAACATTACGGAAT
>CANBYM010000266.1 GCA_947373605.1 Comamonadaceae bacterium
GTGACCATCATCTGCGGGCGCGATCAGGACAAATTGGATGAAGCCTGCAAAGAAGCCAAGGCTAAAGGTTACGCGTTTGTAGCCTATGCGGCGGATATTGCCGACATGGCCGACTGTGATCGCTTTATTAAGCTTCTAACAGAGAACCACGGCAGCGTGGACTTTTTGATCAACAACGCCGGGCGCTCCATTCGCCGTGCAATTGAGTCCAGCTACGACCGTTTTCACGACTTTGAGCGTACGATGCAGCTAAATTACTTCGGCTGTTTGCGCGTCACCATGGGACTGTTGCCGGGCATGGTCGCCAAGCACAAAGGTCATGTGGTCAACATCAGCTCCATTGGTGTTTTGACCAACGCACCGCGCTTTAGCGCCTATGTGGCCAGTAAGGCAGCGCTTGACGCCTGGACGCGCTGCGCCTCCAGCGAATTTGCCGACCAGGGCATCTCGTTTACTACGATCAATATGCCGCTGGTGCGCACCCCGATGATCGCCCCGACCAATATTTACAAAAATGTGCCTACACTCTCGCCTGAGGAAGCTGCAGACATGGTGGCCGACGCCTGCATTACCAAGCCCGTGCGCATTGCCACCAGGTTGGGTATCACCGGGCAGGTGATGCATGCACTGTTACCCCGCATAGCCCAGATTGCCATGAACACCAGTTTCCGGATGTTCCCAGACTCGTCCGCAGCCAAAGGCGCCAAACCCGGTGACCCGGCGATTAAGCAGAAGCTTTCGCCCGAGGCGGTGGCGCTTCAGCAGATGATGCGGGGGATACATTTCTGACGAGAGCGCAAATCTACTGATAATTCAGGGTGCATCACGCACCCTTTTTCGTCTGTGACCTGCACCGGCTCCGATCTGACTTCGAATAATTCACGCCGATCCGATGAAAAACATTGCAATAGAGAGAACCCAGAACTACCTGTCTCAGATCAGAGGCTCAGTCACATATAAAGCGGTTGCTATGGGCGCCTCGTTCTTGGCGATTCCCCTAATGATCCGGTACCTAGGGCAGGAAAGCTACGGAGTCTGGTCCACGTTGCTCACTGTCATGTCTTGGCTCGTGTTTTTTGACTTTGGAGTGGGCAATGGGGTGCGCAACAAGGTGGCCGAAGCATTGGCCGTAAATAACAGTGCGCTTGCGCGTGACTACATTGCCACGGGTTGCGGCCTCATAGGCCTGATTGCGGCAGTTCTCTTTTTTGCAACTTTAGCGGGCTCATTTTTTGTACCTTGGCAGCATGTATTCAATACTGGTGCGCTGACCGAACCAAACTTGAGAAATGCGGTACAGGTGACTCTGGCATTTGTAACGCTCAATTTCTGGTTGAGCATGGTGAATTCGGTAATTGGCGCTGTGCAAAAGGCCGCAATAACGGCGCTGGGCCAAATGATTTCCAATGTCGTTGCGCTTGCTTTGATTTGCTTTTTAAGCCGAGGCAATAGCCAATCCATTACCTACATCGCACTTGTCTATGGACTGTCAATAACGCTGGCCAATGCATTTTTGATTGGCTGGTTCCGGAGAAACTACAGTCAACTGTGTGCATTCCCGTTCATCATAAAAAAGCATGTTCGCCCATTGCTGAGCTTTGGGTTGCAGTTTTTTGTAATTCAGTCTGCCGTGCTGGTAGTGTTTGCAACCGACAAAATTCTTATCACGCAACTGCTCGGGCCCCAATTTGTGGCGCAATACGACGTTACCACCAAGTTGTTTGGTGTGATCGTTTTTGCGCATGCATTGGTCAGTGGGCCTCTTTGGTCGGCCTATACCGACGCATTTCAGCGTAACGATTTCAACTGGATCAAATCCATGCTGCACAAGCAGCATCTGGTTTTTTTAGCCTCGGTGGCGCTGGTGTTGATTCTTGGATTGCTGTTTGGAACCGTTGCGGAAATCTGGGTTGGGGACGCAGTGCGGGTCGATTCCAGGTTGGTGATTTGCGCTGGTATTTTCACGATTGTTTCGGTATGGAATAACGTTTATGCCATGCTGAGTAATGGTATTGGAAAAATCAGGTTGCAGATGATCACCGCATTAACGGGCATGTTGCTCAATGTCCCGCTGGCCTTTGCTTTTGTGAAAATATTTAATATGGGTATTGCGGGGATAGTACTTGCAAATGTCTTGTGCCTTTTAATTGGCTCTATTGCGCTGCCTGTTCAAATGCGTTTGATGTTTAAAAATATATGATATTTACCAAATATGTAATTACTAATCGCGATAGTCAGTATTTCTATTTAAACCAATGGCGGATTCAAGCGTAACGTACACAAATAGACGATTATTCGATTCCTTGTGGCCGATATTTGCGTGTTAATCATATTAGTAGAATTTAAATGAATTGTAATATTTGTGGTGCAGTGACACATACAGCCTTTACTGCAAAGGTTTTGGGAAATTATGCGGCCGAGTTCAATTGCTGCAAAGAGTGCGGATTCTTGTTCGCAAAAGATCCTCACTGGCTGGATGAAGCCTATTCCAGCGCCATCGCCGCAGCGGACACTGGACTGGTTGGCAGGAACATCTTGATTTCTTACAAGGTCGCTGGCGTGCTGTATTGGGTGTCTAGGTCGCACGGGCGTGGGCGCTACCTCGATGCGGCTGGCGGTTACGGCATGTTGACTCGACTGATGCGTGACAGCGGTTTTAATTTCTACTGGTCCGACAAGCATTGCCAAAACCTTTTGGCTACCCAATTCGAGTTTCACCCCAGCTTGGGCGCCTGCGATGCTGTGACGGCCATTGAAGTGATGGAGCATCTGGTGGACCCTGTGGGCTTTGTTGATGAAACCCTCAAGTTGGCAGGCTCAGACATGTTGATCTTCACTACCGAGTTGTATGACGGCACAGTGCCCAAACCCGAAGACTGGTGGTACTACACCTTTGCGACCGGGCAGCACATTGCCTTTTTTACAAGGCAGACGCTGGAAACCGTTGGCAGGCGGCTGGGCCTGCATTTCTACAGTGTCAACGGCTTGCACGTTCTGTCGCGCCAGGTACTTGATCCGCGAATGCTACGATGGGCAACTAGCCGTTGGACCGCAAAAATTGGCACTCCCTGGATACGTCGTCGTCTGGGCTCAAAAACCCTGAGCGACCACGAAGCCATACTGTGCAACGCTAAGTCCAATTCAGGAGCCGAGCCTCTGCTGTGACAAATATCGTTTTTGACTCCCAGATTTTCTCCCTGCAGCAATTCGGAGGGATCTCCCGTTACGTCTGCGCGCTGGCCGAAAAACTGTCTGTAACGCCAGGAGTGGATGCGCAAATTTTAGCCCCGCTATATGTCAACCAGTACCTGCGGGAGCTGAAGGATCGTCGCCCAGACTTGGTGCGTGGCGTCTATTTGCATCCGATTCCGAAGCTAGGACAATTGGTATCCAGTGTCAGTAATCTGCTTTTTTCGAGGGCTGCCAATGACGCTCAAACGGATATTGTTCACGAGACTTATTATTCTGGCGCACCTACCTACCGAGGAAAAGCCGCGCGTGTGCTTACGGTCTATGACCTGATCCATGAAAAATTTCCACAAAGCTTCCTGCCAGGCGATCAAATAGCCAAGAACAGGGCACTGGCCATCGAGCGTGCGGACCATATTATTTGCATTTCTGAAAGTACGCGGCGTGACCTGGTCGAGATCTACCATGTTCCAGACGTCAAGGTTTCGGTGACCTACCTTGGTTATGACGCTCTTTTTGCGTCCGGTTTGGTGGCCTCCGATCTGGTAGGCCCCAAGCCTTATCTTTTGTATGTTGGCAGCCGACATGGTTACAAAAACTTTGATGGCGTGGTCGAGGCATTCGCTGCGTCTTCCGTGTTGAGGGCGAATACACGGATCGTATGTTTTGGTGGCGGAGCCCTTACTGGCGCCGAGCGGGCACTGCTGGTACGGCATCAATTATCGGCAGACGAAGTGGTCCAGATCGGTGGCAGTGACGAACGCTTGGCTGCGTTATACGAGGGAGCCAGCGCTTTCGTTTATCCATCAAAGTATGAAGGCTTTGGTATACCACCACTCGAAGCCATGTCGCTTGGCTGCCCAGTTATTTGCAGCAATACTAGTTCTATCCCGGAGGTCGTAGGTAGTGCTGGGGAGTATTTTGATCCTAGTGATGTCCAGTCTATAAGGCGAGCATTAGAGCGTGTTCTGGAATCGAAATCACGCCGTGCTGAGTTGATCGATTTGGGAAATGCTCGAGTAAGTTTGTTTTCCTGGGATCGCTGCGCAGCAGAGACCTTGGACATTTATCGTAAGCTTGTCCCATGAGAGCACTTATTTGTGGCGTTGGTGGTCAAGATGGCGCATATCTTGCGCAATTATTACTGTCAAAGGGATATGAGGTTTGGGGGACTTCGCGCGATGCTCAAATCTCTGACTTCCGTAATTTGGTGGCTTTGGGTTTGATGGGTCACATCAAGCTGTG
>CANBYM010000267.1 GCA_947373605.1 Comamonadaceae bacterium
AGGCTTCAATAGTGCCATCCAGCTTATCAAAGCCAATGCGCGCGGGTTCCGCAACTTCACTAACTACCGGGCAAGGATACTGTTTCATTGTGGCAAGCTGAATTTAGCTATGGCTTGAAAAATCCCAGTGAATTCAACGAAGCTCCAATTTCTTAAATGCTTCAAAATTCAAAATTCGCGTCAACACGGCTTTGGCCCAACCAGGTAGCTGGTGACAGAAACGAGAGCCAGCAAAAGAGTGCGCTCAACCAAAAGGCACCCGTGTGACTTTGGCTTCTGTTTGGTAGCCCAACTCTGCAGGCTGTGACAGGCATAAACGCTCCCTCGCCAATCTCATTTGTTGGCGTAATCTCATTCTAAGGTGAGACACATGAGGGTGAAAGGAATAAGCCTCAAGTCGCGTTACTGAGTCGGTGCCTAGACAAGGCAATTTTTTGTTGTTCTTTGGTGGCTATCAAGACTTCGTCTTGGTGGAACAAAAAAGTTGAAGCCGGTGTCTATATTCGTAGCCATGTTGACACTCATACATTTGAATCAATGACTGCATAAGCGTTGACCCTAAAGCAAAGTTGCCCTCTAGCTACACTAGAAGTTGACGGAAGTTGACGATTGACGAAAGTTGACGGATAATCACCGACCGGCTGGAGATACAAGACATGGAACGAAAACTAAATCACGAACTGGTACGTACAACCGCTGACAAGGCTGGTTTTTCGTTTACCAAGCTCGCACGCGAAGTTGGCGTATCTACAGAAAGCGTGTCTAAATGGTTGCAGGGTGAGGCCAGTCCACGCCCTGGCAAAGCCATCAAGCTAGGTAAAGCATTGAGCCTCAGCTATGAGCAAATGTTTGGGGCAAGAAACCAGAATAATGAGCCGCAAATTGCGTTTCGTCTTGTTCGCAATCAGGAACCTTCTGAATCACATCATGAGCGCGCGCGTGAGATGGGGCGGATGTTCGAGGAACTTGCACCATATTTGCCTTTCAATAGATTCGAAGCGCCGCCAAGGCTTAAGGCGCCATCCGCTGACTACGAATACCTTGAACAAATGTGTTCTTCACTTCGCAGAGAGATGGGACTGGAAGCAAACGTACCGTTATCGTTGCCCACATTGTTTAGGCACCTGTCTGACAAACTGCAAGCCGTGGTTATTCCAGTGTTTTGGGGCCATAGGACAGAACTAGCTGCGCACATCTATTCACCCAAGACAAAGACCACGTGGATTCCATTCAACATGGACACTAAGTTGTGGGATGCGCGTTTCTGGGTTGCCCATGAGCTAGGCCATGTTTACACTTTTGATGTCTTGGCTGAGCAAGATAGTGAAACATTTTCAGATGCGTTTGCTGGAACATTGGTGTTTCCAGTCGCCCTCGCCAAAGCAGCATATGAGGCGCTAACTGGTGTTCGGATTAAGAGCCAAAAATTAGAAATTCTCAAGACATACGCAAAACACATGCACGTTTCTCCTATATGCGTGGCTAAGCAGGTCGACCGATACGCAAAAGCCCGCCAGCAAGCGCCGGTGAATGCTGAATATGACGGGATATATCCAGCTTTGTCTGCCACAGCAAAAAAGGAAAAGACCGTAGCAGAGGAGTTCTTCGATGGAGAAGAACCTAGTGTTGGCCACCTGATTGAGACAACATCCGATGTTTTGAAGAGTCCTTTCTTTGGCACGCTGTCGAAGTACCTAAAGGAGACGGGTGGCAATCCGGCATTCATTCAAGGACTCTTAGACTGCTCAATATCCGACGCGAAGGCTCTCAATAAAGAGCTCGCGTAATGTTTGAAGGCACCTTCCTGGTCGATACGAACAGCTATGTTCGAATTGCTCGCAGTACGACCTGTGTTCTCGGTGACCACGGGGGCCTTGAACTTCGACTCATAAAGGAAATTGCCACGGAATGTGGTCGCAGTACGCGGCTCAAGGTTGTTGCCCCCTGGATGCTTCAACCACCACACCCGGAGCATAGGGCTGCTTGGACACTTAGCCTAAATAAGCAAGAGACGAAAGATGTACAAGAAGCGCGGAACGACTTGCGCGATGCTATTCAGGATGTTCTTGAAGAATTTGCCCTCAAGAAAAAAGCACGAGGAGACAATCGTTCTGTGCTTTCGACACCGGACAAAGCACTGTTTTACACCGCCTATGGCTTAGGGTGTGGCATCGTCACCGACGAAGGCCCGCTCACAGCCTTGTGTAAAGAATTCGATGTTCCTCATTTCTCAACGTTAGAGCTATTGCAGCAGTTAATGCAGACCAGTGTGCTGACCAGGCAGCAAGTTGAGCGAATCGTGAAATACTGGCAATTCGAAAAAGACGAACCTAAAAATTGGGCAAAGAATTTTCTGAAGCTCTTCGGTCCACCCTTGCCGCTATTGGAAATCGACTCAGTTTAAATTTCGCATCTGGGTGATAGCGTTGAGTTCTGGGATTTTGAAAAAAGTTAAACACCAGGGAGGAAAGCAATGACACCGAGGTTTACAAAAGCAATTAGTCTCGCGGCCCGAGCACATGAAGGCCAAAACCGCAAAGGGACTCCAATTCCGTACATTACGCACCCGGTCGCAGTCGCCGGTCTTGTCGCGGCGTTTGGCGGAGACGAAGACCAGCAAATCGGTGGGTTGTTGCATGACGTCCTGGAAGATGGCGGACCGCAATATGCCGTAGAAATTGAGCGTGAGTTTGGTGCACGCGTTCTGGCCATCGTTGAGGGCTGTACCGATGGGACGCCTGACTCGACCGGTCAAAAAGCGCCATGGGCAGAGAGAAAAGAAGCTTATCTCACCCACCTGGCAGAGGCCAGTGCAGATGTGCACATGGTGTCGGGCAGTGACAAGCTAAGCAACGCTCGCGCAATCCTTGATGACCTGGTAACTATTGGGCCCGCGGTCTTTGAGCGATTTACTGCCAAGAAGGACGGGACACTTTGGTACTACAGCGAGCTGTCCAAAATCTTTACGGCCGCCAATGCACCAATGGCCAAGGAGTTGGCCGCCACAGTTCTGAAAATCCAAGAGCTCGCACGTTGAGTTCGTACGCCTTGTTTGGGTGAACATGAATCGCAGGTTTTATGAGCTCAGCGAAGAGCTGATAGAAAAACTGGAGGTCCTGATAGACCTACCGCTTTTTGATGAGTCTGAAAAACTTGTTGTGAGCGATATCGCTTGTTCCGTAAGCAAGGAGCACTGGAGAGCGACACTTCAACTGCTTGGAGAAGGGCTGTTACCTTCAGCTGTAGTCGTGCACAGAGCGCAATTTGAAGCGCTGCTACGTTCCATTTGGGCCCTGTACGCAGCGTCACCGGCACACATAGGCAAATTGAACGCTTTACTCACGGAACAAACAGAGCAGGAGGCAAAGAATCTTCCTCTGGTTGCAGAAATGATGGCTGCGGTTGAGAAGGCTGCTCCCGTAAATGCATTCGATGCGTTGAACAGGTTCAAAACGAATTCGTGGAAGGCGCTGAACTCGTATGCACACGCGGGAATTCATCCTCTACGAAGGCATGCGGAGGGCTACCCCTTGATGCTTTTCGAAGGAATTGCCAGGAATGCAAATGGACTAGGTGTGATGGCAGCAATGCAATCAGTAGTACTTGCTGGTGCGCAGCCATTGCAACGCGAGATACTAAGTCTTGCGGCTAAGTATCCCGAGTGCATGCCGCAACCGTTGTAGGTCTTCCGCCACTGGTGGAAGGATTCGGTAGTCCTTGAGGTAGGTCTTTCAACAAAAGTTGGCTGACCAATCAACAGGGCGCGAGTGTTTCATCACGAAATCGCCAAGTTATCCACAAAAGCTGTGCATAACGGAGGCGGCACGCGAATCAATTCAAGAGAAACTTGTTCTTTGATGGGCCCGTGTGATGAAGTACTCGCGCTTTGTGGTCAGAGCATTTTGAGCAGAAGTCTGTCGACTATGACCTCGAATTTGCACGAATCTTGCCGACGGGCCTTTTAGGTGTGTACCAGTCAGGTCGGGGGGGTATCGGGGTTCACCGGATGTGGTGGCCAGCCATTGGCTTCTTGGGACTCGACAATTGAAGTCTCAAAATCAACCCCATCGAGGCTAAATGTGCCCATCCCCCGAAATTCGGACACTTTGTAAAGTTGCACTGATGCAAGTTCCATCAACTGGACCCAAATCTCACTGGGTCCGTCGCTGAGGGTTGTGATTTCCTTCCAGTGCGCCCGTCAAAAAGTATGCGTCCGGCTAAGTCACCTTGACTTCGGTGTTGCAGCAACTGGATTCATTCAGCTTCTATGAGCCATCTGCGAATGTCGCGATTGGCTGAGTTGACGTCAAACCCCATTGGGTCGAACGGACCACCGCACCATCTGCGCATTGCATCGTGCTCTTCATGCGAGGGGTCCCGAACGGCCTGAAGAAACTCTTCGTAG
>CANBYM010000268.1 GCA_947373605.1 Comamonadaceae bacterium
GCGCGCATTGGCTTTGATAAGCTGGATGGCACTATTGAAGCCTTCTGCGCAGGCGTTGCTAATTCCATGTTGGCTGTAGTTGAGCAACCCTTCCTCGTGGCGGCGCAGCATCTTGACGACCTTCTTCACCGGCTCCAGGCGACTTCTCATGGCGTTGTTCGACCAGGCTTTGAAGAAGCGTTTGGCCGCACCCTTGTAGCTGTAGCTCCAGAACTGGCTGAAGTTCTCCTTGATACACCAGGCTCGGCTCGTCTTCAGGTTGAGCTGGTTCAATGCACGAAACGAAACGGCTTCAGCACTTCGACCATCCGGGTAACGTTTCAACCAAGCCCATTTGCTACCCGCCAATGGCGAGGTTCCAGCTTGGGACAGCTTTCTGTGCTCCTGCTTTCTGACAGCGTCCACTGCCTCACCGAGGTACTTGGAGACGTGGAACTTGTCATGCACGATGTCCGCCTGCGGCATGCATTGCTTGGCCGCACTCATGTATGCCGGCCACATATCCATGGCCACCGCTTTGGCAGACATGCGTTGCGCTGGCGTAAGTGTTTCCAACAAGCCCACGGCCGCCAGCAGCTTCCTCTCAGGCACCAGGTCCAGTACGCGCGAGCGGTCAATGTCAGTCAGGATGGTGGCGTAGGTGTGACCCCTCTCAGAGCTCTTCTCATCGATGCCAAGGTACGAAATCTCTTCCTCAGTACGCCGCAGCATCCCACGCTCCACTGCGCTGACCATGATGGCATTGACCGTACTCCAGGACAGTCGGATGAGCGTGCAGACTGCTTGGGTGGTGGGACAGGCCTCAAGCAGCTTGATAACGAAGGCCGCCATCAGCGTGGTGACTCGGCTGTAGCGCTCCGCCCAAGGCACCCTCAGTTCTTCGACTGTGCCGTCGTCGTATTTGAGTTGGGGAACCCGAGCCTTGATGATGGTCTCGAACTGGCAGGTGTCCAGGTGACGCCACTGGCGCTCGGTCCAGCCATTGACATGCGCCCGCTTGGTGGCATCGGTGGGGTCGCCCCAGACCTGACCCTTCTTCAAAACCACTTCGACCACCACACGCTGGTCAGCCAAGGACAGGTCAACCTTCTTGACGGACCATGGCGCCTTCAGTCCAAGAAGATGCTCATACAGCGCGGTATCTTTCATGCTCAAGTTGGAAATATTGAATCACTGGATTGTCCCGCAGCAAGCGAAAAATCCCAGTGAAATTGATGAAGAACCCATTTTTGAAAACAATCAGCCTGGCATGCAGTTCCGTCGGAGACCAGGTCATGATTTCCACAACCGCCTCATTGAGCTTCAAAGTCTCCTTAAAATCCTTCGCCTGGTACGGCGTCAGGCTGAATTTTGAGTCGCCTTTGGCAGTGCTCGAACCAAAGAGATGGTGAGTGTCTTCATCTTCGTCCTCATCGCCTTCCAGGGACTTGATGCGTTTTCGTTCCTCACGGTAGGCGGCTTCCGCAAGCTTCATTTCCAACTCGCCCAAAAAGCTGAAGTTGGGAGGCAGCTTGCCATCGGACAGCAGTGTCCAGACATCCATATAACGCTCAACCTTGCGGTCCTTACCGTCGCGGTCCACGGTACGAAAGCGCTGGAATTCGTCCAGGACGAGTATTCCCGGATTGCCTTGCACAATGCCCGACTCCGACAGCATGGCGCTGACGGTGTTGCCGCCGCCGTTTGAAAAGCCGTCCATCTGGACTTCGATCAGGCGGTCATAAAAGCCCAGCTTTTTGGCTAGACTCCGCGTGAGCTGTGTCTTTCCCGTGCCGGTGAGGCCCCAAAGATTGACGATCACCGGGCGAGTGATGATGTCGGGCAGCACGTACCATGCGCGCACAGCATCAATGACATGGTCAATTACCTCGTCGATGCCGAATAGTTCGGTCTTAAGTTCTGCCCCGATCTGTCGCAGGCGCTCGCTGCGTGCGCCGATTTTCGCACGCAATGTTTCATTCGATTCCATCATGATCCTCCGACTCACTGGCCACTGCCCAGTTGATCAAGGCGTGCGGACACCAGTTCATCAAGCATGTTTCTAGTAAGTGCACTTCGGGTGGCACCTTTAGATTTCAGATGCCTGCCACCGGCAGACGACGCTTTTCGGGCTACAAGGGCCGCAACCATCGGGTTGCGTGGTCGACTGACAAGCTTACGACCATGCACAAAGCCGGTAGCAAGAACTTTGCGCGCGGGCAGCCCCACACTTTTAGTACGCATTGGCACACTCCAGAAATAAATCGCCCCGGCAAACAGCCAGGGCGTAAGACGTAGGAGTGCTCCGCATTGGCTGAAGTGATGCACACATCCAGCCAGGGCGGTGGAGCGTACTTTAGGTTGGGTTACAGGTTGGCATGGGGTTGGCTGATCCGTGGATGAAAGCGATGCAAGGTTACTCGTTGCATCGAAGAATGAATCTAGCGAGGTGAAGTATTTTGCCAAGCTGGCATAAGTTGATCAAGCGAGGTTCGCAGGGCTGTTGTACTTATGCGACGCTGAGTAAATTGCCCAGAATTTCAAACCTGCAATGTTGCCAGACTGATGGTCTTCACCAACGCGAGATCACCATCGATTGGAACCAAGAGCCAAATGAATAGAACAAAGCTTTACGCGCTCGTATGGGAAAAGCCCATGACAAAGTTGAGCAAGGAACTGGGCATATCGGATGTTGGCCTGGCCAAGGCTTGCCGGCGCAATGGCATCCCGGTTCCTCCCAGAGGTCATTGGGCAAAACTTGCAGCAGGGAAGGCATCACCACAACTACCTCTACGCAATCCAGAAAATGATTCTCCAGTGGCTCTGACTCTGGTTGATCCAGTCAAACGATCAAAAGCGCAAGCGGACATTGCGCTAAAGAAAGTGAAGATAGCGAAACTACAGCAAACAGTGGAACCTATCGTCAACAAGGAAGATGATGGTGTAGTCAAGCATCACTCCCTCGTGAGAGAGTCATTGCTTTACGTCTCGCGAATTCCTCTTCTGGTAAAGCGATATGAACGACTGCCAACCCACGAAAGGTATGGCGGTAATGTTGACCGTCCGCCCTATGCAGACAAAGGAAGGCGACACCTTCAAGTTCCGAACGGGCTCAATATCACAGTGTCTGATGATTCTGCCGAATGGGCGATATTGATGCATGACAACCTCATCAAATCACTTTCAAAGTTCGGCTGTAAATTTTCGATGCAAAGTCGGCGCGAAGGAGAAGGTGCTGCATTGTGCTGTGAACTTGCCAAAGAAAAGATTTACTTCAACTTTTCTGAGGGGTATCGCAAGTTTGTATTTGCATCCGAAGTCACCACCGCTGAATTGAAACGACCAGTAGGAGCAAGTGACTGGGAGTGGCGACCCTCTGGGAAATATACGTGGTCCGCGCGTGGATCCGAATATTCAATTGGCAGAGAGTGGTCCGGTAAGCGCACGGACTTTGAAGCGAAATTTTCTGAAATTGTTGCAACGTGTTTGGATGGCCTGGAGAGGCAATCATCGGTCAGGGAAGAACGGTTGGCAGCGGAGGCTGCAAGCAGGCGGGAAGCGGAAGATCGTGAAAAAAAGAAACGAGCTGCTACGGCACGTCGTGAGCAGCTTGACCACGCCTTGGAAATCGCCCAAATTCACGAAAAGGAGCAAGTCCTCAAAAAGTTTTTGGACAAGCTGGATCAGCAAGTTGGTGATTTCAATGAAGCGTTTCAGCCAAAGTTGGCAGGATGGCTTGCAGTGGTTCGTGATGAACTTGAAAAAGATCCGCCACATATCCGCAAGTTGGCCGACGCCATACTTCAGCCCTACTGGCGGAGTTCCGAACCTGACTGGTGGCCGAATGGCATGCACTGGCCTGAAAAATAAGGATTTAATTGCATGTTTTTGAAAGAGTCGCCTTCAGAACGCCCAAACAGTGTTCCCAAGGGAGGCGCTCCTGCTCAAGCCGCACCTTCTGCCCCCATGCGTTCGCCTTGAGCGCGGTATAGACAGCCAACTCATGTTCACTGAGGTGCTCAAGCGCGAAGTTGGTCGTTTGCGCAGGCTCGATTCCCCAGAGATTTTGGTAGCGCAAGGTGATGGCTTCATCCATGAGTACTGAACGCAACTGTGGAAGTGCTTTACGAGCACGGTCAAGTATGGCATATCCGTGGGTGTCGACGTCCCCCCAGTAGACAGACTGAATAGCTTGCAGCCATGAAACAGAACCAAGCGCGCTTACAGCGTTTCCTAGCTTCATGATTGCAATTGTTCCGGTTATGTCAGGCAAAGCCATACCAGTATCCAAGTTCTCTACTATGACAGCAGCTGTTGGCTGAATCGGTAGGGCTGCGATTTCTTCAATCGGCGCTTCAAAATCTCGAAGACCGCCGACAAGCTTTCTGAGCTCTGGGCACAGCAGCTTGATTCGG
>CANBYM010000269.1 GCA_947373605.1 Comamonadaceae bacterium
ACCACTATACGAACCCCGCATAGGTGCGCTTACCAACAACTGCAACTCACTGGTGGAGAGGGCTGGATTCGAACCAGCGTACTCGTAAGAGGGCAGATTTACAGTCTGCTGCCATTAACCACTCGGCCACCTCTCCAAAGGTGAACCGCAGATTATGCCACGATTTTCGGGCTTTTATGTGACATGCGGTACAGGTGCAATTTTCTGAAGTTGGCTTTCCATTTGCCTAAGCCACTCTACTTGCAGGTCAAAGCGCTGCGGCAGCGGATGGCGGTAGGCCACTCCATCCGACGTCAACCCCAAAACAATGTGCCCACGGGCTGCCACCAATGCCCGCAAGGCCAATTCTGCAAACCTCGGGTTCAGACCCCACGCACACAGAACCGGCGTTTCCATTTGCCCGAACAAGGCACGACATTCTTCTGCACGTCGCAACGAAAATAGGCTATGCCTATCATCATCGGCATATCTATCAAGTTTTTCGGCAAAAATATTGCTTTTGGGGGTGCGCAAATCGCTCAGATTCAATATTCTTGCGTGTTGCCAGGCGAGCCCGTGCCTCTGCGCAGCAAGAAGAAGCTGCATGATCTGGTACTGAGTCCGGTCCGGCTGGGTCGGAACAAAATCCAAATCGCTGCGTCCCTGCCAAAGCGCGGCCAACGGCTTTGAAGCTCCCGGATTCATCATCACCACCAACAAATCCGGCACCCGCCCCACAACGTCCTTTAAATCCCAATCGACGGGTGCAATTTCCAAACGGTCGCGCAACTGCTCGTCAACTCCACCAATGCACTTTTCATAAAAGCGCCCGTAAACGGCAAAGCGCTCCAACAATTGCTGCGCATTGAGGTTCATTGCCGCACCGGCTACGCCAGAATTCAAACGCCGAACAACGCAGCCAGCGCCTCGCCAGGCTCTTTGGCTCGCATAAATGCTTCACCAACCAGAAAAGCATTGACGCCCGCCGCCCCCATGCGCAAGACGTCCTCGCGGGTGTGGATGCCGCTCTCCGTAACCAGAAGGCGCTGTGCTGGAATCATCGACTGCATCGCCAACGTCGTATCCAAAGAAACTTCAAAGGTTTTGAGGTTGCGGTTGTTAATTCCCACCAAAGGCGTTTTGAGCTTCAAAGCACGCTCAAGTTCCGACTGGTCATGTACCTCTACCAGCACAGCCATGTCCAAGCCAAAGGCAATCGCCTCAAAATCACGCAATTGCGCATCGTCCAGGCAGGCTGCTATTAGCAATATCGCATCAGCGCCCATCGCCCGGGACTCATAAATTTGATATGCGTCGATCAAGAAGTCTTTGCGTAAGACCGGCAACGGGCAGGACGCGCGCGCCTGCTTCAGGTAGTCGACACTGCCTTGGAAAAATTCCACATCCGTCAACACCGACAGGCAAGCCGCGCCATACTCCGCATAGCTTTGGGCGATATCGGCTGGAATAAAGTCTTCGCGCAGTACGCCCTTGGACGGGCTGGCCTTTTTGACCTCTGCAATGACCGCAGGCCTGCCGGAAGCAATTTTAGTACGCATAGCCCCCACAAAATCACGCGTCAATACGCGCGACTCAGCGTCTGCACGCACTACTTCCAGCGATTTGCGCTTGCTTGCCGCAGCGACCTCCTGGTGCTTAACAGCCACAATTTTGTCGAGAATATCACTCATAGATTTATTGCTTTTCGGGTTGTTTGAACTGGTTTGATAAAGCAATTAATGCATCAAGTTTGGCTTTGGCTGCGCCGGACTCAATGGCCAATTGCGCCAGTTGAACGCCCTCTTTCATGCTAGACGCGACATTGGCGGCGTACAAGGCCACACCTGCATTCAATACAACAATGTCCTTTGCCGGGCCGTTTTGATTATTCAACACGCCCAGCAGCATTTGTCTGGAATCTTCCGCGGTGGCCACTTTCAGGGCCCGACTACTAGCCATGACCATACCGAAATCTTCGGGATGCACCTCGTACTCCAGGACTTCGCCATTCTTGAGCTCACCCACCAAAGTTGATGCACCCAAGCTCACTTCATCCATACCATCACGCCCATACACCACGACTGCGTGTTCGGCGCCCAGGCGCTGCAGGGCACGGACCTGGATGCCTACCAAATCCTGATGAAACACCCCCATCAATATGTTTGGAGCACCCGCCGGATTCGTCAACGGTCCGAGCAAATTGAAAATACTCTTGATACCCATCTCGCGGCGCACCGGCGCCACATTCTTCATGGCGGGGTGGTGATTCGGCGCAAACATAAAGCCCACGCCCTGCTCTTCAATGCACTGCGCAATCTGTTCGGGAGTCAGATTGATATTAATACCCAGCGCCTCCATCACATCGGCGCTTCCGCTCTTGCTGCTGACACTGCGCCCGCCATGCTTGCTCACCTTGGCACCCGCCGCTGCGGCGACGAACATCGAGCAGGTTGAAATATTGAAAGTATGCGAACCGTCACCTCCGGTTCCCACAATATCCACCAGCTGCGATTTGTTTTTCACCTCTACCTTGGTAGAAAACTCCCGCATGATTTGCGCCGCTGCGGTAATCTCGCCGATGGTTTCTTTCTTGACGCGCAAACCGGTGGTAATAGCGGCAATCATGAGTGCTGACACCTCGCCCGACATGATTTGGCGCATCAGGTGCAGCATCTCATCATGGAAAATTTCGCGGTGTTCGATGGTGCGCTGCAGGGCTTCCTGTGGCGTGATTTTTCCGATCTGTTGAGGCATTGTTAAAGCTCCTTAAGGTGCGGGGCGATCTGTCAGCGCAAGCTTCAGACCGAACGCGATGAACATGACACCGGCGATCCGGTCCAAGTGCCGCATGCTGCGTTGAACGGCATCCAGCCGACGTGCAGCCAATGCCGCCAGCGCCGCAAAGCCGACATTCACCGGGAGGGCATTGATATTAAAAATGCAGCCCAATAGCAAAAATGCCAACGCATGTTTGGGAGCGCCCGGCGCAATAAATTGCGGAACAAAAGCCAAAAAAAACAGCGCCACTTTGGGGTTCAGTGCATTCGTGAGAAAGCCCTTGTAAAAAACCTCTTTCAGACTCCGCGCATTGTGAAGAAGTACCGAAGCAGCCGCACCGATCGTGGCCTCAGGCAACGAGCCCAGCCCGGAACTGCCAGTGCTGATGAGCAGTCGCACACCTGCGTACAAAAGGTAAGCGGCACCCAACCATTTCAAGACCGTAAACGCCGCAGTCGACGCGGCCAGCAATGCGCTCACGCCTACCGCCGCAGCAAAAATATGGACAAAACAACCGGCAGTGACACCAAACGCAGCGACCACGCCGGCGCGCATGCCGCTTCGCAATGCGTTGGAAACAATACACAGCACATCCGGCCCCGGCGTCAGGTTCAGCAACCACCCCGCCAGCATAAAAAGCCCAAGGTGCTCGATGCCTAAGGCCTCAAACATGCTCCACCTTTTTGTCGACGACCGCACCAGCATTGAAGAAGCTTCGCACTGCCGCTATCGCACGGTCCACTCCTTCTGCGTCCACATCCAGGTGCGCCACGAAACGCAAACGATAAAGACCGGTAATCAGCATGCCCTGCTCTTTCAGGTGCACCAGCAGCGCCGCTGATTTCTCCCTGACGGCCCCCACCAGATCAACAAACACAATATTGGTCTGCGGCGGCTCTACCACCAACCCGTCAATGCCTTGCAGTCCATCTGCCAGCCTTTGCGCCAAAGCATGATCCTCGGCAAGACGCAGTGCATGGTGATCCAGTGCATAAATGGCTGCCGCCGCCAACATGCCCGCCTGGCGCATACCGCCGCCCGCCATTTTGCGAACGCGGTGCGCGCGCGCGATGAACTCCTTGCTGCCGCAAAGCGCGGATCCAACCGGCGCGCCCAAACCTTTACTAAAGCACACCGATGCACTGTCAAAGCACTGCGCTATGTTGCGCGCTTCTTTGTAGGGGTCAGTGTGAAGCAGTGCAGCCTGCGCCACCGCCGCATTGAATAAACGCGCACCATCCAGATGCCGGGTCAGCCCCTTGGACTTGGCCAACTCTGTTGCTGCCTGCACATAGGCAAAGGGCAGCAACTTGCCACCCCAGGTGTTTTCCAGCGTCAGCATGCGCGTCTTGGCAAAGTGCGCATCGTCAGGTTTGATGGCGGCCTCAATGTCTGCCAGTAGCAAGGTGCCGTCCGGCTGATGATTCAGCGGTTGCGGTTGCACGCTTCCCAGCACCGCCGCACCGCCGCCTTCCCAGCGGTAGGTGTGCGCCATCTGACCCACGATGTACTCGTCACCACGCTGGCAATGAGAAAGAATGCCGCAAAAATTACTCTGCGTACCCGTGGGCATAAACAAGGCAGCTTCGAACCCCAACATTTCGGCAATTTTGTCTTGCAGCGCAT
>CANBYM010000270.1 GCA_947373605.1 Comamonadaceae bacterium
AGTGAATCGTAGAACATCATTGTTCAATATTAACTGCTTACCGATAGTCGAAATGCGAACGTAAACAGACCCCGCGCAAAGCAAGTCCGTTGGCATGTCAAAACCGGACTAGGTGTACCGCTTATTGCGCAAGTTATGCTTCATTTCACTTAGCAAGGGTTGCAGTTTGCTCCCGCCGATACGCAGTGCCACGCAGGTTGCCAGGATGTCGATCATCATGAGGTGCAAAAGGCGCGAGACCATGGGGCTGTATTTGTCAAAGCCTTCCGGGTGGTCGGCGCTGAGGTGAATATTACTAGCGCTAGCAAGTGGCGAACCGCTGGCGGTAATGGTGATGGTGGTTGCGCCGTTTTTGCGCGCGATGTCGCAGGCGTCCATTAAATCGCGGGTGCGGCCTGAGTTGCTGATAACGATTACGCAGTCGCCCGGGCGCAGGATGGAGGCGCTCATCACCTGCATATGGCCATCGCTGTAGGCGGTGGTGTTGATGCCTAGCCGGAAGAATTTGTGCTGCGCGTCTTGCGCCACGATGCCGGAGTTGCCCACGCCAAAGAACTGAATCTGCCGCCCGGCTTCGTAAGCGTTCACAATCGCGTCCACCGCCTTTTCAATGGCTGCGCTTGACGCTTCGTTGCGGTACTTCAGAAAAGCAGCAACCGTGTTGTCGATCACTTTGACCATCACGTCGCCGGTTTTGTCGTCTGCATCCACGCTGCGGTGAATAAAAGGCACGCCTTCGTTCACTGTGCCCGCCAGCTTGAGCTTGAAGTCCGATAGTCCGTCATAACCCACGCTACGGCAAAACCGCACCACTGTGGGTTTGCTCACATGCGCCCGGTCTGCCAGTTCGCTCACCGGTAGTTTTGCAAAAGCGCGCGGGTCGGCTAGACATAGTTTGCCCACGCGCTGTTCGGCGGGTGCCAGCGAAGGGAGTGAGGCTTTAATGCGTTCAAGCATCGGGACTCATGCCTCTTCACTCCAGCAAAAGCCGTCGCGCGCAATCATGGCGCTCGATGCGCTCGGTCCCCAAGTGCCCGCAGCGTAAAGGCGCGGGCCTTGTGCATCGACCGCCCAATAGTCCAACATGGGTTCAACCCAGCGCCAGGCCTCTTCCTGTTCGTCACTGCGCACAAACAGATTCAATCGGCCGTCGATGACATCGAGTAGCAATCGCTCGTATGCACCCACGCGCTCTGAGCCAAAGCGCTTGTCAAAGTCCAGGTCCAGTTGCACGGGGGCTAGCGATTGCGAAGCCTTGCGGTTGGCCTGCCCTTGTGCAAGCAGGTGCAGCTCCAATCCGTCTTTGGGCTGCAGGTTAATCACCAGACTATTGGCCATGCCTACGTTGGAATTGAAAATCGCGTGCGGTGTGGGGCGGAAGTTCACCACGATGCGTGCATCACGACCGGCCAATCGCTTGCCGGTGCGAATATAAAACGGCACACCGGCCCAGCGCCAGTTGGCAATCTCAGTGCGTAAGGCTACAAAAGTCTCGGTGTTGCTAGCGGGGTTGACGCCTGCCTCTTCGCGGTAGCCCGGAACCTTGGTGCCATTAATGGTACCGCTGGCATATTGGCCGCGCACCACGTCTTGCGTAAGTGTCTCCCGTGTCCAGGGCTTGAGCGAGCGCAAAACTTTGAGCTTTTCGTCGCGAATGGCATCTGCATGCGAATTGATGGGCGGCTCCATACCAATGGCGCACAGCAACTGCAGTGCGTGGTTTTGAACCATATCGCGCAGGGCGCCCGTGGTTTCATAAAAAGCGCCACGGCTCTCTACACCCAAGTCCTCAGCAATGGTGATTTGAATGTTTGCAATGTGCTCGCGCCGCCATAGGGGCTCAAACAAGGCGTTGCCAAAGCGCAGCGCAAACAGGTTTTGCACCGCGGGTTTGCCCAGATAGTGGTCAATACGGAAAACCTGCTTTTCCTCAAAAAACCGGCGCACCGTTGCGTTGATGTTGCGATTGGAAGCCAGGTCATTGCCCAGTGGTTTTTCCAGTACGACGCGGGTTTTGGGCGTATTCAAGCCCGAAGCGCCCAATTGTTCGCAGACTGTGGTGAATAGTGCGGGAGCCGTAGCTACGTACATCACGACGCTGTCGGCGCCACGCGCATTCAGTGTGGCGGCGAGTGCCGCGTAGTCGCCCGGCTTGGACAAGTCCATGCTCAAAAATTCAAGAATCGCCGCAAAACGGGCAAACTCGTCTGCGCTGGGGCGTTTGGCCAGATCCACCTTCTCAAACCGCGTCTTGATCAGGTCACGGTACTCGTCGTTGCTGAGCTTGTCGCGCCCCACACCGATGATGCGTGCGCCCTCCGGCAAAGTACCGTGGCGAAAGGCCTGAAACAATGCGGGCATCAGCTTGCGCCAAGTTAGGTCGCCAGTGCCGCCGAATAAGACTAAATCAAAGCTCATGATCTTAAGTTACATAAATAATGACGTTGTAATGTAACTTTGTTTCATTGATAATTCAAGCATGAATCAACCTATTAGCCAACTTGAGGCACTCAAGTCATTCACGACCGTGGTAGCCGACACCGGCGATTTCAAGCAACTTGATGCGTTTAAGCCCCAAGATGCGACCACCAACCCCTCGCTCATACTCAAAGCGGTGCAAAAGGCCGAATACGCGCCTTTGCTCAAAGACACGGTCAATCAGTTCCGTGGACGGCCACTGGATGAAATCATGGACCGCCTGTTGGTTCGCTTTGGCTGTGAAATCCTGTCCATCATCCCCGGGCGCGTGTCGACCGAGGTGGACGCACGCTTGAGCTTTGACACCAACGCCACCGTAGCGCGCGGTGAGCGCATCATCGAGCTGTATCAAGCGCAAGGCATTCACATTGATCGTGTTTTGATCAAGGTGGCGTCCACCTGGGAGGGCATACAAGCCGCTCAGCAACTGGAGCGCAAAGGCATCCATACCAATTTGACGCTCTTGTTTTCGTTTTGCCAGGCGGTGGCCTGTGGTCAGGCCAAGGTGCAATTGATATCCCCGTTTGTGGGCCGGATTTATGACTGGTACAAAAAATCTGCGGGCTCAGCATGGGTGGAGTCGGACAACGCGCTGGCGAATGACCCCGGTGTGAAGTCGGTCGCACAGATTTACAACTACTACAAGAAGTTCGGCATCGCTACCGAAGTGATGGGTGCGAGCTTTCGCAATGCAGGTCAAATTACAGCACTTGCCGGCTGCGACCTGCTAACCATCAGCCCGGAATTGCTCGCCACATTGGCAGCCACTAATGTGCCACTCTCCGCTTCTTTGAATGCAGAGAAAGCACGTGTCCTGGACTTGCAGCACGTGTCTTACGACGAAGCCGGTTTCCGCCTCGCCCTGAACGAGGACGCCATGGCCACCGAAAAGCTGGCCGAGGGCATTCGCGCGTTTTGCGTAGATGCGGTCAAGCTTGAACAGTTGCTGCTGGCCGCATGAGGAGCTAAGGACAATGACACGCACCCGATGTGACCGCACGCCCGCCTGGGCGCAACTCCAAGCTGCATTTGTGGCAGACGGAAAAGACTTTGATGCGCGCGATGCCTTCGCCAACGACACGGGCCGTGTTGAGGCGCATAGCCAGAACGCGCCTTACGTATTTGCGGACATGTCCAAGAACCGTATCGATGCAAAAACGGAGAAGCTGTTGTTTGAACTGGCCCGTCAATGCGGCGTTGAGGAACATCGCAACGCTATGTTTGCCGGTGAAAAAATCAACAACACCGAACACCGGGAGGTGTGGCACACGCTTCTGCGCAACCCCGTCAGCTTTGTTACTGACACGCACCATGATGAATTGACTGCGCACAAAGCGGTTGAGCAAGCCAAGGTGGAAGCTACTCTGGACGCCATGTTGGATTATGCCGAAAAGGTACGCGCCGACAAAGCGATTACCGATGTCGTGAATATCGGTATTGGCGGATCAGACCTCGGACCGCAAATGGCGGTGCTTGCGTTGGACGCGTTTGCGGATTCGGGGAAAACGTTGCATTTCGTGAGCAATGTCGATGGGCACGAACTGGCGTCGGTATTGAAAAAGGTGAAGGCCGAAAGCACGCTGTTCCTGATCGCCAGCAAGACCTTCACCACCATCGAAACCATGACCAATGCGGAGTCGGCGAAGGCCTGGTTTGCGCAACTGGGGGGCACCGACATCGCGCGCCACTTTGCAGCGTTGACCACCAATGTTGCTGCGGCCAATGCGTTCGGTATTACAACGACTTTTGGATTTTGGGACTGGGTCGGCGGCCGCTATTCGCTGTGGTCGGCCA
>CANBYM010000271.1 GCA_947373605.1 Comamonadaceae bacterium
GAGCCCATGAGCGATCTAGTCAAGCGCTACACCTCCAGCGTGTTTTTTGACAAGCGCATGTGGCAGGCCGACATCACAGGCAGCCTGGCCCACGCCGACATGCTGGCCGCCCAAGGCATCATCAATTCCGCGGACCATGAAGCCATCAAGGGCGGCATGGCCACCATCTGGGCGGAAATTGAATCCGGCGCGTTCGAGTGGAAGCTCGATCTGGAAGACGTGCACCTCAACATTGAAGCGCGCCTGACGCAGCTCGTCGGTGATGCCGGCAAGCGCCTGCACACCGGGCGCAGCCGCAACGACCAGGTCGCCACCGACGTACGCCTGTGGTTGCGCGGCGAGATTGACCTGATTGGCGGCCTGTTGGTTGCCTTGCAAAAGTCCTTGCTGACGATTGCCGAGCAGAACAGCGATGTCATCATGCCCGGATTCACCCATTTGCAAGTGGCCCAGCCGGTGAGCTTTGGCCACCACATGCTGGCGTATGTGGAAATGTTCAGCCGCGACGCCGAGCGTTTTGCCGAAGTGCGTCGCCGCGTCAACCGCCTGCCACTGGGTGCTGCAGCACTGGCTGGCACCAGCTACCCGCTGGACCGTGAGCGCGTGGCACGCACGCTGGGCATGGTGGACGCTGAAGGCAAAGCGCAGGTCTGCCAGAACAGCCTGGACGCCGTGAGTGACCGCGATTTCGCCATCGAGTTCACCAGCGCTGCCGCGCTTTCCATGGTGCACATCAGCCGCTTCTCGGAAGAGCTGGTGCTGTGGATGAGCCAGAGTTTCGGCTTTATTGACATCGCAGACCGCTTCTGTACCGGCAGTTCCATCATGCCGCAAAAGAAGAACCCGGACGTACCCGAACTAGCGCGTGGCAAAACCGGCCGCGTGGTCGGCCACCTGATGGGCCTGATTACCCTGATGAAGGGCCAGCCCCTGGCCTACAACAAGGACAATCAGGAAGACAAAGAACCGTTGTTTGACACGGTGGACACACTCAAAGATACCCTGCGCATCTTTGCGGAGATGGCAGGCGGCATCACCGTCAAGCCCGAAGCGATGGAGCGCGCTGCGCTCAAGGGCTATGCTACGGCGACCGATTTGGCGGACTATATGGTCAAAAAGGGCCTTGCATTCCGTGACGCGCACGAAGTGGTGGCCCATGCGGTCAAAACCGCGATTACCAAGGGCGTGGACCTATCGGCACTGTCACTGGCCGAGTTGCAGGCGTTCAACAGCAAGATTGAACCCGACGTGTTTGAAGCCCTGAGCCTGCGCGGCTCGCTCAATGCGCGCAACATTCTTGGCGGAACGGCTCCGGAGCAGGTGCGTGCACAAATTGCGCAGCACCGCACGCGATTAAGTACCATCGATTAGGGCGAATGCGGGAGGCACTCAAACAACCGCTACAACGCAGGCACACCACCGGCCTGATGGTGGGTGCTGTGCTGATGGTGCTCATCCATGTGGTGGGCACGCTGGGCTATCACTACCTGGGCCGCCCGGTTGCCACCTGGATTGACAGCTTCTACATGACCTTTATCACCGTAGCCACGATTGGCTTTGGTGAAGTGGTGGACCTCACCCACCATCCCATGGGTCGGCTTTTCACAGTGTTTATTGCGGTGGTGGGCATAGGCACCATGAGTTATGTGTTCTCCAAGTCGGTGGCGTTTCTGGTGGACTCCGATCTCAATTCAGCCATAAGGACAGCGCGTATGGAAAAGCAAATTATCAAACTCAAGGACCATTTCATCGTCTGCGGCATAGGACGCGTCGGCAGCAACGTGGCCATGGAACTACTGGAAACCAAACGCAAGTTCGTCGTCATCGAGAGCGATCTGGCGGCACTGGAGCGCTGGCTGGAGAATCACCCCGACACCTTCTATCTGCACGCGGATGCGGCCGACGACGACGCCCTGCAACGCGCAGGTGTGGCGCAAAGCGCAGGCGTTTTTGCCGTCACCGGAGACGACAGCCACAACCTGATGGTGTCGATGTCGGTAAAACTGCTCAACCCGAAGTCGCGCGTCGTGGCGCGGCTGCACGACATCCGCAACTCCACCAAAGCGCGCAAGGCCGGTGCCGATGAAATTGTGTCGCCGGACTTTACCGGCGGCATGCGCATTGCCTCGGCTATGGTGCGCCCGCACGTGGTGAACTTTATCGACCAGATGTTGCACAGTGACTTGGGGCTGCGGCTGGAGGAAGTGGTCATTCCGCCGGGCTTTGCTGCCCAGGCTTTGGGCAGGCTGGCACCGCGTGCGAAGGAGTATCTGGTAGTGGCCGTCCGTGAAAATGACCAATGGGTTTTCAATCCCGCCGATGATCACCTGCTGCAAGGTGGTGCCACGCTGGTATTTATGGCTGACACAGGCGGTCGCGAGGCTTTGGAAAAGCGACTTCTGGGTTGATGCGCATGGCAGAATAGGCAGGGCCCATTACACGGGCGGTGCGACCGTACACAACGATTTGAGGTTTTGATGAATTTGCGAAGTCTTACTGCTCTGCTTATGGTTATGTCTTGCGTAGCCGTGACAGCCCAGACAACAGCGCCGTCCACCGAACAAATGATCGAGCAGCTTAAAGTCCCGCACACCCGCAGTTTGCGCAATCTGGTGATTGAAGCCACCCCCGTCAGCGGCGCAGCAAGTGCCCCGGAGCCGCGCCCTTCCCTCTCCTTGAGTGTGCAGTTCGATTTCAATTCGTCCCGCATCCGCACTGAGAGCTTTGAAGCCCTTAGCAACCTGGCCACTGCGCTGAATTCCCCCGCACTGGCACAAAGCAAATTTTTGATCGAAGGCCACACCGACGCAAAAGGGGCAAGCGACTATAACCAGAAACTCAGTGAGCAGCGTGCCCAGTCCGTCAAGGAGCTGCTGACTTCCAAGGGCGTGGATGTGACTCATCTGGTGTCTGTGGGCAAGGGCTCGTCAGACCCCGCCAACAAGGCTGATCCGCTGGCCGCCGAAAACCGCCGGGTGCGCATCGTCAACCTGGACTGACGGTGCAAGGTCCGGTTGTCGCCCTGCAGTCCTGGTTTAGCCGGCAGCTGGGCGCGCTGCCTCCGCGCAAGATCATCTGGGGATTGGTCCTTGTGTTTTCGAGTTGGATTCTGCTCGACGTTCTCGTTCTCAAAGTCACCAGCGGTCAGTCCCACGCCTCATTTGATGCCATGGTGCGCACGCGGCTCTATGCCGCAGCACCGGACCCCCGCATCGTCGTGATCGACATTGATGAAGCATCGCTGCAAGGCATGGCCGGTGAATTCGGCCGCTGGCCCTGGCCGCGTGACACGCTGGCCACCGTGCTGGACTATGTGGAGCAGCAGCAACCTGCGGCGGTGGTATGGGATATTGTTTTTTCGGATGCCGATCGCATCAGCCCGGGCGGCGATGCGGCATTTGATGCCGCTGTAAAGCGCAGCCGCCACAGCGTGTTTCCCGTGGTTCGCCTGCCCGCCGGTGCGGATGCCGGCAGCGCGCTGTCCAAGGCAGTGCTGCCCGGTCTGTGGGCGAACGCTACGGACCAGGCCAGCACCACAAACGCCACGGCGGCACTAATACCACCGGCATTGCCCGCCATGGCTGCGGCACCGCTGGGCTACAACAATGGCTATGTGGATGAGGACGGTGTGCTGCGTCGGTATCGGGCATTCGAAACCCTGCGTGACGGCAGTCGCATCCGCTCAGTGGCGATGACAACGCTATCGCTGGTGGACCCGCCGGCCTACGCCCGCGCCCTGGCAGCACCGCAAGGTGATGTGCTCATTGCCTGGCGAGGCAATACCCATGCCTATCCCCGCGTTGCGTTTGCCGATGTGTTCAACCAGGCCGACGGCGGCAAACCGTTGCATGCGGTCCCGGCATTTGCTGGCAAGGTGGTGCTGATCGGCTCCAGCGCGTCATCGCTGCATGACATCCACCCCACACCCTTGGCGGCAGAACAATCCGGCGTTAATTCATTGGCCACGGTGATTGACAACGCGCTCAACGAGCGCCGCATCGCGGAATTGCCGCGCTGGCTCAATGCGGGCTTGGCCATTGCGCTGTGTGTGGCACTCGGGCTTTGGGTACAGCGGCACAAATTTTCCAAGTTACTGCCCATGACATTTGCAGTGCCGCTTGCCCTGCTGCTGCTGAGTTACAGCACTCTGAACGGTTCACCCTGGTTTTTGGACCTGCACCTGTCAGCCGGATTGGCGCTGGTGTTCCTCACACTACTGCGTATTTGGAACCAACTGCGCCGGACCTACTGGTGCAGGATGCCA
>CANBYM010000272.1 GCA_947373605.1 Comamonadaceae bacterium
GGAAACCGGCCTGACGCAACAATGCGTCGAAATCCGTCCCTTGGTATTTATAAGAATTTTCCGTATGAATGCGCTCGCCCGCAACAAAAGCCCTCTGCCCACCGGACCAGCGAACCGTTACATCGCGCACCGTTTGCAAGTGCATTTCAATACGCGAGTGTTGCGCGTTAAAGAAGGCCTGGTGCGCCCAGTCTTGCACGGCGAAATCACTGCCGATCAGGCGGTTGATGTAGCGCAGCAGGTTTTTGTTGAAGGCAGCGGTTACGCCCAGCGCATCGTCGTAAGCGGGCTCCAAAATCGTTATGGGTTTGACCAGATCAACACCGATCAACAGGCCACCACCTTGACAAGCCAGGCGGGCTTGCGTCAAAAACGCCAATGCCTCGGTGGGTGTGAAGTTGCCAATGCTGGAGCCGGGGTAAAACAAAACACGCGGGCCATCACCTGCCTCGGTCGGCAGGGCCAGCGTGTTTGAAAAATCCAGGCCAACACCGATCATCTCCAGCGCCGGGTTCTGGCGTTGCAAACGATGCAAAGCGCCCCGCAAAAAATCGACTGAAATGTCCACAGCCACATAGCGGCAGGGCTGCAAAGCTTCAAACAGGCGCGCGGCTTTTTCGCAGTTACCTGCACCCAAATCCACCAACGTGGCATGGACAGGCAGCGCTGCGGAGATTGCGCTCGCATGCTCCGTCAACAAGGCCGCTTCGGTGCGCGTAGGGTAGTACTCTGGCAGCTCAGTGATGGCCTCAAACAGGCGCGATCCGAGTGCGTCGTACAAGTATTTGGGTGAAGTGCTGGCTGCGGGAGTCAGTAGGCCCGCGATCAACTCTGCGCGCACCGCCGCATGGTCTTCACGGTGCAGTTGGATGAACTGCGGTTGGCGCGGGGCGGAGTTTGGCATGTCACGCAATATAGCAGTGAGATTGCCGTTCACGCGTCGGGCAGCATCAAGCGTGTAGGTCCTACGAGGTGCTTTTAACCACCGCGTAGCGCGCCAGCGTTTTGATCCGCGCTTGCGCGTGATCAACGATAGGCTGCCTGGGCAGGTGAATTTCTTTGGTGTTCAAGTGCGCCAACTCGGGCATGTAGCGTCGGATGAATTTTCCCTCGGCGTCAAACTTTTCACTCTGCGTGATCGGGTTGAAAATGCGAAAGTAAGGCTGCGCATCGCAACCACTGGAGGCAGCCCACTGCCAGCCGCCGTTGTTGGCAGACAAGTCAAAATCAATGAGTTTTTCAGCAAAATAGCGCTCGCCCCAACGCCAGTTAACCCCCAAATCCTTGGTGAGGAAGCTCGCCACCACCATGCGCAAACGGTTGTGCATGTACCCACTCTGGTTGAGTTGGCGCATGGCCGCGTCCACCAGCGGGTAACCGGTGCGGGCTTCGCACCAAGCGGCAAAAAGTGCATCGGCCTGCGGTCCCTGCTCCCATTCGATGCGGTCGTATTCTGGCTTGAATGCACCCTGCACCACATGGGGAAAGTTAGCCAATATCTGCGCATAAAAATCACGCCAAATCAGCTCCGATAACCAGGTTGCCGCACCGGCCAACCCGGTGACGTGGCTGTCAAACATGCGCTGGTGCGCCAGCCGCGCCAGCTCGCGGATCGACACCGTGCCAAAGCGCAGATGCACGCTCAAATAACTCGGACCTTTGACCGCCGGAAAATCACGCGTGGCTTGGTAGCGGTCGATGCGCTCCAAAAAATTCTGCAACAAGGTTTGCGCGCCGCTTGCGCCGGTTGGAATGTTCAAGACCTTCAGGTTAGTGGATTCAAACCCGATGTCTTGCAAACGGGGCACATGGCACAACCCTTTGATGAACGTGGTCATCAACTGCGACACATCCGCCCAATGCGCCGCGTAGTTTTCTGTGGGGTAGGGCTTGAGATAAAAACCACCCCCGTCTTGCTCCAGCTTTTTGAGCCACGCGTTTTTGTACGGCGTGAACACCGTGTAGGGCTTGCCCTGTTGCGTGAACAGTTCTTGCCGCTCAAACACTACATGGTCTTTGAAGGTGTGCAGCGCCGCACCCTGGGCTTGCAAAGCCGTTCGCACCGCACTGTCACGGGCCAGGGCTTGGGGTTCATCATCGTGATTGGTGTACACCGCCTGCACGCCCAATTGCAGGGCAATGCGCGGAATTTCATCCACAGCACGACCATGCAAAACGATCAGCCGCGCGCGACCTGCGCTCAGGGCTTGCATCTGCGCGTCCAGGTCCCTCAACGATTCGAGAATGAACTCCACCCGCCGATCAGCACGCGGCAGTCTCTGCAAAATATCGGTGTCCAGCACAAACACACCATAGACCAAGGTGTTATTTTTCAGCGCGTGATAGAGCGCCGCGTTATCGTGCAACCGCAGGTCGCGGCGAAACCAGATGCAGGCGCTCGGGTTTCGTGTCTGCGCGGGAATGACGGGGGGCTGAGCGGGTTGAATGTCCATGCCAGAGTGTAGTTTTACTCACAAACTCTCTTCCACCGAGTATGCGCCCCAGTGAGACAATGGCTGTCTTTGATTCGCCTTTCCGCTCCAAGGAAGCCCCTCCCATGAAACGTCGTACCCTACTGGGCACCGCGCCCGCCTTGCTGCTGCCGTCCGCTTTCGTCCACCTCAACGCCAACGCGCAGGCGGCTTACCCCAACAAGCCCATTCGCTACATCGTGCCGGTATCCGCAGGCGGCGGGGCCGACATGATTGGCCGCACCGTCACCGAGCGCTGGAGCAAAGTCCTCAATCAGCCCATGATCGTGGACAACCAAGGCGGTGGTGGCGGTGTGATTGCCAGCCAAAACACGGCCAAAGCGACACCGGATGGCTACACCTTGATGCAAGGCTATGTCGCCACCCACGGCACCAGTCCGGCCACGCGCAAGCTGCCTTTTGATGCGGTCAAAGACTTCACCCCCATCGGCATGATTGGGGGCACGCCCAATGTGCTGGTGGTCAATGCCGCGCTACCCGTGAAAAATATCAAGGAATTCATCGAATACCTGCGCAAAAATCCTGGCCGCGTGAGCTACGGCTCCTCCGGCGCGGGCTCGCTCACCCACCTGACCATGGAGCTGTTCAAGCAGCAGGTCAACTCCTTCATGGTGCACATTCCTTATCGCGGCATCGCCCCGGCCTTTACCGACCTGATGGGCGGGCAAACCCAGGCCATGTTCCCGGGCCTGGCCGCCGCCATTCCCCACATCAAATCGGGCCGGGTGCGCCCGCTGGCGGTGACCGGTGCCAAACGCCACCCGCAGTTCAAAGACGTGCCTACGCTGGAGGAGTCCGGCTTCAAGGGCTTTGATGCGATTCAGTGGTACGGCGTGGTCGGGCCTGCGGGTCTGCCCCCGGCCATCGTCAAGCAGCTCAATGAGTCGCTCAACAGCGTGCTGCGGGCGGCGGATTTGCGCGAGAAACTCTCGGTCGAAGCGGTCGAGCCCATGCCCATGACACCCGAGCAATTTGGTGCCTACATCAAGGCCGACATTGCGCGCTGGACCAAGCTGGCAAAAGAGCGAAATATCGAGCTGGATAACTAGTTTTCACAGTAAAAAGTGGCTTCAGACCTTTATTTAATTGCGTAAGCAGCTACTAATTAAATAGCATTTAAGTTTCAAATCAATCCAAGAAAGAACCTCTCCATGGCCCGCAATACCCAAGTCGCAGCTGACCACAACGCCCCCGCGATCACGCAAATTCTTGCCCAGTTTGTTGCCACCCACCCCTCCAAGGGTTGGAGCGACGCGGTGGACCACGAAGCGCACCGCACCTTCGTCAATTGGTTCGGCTGCGCCGTCGGTGCTGCACAACATGAGTCTGCCCACGCCGCCCTGGCCGCAGTGCAACTGCTGCAACCCGCAGCACAGGCCAGCGTGCTGGGCCGAGCCGAGAAAGTGGACATGGCCAGCGCCGCGCTGATTAACGGCATCACCTCCCACACCTTTGACTTTGACGACACCCACCTCAAAACCATCATTCACCCCGCCGGCCCGGTGGCATCAAGCATCCTGGCATTGGCCGAGCACATGGGCACGTCAGGCGCCATGCCCGGCAACTTCACCGGGCGCGCCGTGATTGACGCGCTGGTCATTGGCATTGACGTGGCCTGCCGCGTGGGCAACGCCATGTACCCCGATCATTACGACCGCGGCTGGCACATCACCGGCTCCACCGGCACGCTCGGTGCGGCTGCCGCCTGCGCCCGTTTGCTGCAGCTTGACGTGCAAAAAACCG
>CANBYM010000273.1 GCA_947373605.1 Comamonadaceae bacterium
ACCACAAGCGCAGGCCTGTAACTGAGTCAGATCGAAAGCCAGGCCCGTATCCGTACTATGGGGCCAATGGGCCGCAGGGTTGGATTGATGACTTTATTTTTGACGAACCTCTGATCTTGCTAGCCGAAGACGGTGGGCACTTTGAGTCGCCCGATAGAGGTGTCGCCTACAGGGTTAGCGGAAAAACTTGGGTGAATAACCACGCGCATGTTTTGCGGCCAACGGCGGAAGTTGACATCGGCTTCTTGTGTCGTCTGCTTGAAAACTATGACCTCACGCCCTTCATCACAGGAACGACTCGGGGTAAGTTGACCAAAGCGGGGGCTTCCGAAATACCGGTGATCGTTCCGCCGCTGGAAGAGCAACGCCGCATCGCCGCCATCCTAGACCAGGCCGAAACCCTCCGAACCCAACGCCGCCAAGCCCTGGCCCACCTCGACACCCTCACCCAGTCCCTCTTTCTCGATATGTTTGGCGACCCGGTGCTGAATGACCGTGAATGGCCCATGGCTGCGGTGAGTGACTTCGTGGCAGGCTTTGAAAGTGGGAAGAGCCTTGTTGCAGACGATGAGGATGACTCCACATCTGAATTTCGAGTGCTCAAGGTCAGTGCCGTTACCTCCTTGGAATACAAGCCTGAACAAAGCAAGGCTGTACCGTCCGATTACGTGCCACCACAGTCGCACATCGTTCGTGCCGGGGATCTCCTGTTTAGCCGCGCAAACACTACTGAACTCATCGGAGCTACCGCATTCGTCGCGGCCACACCAGACAACCTTTTGCTTCCAGATAAGTTGTGGCGCTTCGTCTGGCACCAACCAACCAGAACTGCGCCTTTGTATGTCCGGCATCTGTTTCAGCAGCCCAAATTCCGGCAGGAAATCGGACAGCGCGCCAGTGGAACCAGCGGGTCAATGAAGAACATCTCTCAGGATAAAGTGCTTTCAATCCGAGTTGGTCACCCTCCACTCGCTCTCCAACAAACCTTCGCCACCCGCATCCAAGCCATCGAAGCCCTCAAAGCCACCCACCGCGCCGCCCTGGCCCAGCTGGACGCCCTGTTCGCCTCGCTGCAGCAGCGGGCGTTTGCGGGGGAGTTGTAGCATTGCGCACATGCACACTACCCCCGAACAACTGATGCAGTGGCTGGCCGAACCGGAAGGATTGCGGCTGGAGTTCAAAGAAGCCAAAAACCGGTATGACTTTGACAAGCTGGTGGACTACTGTGTGGCCTTGGCGAACGAGGGTGGCGGCAAGATCATTTTGGGTGTCACAGACCGCCGCCCACGTCAGATAGTGGGCACTACAGCATTCGATGAACCGGGGCGCACCGAGGCAGGCTTGCACCAACGCCTGTCACACCGCATCCCGGTGGAAGAGATGTTGCTGCCAGAGGGGCGTGTTCTGGTTGTGCATGTACCCAGCCGCTTGCCTGGTACGGCATGGCAGTTTGAGGGGCGTTATCTCAAACGTGCAGGAGACGACTTAACGCCATTGGGCAGTGCCGAGTTGCAAGCCATATTTGCTGAGACAGGGCCTGACTTTTCTGCCGAGTGCTGCCCTGGCGCAAGCCAGCAAGACCTGATTCCAACTGCTATTGCGATGTTTCGCGAACGCTGGTCTAAGAAGTCGCGCGACCCACGCAAGCTGCAGTGGTCTGATACCGAGACACTGACCAATGCCGAACTGATTGTGGATGGCCAGCTGAGCTATGCAGCTTTGATTTTGTTTGGCACGCGGGCCGCGCTGGGGCGCTGGCTGGCACAAGCGGAGGTGGTGTTTGAGTACCGCTCTTCGAATGCGTCGGGGCCTGCTGCTGATCGGGAGGATTACCGCGAGGGCTTCTTCGCTTGGCAAGATGCCATGTGGGAAAAGATCAACCTGCGTAACGACAAGCAAAGCTATCAGGATGGCTTGTTTCGTATGGACTTGCTGACATTTGACGAGGTGCCGGTGCGTGAAGCATTGCTCAATGCAATTGCGCACCGCGATTACCGCTTGGGTGGCTCGGTGTTTGTCCGGCAATACCCTCAGCGGTTGGAAATCGTAAACCCCGGTGGATTTCCACCGGGCATCACTGCGGCAAATATTCTGGAGCAACAAAACCCACGGAACAGGCGTTTGGCCGAGGCTCTGGCGCGGTGTGGCTTGATTGAGCGGTCTGGGCAAGGCATGAATTTGATGTTCGAGAGCGCCGTGCGGCAAGGTAAGCAGTTGCCGAGCTTTGCCGGAACGGCGGCCCATGAAGTGCGATTGACGTTGGACGGACTGGTGCGCAGCCCGTTGTTTGTGCGTTTTCTTGAACGCTTGGGTGAGCAGACGTTGCGCTCGTTTGCGACGGATGATTTTTTGGCGTTAGACGCATTGCACCGCGAGCAGCCTCTGTCGCCAGCGCTCAAAGAGCGCTTGCCGGGTTTGATTTCTGCGGGGGCAATAGAGTCTGTAGGGCGTGGCCGAGGAGCGCGTTACATCTTGTCAGCCGCGTTCCATGCGGCGCTGGGTGCTAGTGGCACGCACACACGCAAGAAGGGCTTGGACCATGAGACCAATAAGGCCTTGCTTTTGAAGCATGTCACCAAGCAGCAAGCGCAGGGCGCGCCATTGGCAGAGTTGCGCCAAGTGCTGCCCGCATTGCCATCAAGCGCGGTTCAAGCACTGATGCATGAGTTGCGTGACGAAAAGCTGGTGACATTGGAGGGCCAGCGTAGGTGGGCGCGTTGGAAGCTGGCAGTAAGCGATGCTTAAACATAGCGTTTATAAAAACGCTTTAGCAAGCGGCTTACTTTTTAAAAAATCCAATAAAAACAAACACTTATAAAACATTTAAATGCAGATGAAGGGCGTAAAGCAGCCCTTTAGGCACAGCGAAATTACCCGCATCGAAGCACTCAAAGTCACCCACCGCACCGCACTGGCCCAGCTGGACGCCCTGTTCGCCTCGCTGCAGCAGCGGGCGTTTGCGGGGGAGCTGTAGTTCTTGTTTTTGCCACAAAAACTGCAATCTTTTCGTGGCGATAGCGTTGGTATTTGTCCGAAAAGTGATTTGTTTTCAGATAAATAGAAAGTATTTTTGTTAAAAATACCTACTTTTACTTTTAACAAAAAATGCCCACAATAAGGCCATGAGCCCTCAACCAACCTCAAAACCTGCCCAAAAGCCTGCAAGTGCGTCCGCGCCTGCAGTCACCTTGGCACGGCAGGTTGCGCAGCGGGTTGCACGCTGGGCCAAGAAAGAGCCTGCGCGGGTATTCACTCCGGCAGACTTCTTGGACCTCGGCACACCCCACGCGGTGGGCATGGCGCTGTCGCGCATGGTGCGTGCGGGCACATTGCGCCGCGTAGTGCGTGGCTTGTATGACGTGCCGCGCAGCCACCCCCTGCTGGGTGAGCTAAGCCCCTCTACCGACGCGCTGGTGCAAGCCGTAGCACGGCGTGATGGCGTAGTGGTGCAGCCACTGGATGTGGACGCCACCAATCTGCTGGGCCTGAGCGAGCAGGTGGTAGCCAAGCCTGTATACGAGACCAATGGCCCCAGCCGCAAACTGCGGGTGGGTGGGCAAGAGATTGAGTTCAGGCACCGCTCGCCCCGGCGCGTCACGGCCGCTGCCGAATCCAGCAATCTGGTGTTTGCCGCATTGCGGGGCCTGGGCAAAGCCCATGTAACCCTGGAGCGAGTGGCGCACCTGCAGCAGATGCTGCCACCCAAGCAACGCGCGCAGTTGCTTAAAGACTTGCCGCTGGCACCGGTGTGGATGCATCCGTTCCTGCGCCACATTGCCGGGCAACTGCAACAATAGATGCAATACTTAGAACCGCCTCAAATTCGGGAGTCCACAACATGCGTCCGTCCATTGCCTTGCAAAACCACCGCGATGCCATCCGCACGATTGCGCTCAGCCACCGGGTGACGAACGTGCGCGTGTTCGGCTCTGTAGTGCATGGCGACGACATCGAGGGCAGCGATCTTGACATCTTGGTGGAGCCCACGTCAGAAACCACAATGATGGACATTGCCAAAATTCAGCTGGAACTGGCGCGCTTGCTGCCCGTGGCGGTGGATGTGTTCACACCTAAGGGCTTGCCGGTCAAGTTTCGCGATCTGGTGATCTCTGAGGCGCAGGCGCTGTGAGCAAGACCGACGCACTTCGGGTGCAAGACTATCTGGCCCACATCGTGGAAGCCATAGACCGGATTAGCCGGTATGTGGACGACATGGTGGAG
>CANBYM010000274.1 GCA_947373605.1 Comamonadaceae bacterium
CTATTGGACAAGTTCAACAAGGGCACCAACATTTGCAACCCTCCGCCAAAATACACTTCCAAATACCGCTGACGAAGTTGCATTTATTTTCGGTACCGTTTTCACAAAACAAGATGGAGCCAAACGAACCATGTCGTTTGGCTCCATTCCATTGGCCCCTGCTGCGCTATTCGAAAACCGTCTGCTTGCAGTTGAACAACGCGATTGAGGGTTCAATTGCTGTCGACAATTCCAGTTTCTGCCCAGGCCCAATGGTCTTGTCCACCTGCAGTGTTCTTGTTGAGGTGGGGTCATCAAAAGACCCAATAGGACTGCACTTGAGCTGACGCAATAAGTAGGGCCTTTCGTGGGTGTTTTGAACAGTAATCGCCAAGTTGGTGCCTTCCTGCTTTAGTGCAGTTGTTACAAGCAAGGTAGCTGGCTTGAATTTGGGGTACACCTCGTAGTAGAAGAAGTACCCGGCCAACGCAAT
Organism: Comamonadaceae bacterium; assembly: GCA_947373605.1. Lineage (GTDB taxonomy): Bacteria > Pseudomonadota > Gammaproteobacteria > Burkholderiales > Burkholderiaceae_C > Allorhodoferax. The sequence goes on from CANBYM010000274.1 coordinate 473, forward strand.
GACTGCAAGCACAATCAAGCTACTTCCATCGAAATCTGATGTTGAACTTGATGTTGAAGTCGAACTTGAGTATGTCGCGCTTGAAGGAAATACATAGGTCACGACCACAATCAATCCGCACAGTACAAGTCCGCCGATAAGGATGAGTTCTTTCATTTTGCAAACTGGTTACCATTGCCCGCACGTATCGCTATATAGCGTCTTTATTAGCGCCCCGGTCATCTGATTCCTCTCGGTATCAAAGGAACTTGTGAATGTGCTGGATACGCACCCTTTGAATATCCTGTTGGATATTCCGCTGCGATGGTCTGCCAATCCAACCATACGAAATTCAACAGCCATTGCGCTGTTTCTAGCATTCACGGTGTACCCGGTTGGAATAGACTTAGCTTGGCCATTGCTAATCGGGGGATGGACCAAATCGAATCGAAATGTTCCTGGGCTCAGGTTGTACTCGCGAATCGTGACATTCGAGACACCCCCTAGATTTGCAGCATGCGTTACAAAGGGATAAACGGAAATTATTGGCACACCTAGCGCACGTCCGGCCGCATCCGCGTCGCCCCGATTCAATGCCGAAGCAAACTTGTTTAAGCGTGCTTGAACCTCAACATTGCTGAGGTGAGCCATAAGCTTCTCACCTTCGTCATACTTCGCACGCTCTGCGATTTCAATTTCCTTAAACTTAGCAAGAGCCTCGTCCATAGCTTTTTGCTGCGCAGCTTTGGCCGCAGCCTCTTCCTCCGCTTTCTTCGCTGCAGCGGCCTCTCTCTCAACTCTCGCTTTTTCTGCTGCCATGCGAGCCTGCTCAGCCCGCTTATCTTCTTCTTCCTTGGCAACCTTCGCTTCATATGCGGCCTTTGCAGTAGCAAAAGCGAAATTGGCGCCAGCTCCAGCAAACGAGAGACCCACGACCCCCGCAAGCATCAGCAAAATTAGTCGCTGGTCAGGAAGCATTTCTTCATCAAGGGCAACAGCGGGCTGTTGAAACCCCGACACCAACGCTACGACGTGAAGAATGGTAGCAACCAAGGGGACCACGTTAAGACCTGGAGCGAGGTCAAACAAAGTGGCCACGATGGGCAGTGCAACAAGCCACGACTTTCCGATTGTCTTGCCCCGAGCCCAAGCGGCGATAACACAAACGGCTAAGGCTCCAATATGCAAAATGGTCCAACTGAGGCCAAACGAGCTTTTTGTCAGAGCAGCTACTGCGGCCTGTGCCAAATAGGAGTTGGAACCGAAATACGGAAGGATGTACGTCGGAATCATTCCGATTACGTAGAACAACAGAAAGCCAAGATTAGTCATATGCACGCGCTCCATGAAGTGGCCTGTGGCCGTGGCCAGCAGTAGCTTTGCGAATGCAAAAGCAAACCATCTGAGCCCCCTGGGCCCAAGACAGCCCCGACACGGGTTAACTGGACACTGGATATAGCGACGCCTTGTTTATATTTCCGTGCTCGCTTTCCTTGGCGGGCAGCTACCTGCATGCACTTGTGGGCAAAAGGAGCTACAAGCTCTTTCAAAATGCGGAGTTGCTCACGCAAGTCTGGCGCCGTGCCCTGCGATAGAAATAGTCTTGGGGCCTCTTGAATACGCGGATACGGCAAGAGCGTGCCCACCAACCGCCTGCCTACGGCGTTGCAGGCGCGGCATAAATGCGTGGAAGCTGTTCTTTCACTACAGCAAGAAAGTCATGCGCATGCCGTAAAAAAGGGCTGGTCGACCTACACGCGAACCGGGCGTAAGGCTAGCCTCGCTTATTTTGGGGATTAGCCGAGTCCGCGTATGCGTTCTCACTATTGACTTATGAAAGCGGATGACCGCAGTGATTCCCGATGCCGAGCCTAGCTCACCACACTGACCGAAACATCAGTAACCCCAATTGCGTTCATGCATTGAAGGAAAAAAGCCATCGAGAACTTGCCCCGCGAAATCTTGTTCGCGATAGCGCCTTCGGTTTCCGTGACGCCCACTGCAGCCAGTTTAGACACAAGCACTTTGTAGCTGATGCCACGCCTCGCCAGCTCAGCCTTTAGTAAAAGCTTGGCCTCTGTATCCCAATCGGTCATTTGTTAAAAACGTGATTTAAATAATGTTTATGTTGTTTAGTTGTCATATATGACATTACTGCTTACAATGCCGTATAGGACATATTTATCTCCATTTGAACATATTCATATCAATACTGACGCTAATTTAGATTGCTTAGGATTTAGGTTAATACCGATTCCTAGACGTTGGAGTTACTGCGAAAGCCATCTGGCAATGGCAGCTGATATTCAAAGTTAGGAAACACAAATGGCAAGACCCCTTAAGTGGACAGAGAAGAAGATTCAGAGCCTTAAAGACGCAGGGCATGGGCGGGGTCTTGGAAAGGATTACATCCCGTGGCTCAGCGTGACCGACGTGAGCAGCCTGGGGCGTTCAAGGCGGGTGTTTAGCCATAAAACGGACCGTACCCACGAGTTGCTGTCAGACGTTGAGTACCGGCTATTTTTGGTGTTGGAATGGATGAGCGACGTGGTCGACATTCGAGAGCAATACCCCCTAAACCGAGAAATGACCCTGACGATTGCCCAGCAGTTGGGCCTGAGGCACCCCTACTACCCAGGCACTCAAGTTGCAACAGTAATGACAGTGGACTTCTTTGTCACACGAATGGTGGCTGGTACTAAGTCCTTCATGGCACTCAATGCCAAACGCGATGAGGAGGCATCAGACGAAAACTCGATGCTAAAGCTCGAGATACAACGCGAATTCTTTGAATCCAATGACGTGCCTCACCACACAATCTTTCATTCGCAGATTCCACGTCAAAAGACAGACAACATCGACTGGATTCGTTCGGCGCTACTGAAACCCGGGGAAGCTGAACCTCGCCCGGGGTTCTTTAGTGGGCTCACCGCACGAATGGCCGCTGACTTGAGTGGTTCAGCCACCCATCCTTCAACAACACTTTCTGATTACTGCATCGCGTTCGACGAGCGACATGGTTTGGAAAAAGGAATTGGTCTGCGCGTCGCACAAATTCTCATGCACGAGCGCGTATTGAGAGTTGACCTTTCGTCTCCCAATTTGGCTGCGGAACAACTCTCCGCTTTCGTCATGACGGCGCAACGCGGCAAGCTGCGCGCTGTTGGGGGTGCCTAATGCTTTTTCAAAACGAGATATTCATATACCAGGGGCGCCATCTGCGGCTGCTTCACTCTAGCTCGGAAACCGGCTGTGCTTATGTGATTGATATCCACGAGAAATTCGCATGGCCGTTTGAAATGCCTGCCACGGCAGTTTCACAGCAACGGGCCATCGAAATCGCCGGCCAAATTCGGGCTGAGCCTAGCAAAGCTGCCGCCAACAAACGTGATGAAGCAATGAAGCGCTTAGCCCCCATCATCATGGACTGCAATAAGCCACAGGTATTCGGTTCAAAGGGGCGTGGTGCCCTAATTGAGGCACGAGCAGCTCAGGTGGGCTGTTCAGAACGGACATTGCATAAAGACCTGCGCCGCTACTGGCAGGGGGGCCAAACTCCCCAAGCAATGCTTGCAAGCTACCACCGCTCAGGTCGTTCCGTGGCCCAGGTGACAGCAGGCCGTGGTCGCGCGCCAGTTGGACAGCTGGACACGTATCAGCTATCCGAGGGAGATATCAAAAACTTTCGAGACGTGATTAAGAAGCG
>CANBYM010000275.1 GCA_947373605.1 Comamonadaceae bacterium
GCGGTCGCGACCGTTTACACCCAGCATCACATACTGCGTGTTTGAATCAATGGATACCCCTTTCAAGGCCCCTATTTTCTTTAAAGTGTCCCATCCGTTCACAGGACGCAATTGGCAATCAATAAAAACGGCATCTAACGGCGATTCAGTAACCCCAAATGAGTTGGCCAATTCAATCGCCTCATCACATGACCCAGCCGCCTTGACCCGCCAGCCCAATGCGAGCATAGTTTTTGTGGCCGCTTCACGGGCGATTGAATTGTCGTCAACCAGCATGACCGACTTTGGTTGTCTTTCGAATGCCTCGGTCGCGCTTTGCAGGTCTGCAGTAACTGGAAGGGAAATTAGAAATATGAACTTGCTGCCAGCTCCAACGACGCTGGTAACCCCGATAGTCCCGCCCATCAGTTCTACGAGCCTTTTGCAAATGGCCAATCCCAAACCAGTGCCACCAAAACGTCGCGTGGTCGTACCCTCAGCTTGTGTAAAACTATTAAAGAGCAATGGCAGGATTTCTGGCGCAATACCAATGCCTGAATCCTGTATCGTGAATTCAATCAGCGCTGCTTTTCCCAACTCGGTGCCAACCGACAGCAACTTCAACGATATGACCACTTGACCTTCTGCCGTGAACTTGATTGCATTGCCCGCAAGGTTGACCAGAATCTGGCGGATGCGAAGGGCATCGCCGATCAGAAAGGCGGGAATCCGGGGATCAATGTCATAAATCAAATCCACGGGCTTGGCACCCACGTAGGCCGCCAGAACCACCGCCACATCTTGGAGCAATTGATCAACTTCAAAAGGCTCCGCAGTCAAGTCCAACTTGTCAGCTTCAATTTTGGAAAAATCCAGAATGTCATTGAGCAGTCCCAAAAGCGATTTGGCAGAGCTTGTGATCTTGCCTACATAGTCAATCTGATTGGGCTCCATTGAAGTGCTCGACAACAGCTGGAGCAATCCCAAAATCGCATTCATGGGTGTACGGATTTCATGGCTCATATTGGCCAGAAACAAACTTTTGCTAACACTTGCCTGTTCTGCTTTGTCGCGTGCCTCTTCCAGCGAACTGGCAATCAGCACGGACTCTGTTATGTCCCTGTTGGTGCCGACCATACGTAATGGTTTGCCGGTGGAATCAAAGCTGAGCCGCCCCAGTGCCCGGATGTAGTGAATGCTTGAATCACTCCATACGACTCTGAATTCGGCTACAAAGTCCGTGTGGGTCTCCAGCGCCTCGTTTAGTAGTGCTTGTGCCCTCGGCAAATCCTCAGGGTGTAAAGATTGCACCCACATTGCGTAGTTCTTGCTCCCCGTCCCGGGCTCCATTCCGTGCAGGCGGTATTGCTGCGCGTCCCATAGCAGATCGCCACTCACGAGGTCATATTCCCAAATTCCGATTCCTGCACTTTCGGTGGCGATAGTGACGCGAGCCTGAGTTTTACTCAGCACTTCTTGCTCTTGGCGCCTTTCACTATTGTCTAAATATGTAATTGCGGTCCAGCCATTGGCAATAGGGAATGCACGGAATTCTATGAATGCGCCATCAGCTTGCCTACGTTCACCGCCAAAAAGTTGTCGAGCCTTCATTGCTGTGACAAGTCGTGCATAGCGTTGTTCGACAGATTCACCGTCGGTATAGTCTCCCCTCTGGTCGCAAAATCGAATGACTTCAAGAAAAGTTAGTTTTGGCTTGTCTTTCACCTCAGGGGGAATTTTTAAAATCTCACTAAACTTGGAATTCGAAAGTTGCTTGATATTTTGATCGTCATACACCACCAAGCCATATGGCAGCGACTCGACGATCTCGCCCAAAAGCCGCGATTGATTTTCCAGACTGGTCACAGCCGCGTCACGCTCGCTCAAGGAGCGCTCACTTTCTGCACGTGCTTTCTCAGAAGCATCGAACGAGCGCCAAAGCCCCCAGGTGAAAAATATGACGATCAGTACAAAGGCGAGTGCAGCTGCTGCAGTGCTTTTAGCTTGCATACGCCAGTCCGCAAGATAATCGTCAGGGCCCATACCCACGATCAACTGAAACGGGACCGTTTTTAACCGTTGATAGCTAACCACACGTTCCGCATTGTCTCCCGTGCTGTAGGTGTGATAGGACAGCGACTCCTTGCCCGATGCCATGACATCAGCGAGTTCTTTGGAAAAGATTTTTGCGCCAATTTTTCCTGACGGACCTTCAGTTTCCGGGTAACGGGTCAGCAAACCACCATCGGCATCACGCAAAAGCGCTACGCCGCTGGGCCCAAGATCAAGCTCCTTCAAGAGCACATTGAAATTTGAAACGGGTACCGCTGCGGCAATCACGCCGGCAAATGCTCCATCCGGCTGGTTGTAGCGGCGTGCGAATACGACAACCCAGACCTTTGAAACTTTCCCCAAAACTGGCTTGCTAACCTGCATATTTGGATCATCGGTCTTTCGCAAGCGCTCGAAGAATGGACGGTCCGCATAACTCGACAGGTTCGTTACCTGGACGCCCGGACCATAACGAACCCATCCGTCTTTGTCAGTAACGCGGAATTCCACCTCGCTGCCATGCCAATCCTTGCGCAGAGCTAACATCGCGTTGGTCGCATCGGTATCCAGCCGCTTACTTACCTTGAGCTGTTCCTGCAATTGATCTGCTATGCCCAGCATGGAGAGATCAATCTTTCGTGCAGAACTTGAAATACTCTGGTCGAGCAGGCGCGTGTAATTTTTGACGTTGGCGCTGACTTCTCCTTCCTTTTGTGTCTTTGATTGCAGCAGTGTGTATGCAAGCATGGACACCACGGCTGCTACCAGCAACACCAAACCTGCCATCAGCTTGACTTTTAACGGTAACGCTGGCTTCATTTGATTTTGTCGGCGATTGGATGTCGTACTTATTCAGGCAGCTATGCCACCAAAGGTTGCGCGAGTGGCTGGACTGAACGTAACCGATTTACCAGTTAAAGGCAATCGCCAATTCAACTACTTGTACAACGCAAACTGTGCGACTTAATTCGTACTTGATAGTAGTGCACTAATTCGTGCATATCTAGATAAATCCCGAAGACTGAAGAAATCAGCCTGCCAGCCTCAGGCAAACGTGCTCAGTTATCTCACCTCGATCAGGGAGAGGTTTGAAACAATGAAATAGTTAAAGATAGGTGTCGGCATGGGAGCATCGTGAAAAGTATTGTTTAGCAATTCTCCATTCAATGCTGTTGAAGACGGGGTCGAAATAAAAAATTGCAACGATGTGGCACCGGAGTTAATTAACTGTATGACTTGGCCCAAACAGCCGCTGAAAATTAGGCAAAGTCAGCAAGGGCTATTGATTCGCACTGAACAGGAATACTTTGTGAGCCAGCACGATCACCCATTAACGTGCGCCACCGAATTTTGAACTGCACGCAATGCTATTGCGATTCAATAGCTCGTGTCATACTTGGAATCGGGCGGTTAAATTTGCTATCTGAGGGCTGGCGCCAATACATAAGAAGGGAATACACCCGATGAAAATGCCACGGGAGGCATTCCTTAAAGTGGTCATGGAAGCCGCCGATCTGGATGTGTGGGAGAACGAACTCGTCAGCGGGATGGTCACACGCAAAGCCACCAAAATTTATGCAGAACTCGGCTATAGCGAGCAGGAGGCTGGTGATTGCATGGAAAACATTTTTTCCATCATTCATCCAGATGATGTTGACCGTATGAAAAGTTCGATCAACAACCACGCGAGCGGGCCCCCCGCGTCACAATAGATGTCGTCTCCTTAGAAACCAAGAACATGGGGACGGCGATGAAGGACATCAGTGGCACGTTACGGACAATCATTCAAGGACCGGGCAGTAGCTCGGCTGTTGCCGCCTGAGAGCGCAACATTGGAGCTGGTATCCAAGGAAGTTGGCATTGCGGTGGATACGCTGCAACGCTGGAGAGATGGTGTTCAGTCCATGCCCGCCCGAGGGCGGGCATGGACTGCACCGGCGAGATTGCAGGCTGTGATCACCACAGCGGCGCTGTCAGAGGCAGATAAGAGCGCGTGGTGCCGGGCACAAGGCATCTACCCTGCTGAGTTGGAGCAGTGGTGCGCCAGTGCCACCACGGCGCTGGCAGAGCCCCAGGATGCACG
>CANBYM010000276.1 GCA_947373605.1 Comamonadaceae bacterium
CAGGAAAAAGTGGAACGCATTCTGGAAGCGGCGCGACTCGCGCCGACCTCTAGCGGGCTGCAACCTTACGAGATCATCGTCATCCGCAACCCGGCGCTGCGCGAGCAGGTTAAAGCGGTTTCCAACAACCAAGGGCAAATTACGGACGGCTCGCACCTGCTGGTATTTGCTGCCTGGGACACCTACACCGCTGATCGAATTAACACCTACTTTGATCTGGTCAACACCGAGCGCGGTGGCACTAACGAGGGCTGGGAGAACTATCGAAAAATGTTGCTGGGCTCCTACCCCGTGCGCGACGCCGAAGTGAACTTCAACCACGCGGCGAAACAGGCCTACATCGGTTTGGGCGCAGCGCTGATTGCTGCAGCCTTTGAACAGGTGGACAGCACGCCCATGGAAGGCTTCAACCCCGCTGCTTTAGACGAGTTGCTCAAACTGCGCGATCGCGGTCTGCGCAGCGTGGCCATCATGCCGCTGGGTTACCGTGAAGAAGGCAAGGACTGGCTGGCCGGGCTGAAGAAAGTGCGCCGCACAAAGGCCGATTTCATTACTGAAATCAACTAACCCATTAAAAGCAGCTTAGCGGTTCAAAGAGCTGTCGTGTCCAAAGTCCGACGCGCATCGAGCGCGTTCTGGCGGACATGACAGTCTTCTTCGTGGTCGTTCACCAGCCCCATGGCTTGCATGAGCGCGTACATGGTCGTGGGACCCACGAACTTAAAGCCTCTGCGCTTAAGGTCTTTAGACAACGCCAGTGATTCGGCTGACTGCGTCATCGCGCGCAGAGTCTCGCGGGTGACGCGCTTGGGCCGTGACGCTTTGCTGGGCTCGAACTTCCACAGGTACGACGCTAAAGATTTTTCAGCGTCCAGCAGATCAGACATGCAGCGCGCGTTGTTGATCACCGCTTCAATCTTGCCGCGATGGCGCACGATGCCTGCATCCTGTACCAGTCGTTCTACATCGCGTTCACCAAAGCGGGCTACCCGCTGCACGTCAAAGCCTTTGAATGCAGCACGAAAGCCTTCGCGCTTTTTCAAAATCGTGAGCCAGCTTAAGCCCGACTGAAAACCTTCCAGACTGATCTTTTCGAACAGGCGCTTGTCGTCCACTACCGGGAAACCCCACTCACTATCGTGATAGTCACGGTAGATTTGCGAGTCGTCGCACCAGAAACAGCGTACTGGCTGATTGTCTTTAGTCTGAGTCATAGGTCTGTGAGTTGTGCAGTGGGAATAAGCGCCGCCAGGTCAGCACGTAACTGAGTCGCAGACGTGAAATGAATCGCGTGCCAGCCTAGTAGGCGTGCGGCTTCCACGTTGTGGGGCATGTCATCAATGAAAATCGTGGTGGCGGGATGCAGTGCGTAGCGCGCTTGCAGCAATTCATAAATGCCGGACTCCGGCTTGATCATATACACATCGCCCGAAAAGATGCCGCCGTCAAACAACTCCAGAAATTCGTAACTGCGCTCCAGCGTGCGGGAGAAAGGCTCGGACATATTAGATAAAAAATACAGACCCTTAACCGATCCGCCACCGGCCTGTTTTTGCGCATGCAGCGCGCGCAGGATGGCCACTGTTTCCGGCATGGGGATTAATTTTTCTTCAACACTGTCTACCAAGGCCGTCACGCGCTGCAAGTCCAGACAGAGGCGTTGTGCAGTGAGCGCTGCAACGCGTTGTCGGCCTATCCTGCCCCGGTCAAAGTCCATCCAGTCCGGGTGCGCAAACACCGATTTCGCAAAGTCTCTGGCGGCCTGCGGCGTATCTGCAAATTCAGGAAATTCAGCCGCCACCAGCTCTAGCGGATGCCATGCAAACAGCACAGCGCCGAAATCAAAAACAATATTCATACCTCGCACTTTAATGCGGGTCGCTTTCGGTTTGCTGCACCCGCAATGCTGCGCGCAACTTCGCTGCCAGCGCAGCAGGCTGTGTGCGTGCGACACGCACCTGAGGCGTGCCGTGCCATGCAGCGAAATCTGCAATGGCACGGGCTACATCAACAATCTGCTGATCCGTCCAACGCAACCCGCTTTGAACATGCAGCGCTTTGACTTCAAAAATGCCTTCAGTACGGTGGGCCTTGGCATCGAGACGGCCTATCAATTCGCCACGACACAAAATAGGTAGCACAAAATAGCCATACACGCGCTTATGCTCTGGCGTGTAGCACTCCAGCCGGTAGTCAAAGCCAAACAGGCTGGAAGCGCGCTCGCGGTCCCACACGACGGGATCGAAAGGTGATAACAATGCCGTATGCGTGGCTTGCAACGTGCCCTGTAGGGTGCGCTTCAAAAGCCGGGCGTTATCGGCATGCACGTAGGCGGGTACGTCCCAACCTTGCACGGCAACGCGCAACACCCTGCCCTGCTCCACAAGCGTATCCAGATCGCTTTCTTTCAGCCGGGGCTTCATGCGGAAGTAGTCACTCACCCAACGCGCTTGCGTGACGCCCAGCGCAGTGATGGCCTTTTCAATGAATTGCTGCGCAACCAGACTGTTGTCGCTACCTGCTGTCGCACCCTCCCGCTGCGCAGCATCTGTCAAAAGTTGCGGGGCCACACGTTCTGCCAGGTCATACACGCGATGGAATTTCTCACGCCGCGCCACCATCAGTTCTCCACTGGCAAACAGCGCCTCTAACCAGCGCTTCTCTTCCTTCCAGCCCCACCATGCAGACGCTTGTCCCGCGGGGCGTTCAAAGTCGGAAGACTTTACCGGACCGTTGCTACGGATATGCGCCAGAAGTTTGTCCAGCTGTTGGCGCTGTCTCTTTTGAATTTTTTGTGCGTTCACCAGTCCCCAGTGGCTGCGTGCTTCCTGGTTGTAGGTGCGGTGGCTTCGCAAGTCTGCTATGGGTGCAAAGCAAGCCTCGTGCGCCCAAGTTTCAAACAATTGGCCCACGGCAAGTGCCTCGTCCAGCCAGGCCTGTGGATACGCACCCAAGCGCGAAAAAAGTACGAGATACGGGCTGCGCGCTACTACGTGAATAGTGTCAATTTGCAGCAATTGCATGTTGGTAATGCATTTGCGCAAGGCACCCCGCGTGGCCGCTTTGGCGGGAGGAGCCAACAACTCTTGCGCAGCCAGATGCAGGTTGCGCGCCTGCTGCAAACTCAGTTCGCCACTCACTTCAAGCGCACCTGCGAACCTGTTTTAAGAGCGGATTAACGCCAGCAGCCCGGCGGTGGAGCCATCCAGCCCCGATACGTCGCCACTGGCAAGTCGCGGCGCAATATCCTTGGCCAACACTTTGCCCAATTCGACCCCCCATTGGTCAAAGCTGTTGATACCCCACAGGCTACCGCTGACAAACACGCGCTGCTCCTGCAGCGCAATCAGGGCACCCAATGCGGCAGGCGTCAGGTCATCCAACAACAACAATGTGCTGGGCCGGTTTCCGGGAAAGTTTTTATGGCCACCCACATCAACCTTGCCCACCAGAAAAGCCTGCGCCTGAGCCAGTACATTGGCCAGCAGAAGTTGCTGATGACCGGGCAAACTGTGTCGCGCTTTTTTGACCGCAACAAACTCGACAGGAACCACGTCAGTGCCTTGGTGCAGCATTTGAAAATATGCGTGTTGCCCATTGGTGCCCGGCTCACCCCACAACACCGGTGATGTACCGAACGGCAGGGCCGCACCGCTGGCGTCGACCTGTTTGCCATTGCTTTCCATCTCCAACTGCTGCAAATAAGCGGGCCAACGGCTCAAAGCGCTGTGGTACGGCGCTATGCTGCGGCTGGTGAAGCTGTGAAAGTTGCGGTACCAGACATCCAGCAGTGCAAGTCGCACGGGCAGGTTTTGCTCCAGCGGCGTGACACGGAAATGCTCGTCCATGGCGTGTGCGCCGTCCAGAAAATCCCTGAAGCCTGCTGCACCAATCGATATGGCAATCGGCAGACCGATGGCCGACCACAGTGAGTAGCGGCCGCCAACCCAGTCCCAAAATCCAAAAGTCGTCGTAATTCCGAACGCATTGGCAGATGCTACGTTGGTAGTAAGCGCCGCAAAGTGGCGCGCGATGTCCGTACCCCCTTGCTGAGCGAACCAAGCCTTGGCCGACTG
>CANBYM010000277.1 GCA_947373605.1 Comamonadaceae bacterium
CCCTGTTTTTCCATTTCTTCAGCCCGACCACAACAAGTACAAATCGAATAACCGTTACCATTCGCCCCTGCAGTATGGTGAAGGACAGAGCCGTCACTACTGCTACGATATATTCCCCATTCTGGCAACTCCAACGATTGCCATACGCCATGCGCTTGCACCCATGGTTCAACTGGTGGAATAAAACGCTGAGCCTGAAGATTACAATGCGGCTGAGAAAGCAGAGCCACGGTAAAACTTATGGGATCTAGATAGGCAAAATTATCGTCTCGATTAGACAGCCAAGTATTACAGGCCTGACATTGTCTAGCACTTACGCCATAAGACATTTGAGTCACTGTACCGCAACCCTCACACTTCCAAACCGTATACAGACGCTGCACCGTTGCCTCACCCTCCATACGAAGGGGTTCAGCGAGAGTCACTCCGGCTGAAGCATAAACCTGACCGTCAATCACAACTTCGGCACCAGGCGCATATTCAATCAGCCCCATCCGTGCATCACGACGCGGTATTTCCTTAATAGCACCAACAATTTCTTGGGTTTTGGCCATGGCTTCCTGGCGTGCTTGGCTGGTCAGGGAAGTCGTCTCAAAGCTCAGGATATGAGCAGGTAAGCCATAACCAGACAAGAAACCTTCCCTAACAAAAACTGTTAGCAAGTATTCTTCACTGTTGCGACGTTCCTGCATTTCCAGAACAGTCAGAGTGGCTTTGTTTGACAGAATTGGTCGATCCATAAAATGTTCAAGTGTCTGACAGATAGGTTCATATTGGGCCAACCATTTCATGGCAAGTCGCTTGTAACGCTCAAGACACCGCTGAATTAAATCTCTAGCCTGACTTGGCTCAAGAGCAGTCTGCTTGACAAGGAAAGTAAGGCCTCTAGAAATGACCTCTGATGAATTGATTGACTGCTCATCCAACCACCGTATAAAAGCATTGGATGGCGACCCGCCATTAGGCAGCATCCAAGTCCCCACTCGTAAACGGTGCAATTGAGCAGTCACAGCACTCAAGTTTTTCATAAAAACCGCCAATAGAAAGGCATTTACATGGCGTTCCACCAATTTTTGGCTGCTAAATGAAACAACTGGTGGCTTGAGCAAAGTATCAAAAGGCCATATTGGATTCTTCAGCACATACTGGTCATGGGGGTTGTTTTTGCAGATTGTGAACGCCACTGAACGAGTCTCGCCCCGCCGACCAGCGCGCCCTGCACGTTGTAAGTAATTCGCAGGATGCGGCGGTACGTTGTTCATCGCCACAACCGAAATACCGCCAATGTCGATGCCCATTTCCATTGTGGTCGAGCAACTTAAAACATTGATACGCCCCTGCCGAAATGCTGCTTCATATTGACGCAGGGTCTGATGATTTTGCTGGGCTGAGTGTTCTGCCACTCTATAGAGAGGCTCATTCAAAAAGATACTGTCCTGCCGATCTGTCCAGACATTGATAGAGCGTAGCTCCTGTATAGAGTCCTCTGTTATCAACCAATCATGTATCACTGTACGGTCACCATCATTGATTGCAGCACGCAACCTACGTCCCATGACGGGCCAGTTGAGCAACGTACTCTTCAAAGATCCTTGATAGTGCAATTTCTTGGGCACATTCGGCGTCACACTTTTCAAGGTCGTATCCAAGCATTTGCCAGTGATTGGGCATAACCAGATTTTTTCAGGCAACGCAAAAGCAAGTTTCTCTGGATCAAGAACCCATACTTCGCCCTGCTGTATCAATAAACCCACTTGCACCAAATCATCAAAAACCTGGCGCAAGATAGCAGCAATACTTTGCTGCCCTTCCGCTGAATACAGGTTGAAGCCAAACGCGTTGGATAAGACTCTGACCAGCCGAGAATATCCTGTTCTGCCTTGTTGAAAACGAGGCCAGAGTATATTGCGAGCGGAATATTCTGTCGGCTTAGTATCGGGTGCCCACAATACTTTGGAAGGCCATTGGGCACCGCTCCAGGCTGACCATCCGACTGGCATAATCATTGCCCCATGACTGCGTACAAAGTAGTCTAGAGCAATTTTCAGAAAATCCTTCCATTCCACCAACGAAAGCCCGACATTGGTGGGCGGTTCAATCCGTTCTAGGTCGGGATACACCACTGAGACTAGGCCCAATGTCTCCAAGTTATCAAGCGTAGTAGGACGACGAGCAAACTCTCGCAGTAACAAGATACGCGCCAACGTCTTGGCGCCGTCATCTGCACCAAAAGTCACCGCATCTTGTTGACGATATATAGGCAGTAGATGATCCAAGTGTTCAGGACGACCCGCCAACCAATTTACCATCGCCTTGAATGACACAGCCCGAGGAGTGAGTAATCGCTGCAGTTCCCGTTCATGCGCTGTAATGGCGGACTGAAACATCGGATGATAATGCTCGGGCATGCTGTTCAGACGGCTTCGCAACTGCTCAATCTGATAGTACTTTTGCTGTGCTGCATTTGGATCAATGTCCAGAGAAGACTCTACGACACGCTGAAAAACCTGTGATTGTAACCATCGCTGTTCTATATCTTGCTGACATTTAAGTGCAAAACGCGCCGTGCTTTGACGACTGTCCGTAAAGGTAAGCAGACGACGGCCTTCAAACGGCAGAAGCTTGTCATCAGTCTTCATGGGAGGCGCATGCTTCAGTAGGACAGGTAGTAAAGCTTCTTGTAGGACTGGGGCAGACAACTGCAGCGAACGAAACAATGGCTTACTATTCGTATGCTCCTGACCACACTCTCGACAGATCAATGAGCCTTTGGACTGCATCAAGTCAGTTGATAATTGAATGCTGCGGGCATAATTCGGTCCAAGCTCAGTGTAACTTTCTGCCTCGAAAAAGCCTTTAAGCGCGGGATGACGCTCATCTACCCTTAGTACTAGTGCTGGCTGCCAATCTACCGATGGCACTAGAGCATTTTCGCTCGGCAATTGATCCAAGGCATCACGCTCTGAAACATAGTCGTCTTCTCGCACATTAGACTGGCCAATCAACCAATAGCCATTATCCTGCCGCCACTTGGCCCAGAGATAAGGCGTATGGCAATGACCACAAGCACGAACTTCAAAAATCAGGCATCCACAATCGCATCGCTCACGGGCAGAGAAGTAAACCTTTCCATACGGCCACTCAGGAGCATCCAGTGCCGTTTTTTTACGATAGAAGCAACGACCATTGCTACAGGCCCAAACACCATTGAGCACACCATGAAAGGCATGCAGACGCAAAGGAAGAAATGGCGTACCAGAAGCATCTCTGGCATAAGTCAACAGATCCAACCACTGCAGTATCAGATGACTTATTTTGTCTGGATCACTCCCTTCTTCATTTATAAAAGAGCATAGTGAAGACCATGTTCTGGCCTTACACTCGCCATCCGTTAAAAATGCACTGCGTAAGGCCCTAGCCGTTATATTGCCGCTCAAAGCTCGATACAGTTTGCCAGACGAATCATTCTTTATTGACTTCAACTGCTGTAACGTCAGATCTGCATGCCTCCAATGCCCTTTGGGCAAGATAGGAATTTCTCGTTTGCCTTTGATGACATGCACCTGCTCCAGCGGAACACCCGCCAATATGGCCAAATAGCGCTGCAAGTGCAGATCAACACCCTCCCCGCCTAGCGTCGCAGACGTGGCGACAAAATGTACCTCCTCTGCCTTCACTCCGAATGCCAACATCACTCTGCGCAATAGCAATGCCAGTTCTGCAGATTTTGAGCCCGTATAGGTGTGCGCTTCATCCAGCACGATCCATTTCAGCTTGCCTTGAGAACGTTTAAGGATGGCATTATCTTCACGACGAATAAGTAGGTATTCTAGCATCGTGGCATTAGTCACTAGAATTGGCGGCGGCGACTTCCAAAGTGACTCACGATCAAGAACCTCGCTGGGTGAAACTCCCATCTGATTACCCGTCGTTTGGTGTAGGGTGTTTCCATTATAAAGACAGAACCTGATCGTCTTGCCGAAGTTCCAAGTCCACGCGCTTAACCGCTCACGCTGGCTAGCAATCAACGCATTCAGAGGGTATATCATCAAGGCACGTACCCCTTCCAGTGCC
>CANBYM010000278.1 GCA_947373605.1 Comamonadaceae bacterium
TATGCGCTTGCTGTCGGCGCTGGTCTGGCGTACGTGGGCATTGCCGGAGATGACATGGCAGATACTGCCACCGCTTCGCTAGTTGCGGGGGCTTACACCATGGGCGTTAATGCCGTAACAAAGTACGTGATCGGAAGAGCTCGCCCAGCAGACAATGTGGGCTCAAACAGTTTTCAAGGGCTGACAGATTTATCTGCTCAATCAAGCTTTACATCCAACCACGTTGCATTGGCTTTTGCCATTGCAACGCCTTTCGCACAGCAATATAACCAGCCTTGGCTTTACGGATTAGCTGGGATTTCGGCGGTCGGTCGAATACAGGAGCGTGAGCATTGGTTATCCGACACAGTCGCCGGCGGCTTAATGGGTTACGCAATCGGCTCCATTACTTCACAGCAGCGTGCACGTGCACACAGTGGTTTGAGACTGACCGCCACGCTTCAGTCCGTTGACGCAACTTGGTTGTTTTAGAAGTTGAATTTCAACCAAAAAATGCCTGCTCAGCCAAAAAGCGGAGCACTGCACGTCCAAGAAGTCAATTTCAAAATTTTGGCATACCAAATTGGCGCAAGTAACGACCGATGCCCCTTCCGATCGCCTGGGCACATCAGGTAATGGAAGCGCAGGCCCCTGCGCTGGCGATGGCCTCAGCTTGACCGCTTACCTGTCATAGATTTTGCGTGGGCAAGTACGCCGACTAGCCGGGACGTTGGTCGGTGGACGGTTTTTTCCAAAGGTTGATACCGCCCTCAATCGCGTACTGTTCAATCGCAGCCAGCTCCGCAGGCGTGAACGCCAGTCCCTTCATTGCGCCGGCCAGATCCACAATCTGCGCGGGTTTGCTGGCACCTATCAAGGCGGATGTCACGCGTTTATCGCGTAACACCCAAGCGGTGGCCATTTGCGCCAGCGTTTGACCACGTGCATGGGCGATGTCGTTGAGCGCGCGCACGTGCTTGAGGTTTTGCTCGGTCAAAAGCGCCTTGTTAAAGGACTCACCGCCCGGTTGATTGATGCGTGCGTCTGCAGGGATGCCGTCGAGGTATTTGTCGGTCAACAGCCCCTGCGCCAACGCGCTGAAGGCAATGCAGCCCATACCGGTTTCTTCCACAGCGTCTAGCAAATCTTCCTCAATCCAGCGGTTGAGCAGGCTGTAGGACGGCTGGTGGATGAGCGCCTTGATGCCCATACTTTTCAATATGGCGCCGGCCTCGCGTGTTTTTCCTGCTGAGTAACTGCTGATCCCCACATAAAGTGCTTTGCCCTGCTGGATGGCACTGGCAAGTGCACCCATGGTTTCTTCCAGCGGTGTGTCCGGGTCAAAACGGTGCGAGTAGAAGATGTCAACGTAGTCCAGTCCCATGCGCTGCAGGCTCTGGTCCAGGCTGGAGAGCAAGTATTTGCGAGAGCCTCCGCCTTGTCCATATGGCCCGGGCCACATGGGCCAGCCCGCCTTACTGGAAATAATCAGCTCGTCGCGGTAAGGACGGAAGTCGCGCCGTAAATGTTCGCCGAAATTGGTTTCTGCGCTACCAGCTGGCGGACCATAGTTGTTGGCCAGATCGAAATGGGTGATGCCCAGATCAAACGCGGTGCGCAGCATGTCGCGCTGAGTTTGCAGGGGTGTGGCATCACCGAAGTTGTGCCATAAGCCGAGCGAGATCGCGGGCAGTCGCAGGCCACTGGTTCCGCAAAACCGGTAGGGCATTTTTCCGTTGTAGCGATCGTCGTTGGCTTGGTAGAGCATGGTGTCTTTAAAGTACAAGGGGAATGAAGGAGGGTGATTAGTCTCGATGCTACCTGCCAATGCGCAAAAGCGTCGGTGCTGCAAGCCGCTCGGTTAGCATGGCAGCATCACAAGCCTGATTGACCGTAGTGCTCGACACCCCAGACATCCCCGACAAAATTCAAGAGCCTCGACTGTGGGCAGCCGACGGTTGGACCGTACGCGTCGTAAAAAACGAAGACGACGATGGCTGGGCAGTTGCCATGACCAAAGAAGGTGCCTCCGAGCCCACGCTAGTGGGCCCCTGGACGATGGGCCGCGACAAAAAGAACCCCAAACCACTGGATGGCGCGGCCTTCATCACACTGGTAAAAACAGCGTCAGAATTCGAACGCCGAAGCGAGCAGCAGTTGCATGCCGCGCTGCATCAGAGTATCAACGTATCAGCAAATGGGCATCGGGTAACGGTAAATTTGGACATCGTGCCTGATGATGACAACGCCTACGCCGTGCTTCGCGCACTGGACGCCGCAGACGAGGTGCTGGCCGAGGTGCGGGTAGAGCCAGGCTTCAAGCTCAACCGCAGCAGCGCGGTAGCGTGGGTAGAAGGTGGCTGCCAGAAGCCGCGACGCTGATTCAGTTTGCGGTGAGCCCCATCGCATGCCCGGCCTGTTGGTCTGCGTGGTAGCTTGACCGCACCATGGCACCGACTGCCGCGTGCTTGAAGCCCATTTTGTAGGCTTCGGTTTCAAACATCTTAAAAGTGTCAGGGTGCACGTAGCGGCGCACGGGCAGGTGGCTTGTTGATGGAGCCAGATACTGGCCGATTGTCAACATCTCAATGTTGTGGACGCGCATGTCGCGCATGACTTCCAGGATTTCTTCGTCCGTTTCGCCAAGTCCTACCATCAGGCCGCTTTTGGTGGGCACGTCCGGAAATAGCGCTTTGAATTTTTTGAGAAGGTTCAGACTGAACTGGTAATCCGAGCCGGGTCGCGCCTCTTTGTAGAGGCGGGGAATAGTTTCCAAATTGTGGTTCATCACATCCGGCGGGGCTGCTTTGAGAATTTCAAGCGCACGGTCATCGCGACCGCGAAAGTCGGGGACTAGTACCTCGATTTGCGTGTGTGGCGAAAGTTCCCGGGTCTTGCGAATGCATTCCACAAAGTGGCCTGCACCGCCGTCACGCAGGTCGTCGCGGTCCACGCTGGTGATGACAACGTAATTGAGTTTGAGCTGGGCGATGGTTTTGGCCAGGTTATCGGGCTCATCTGTGTCTAGCGGATCAGGGCGGCCGTGTCCAACATCGCAAAACGGGCAGCGTCGGGTGCATTTGTCACCCATGATCATGAAAGTGGCCGTGCCCTTGCCAAAGCATTCGCCGATGTTGGGGCAGCTGGCCTCTTCGCATACGGTTACCAGCTTGTTGGTGCGCAGTACATCTTTGATTTCGTAAAAACGCGTAGTGGGCGATCCTGCTTTGACCCGGATCCAATCGGGTTTTTTCAGTATTTCCGCAGCTTGCACTTTGACCGGAATTCGCGACAGTTTGGCCGCCGCCTTTTGTTTGGCCGAGGCGTTGTAGTTTTCAGCGGTCTGGGCTTCACGCACAGTAGGGTTGCTGTTTGGGCTGTCGCTTTGGCTCATGGCACGGGTCCGGGTGTCAGTATCGGCCTTACGGGGCCAGATAGGTTGCGAGTTTTTGGCTCAGGATGTCAGCGACGGCTTTCCAGCTGACCTTTACTCCGATTGTAGAAAGATCCACGGTCTGCAGTTTTTCATAGCCGCAAGGGTTGATGCGCGAAAAGGGCTCCAGGTCCATGGCAACATTCAGTGCAACGCCGTGGTAAGTGCAATTGCGGGTAACTTTGATGCCCAGCGCGGCGATCTTGCCAAGCCCGGTGAAGTCGGGTGTGGCGCTGGGCGCAGTGACATCATTGGCCTTTTGCGGACGCTGTGACAACGGGGCATGTCCGGCAGGATCATCCAGCCTGACATAAATTCCCGGGGCACCAGAAACGCGGTGCCCGGTAACACCAAAATGCAGCAGTGTTTTGATGACTGCCTCTTCAATGCGGTAAACATACTCTTTGACAAAGTAGCCGGCGCGCTTGAGGTCCATCAAGGGATAGGCAACGATTTGACCCGGTCCGTGGTAAGTAACTTGTCCGCCCCGATTGGTTTGCACCACCGGAATGTTTGCGGGCAAAAAAATGTGCTCGGCCTTACCAGCTAGTCCCTGGGTGAACACAGGCGGATGTTCACAGATCCAGATTTCGTCAGACTGTGATTCACCGTTCTCGCCAGCGCGGTTGGCTGTGAATGTTTGCATGGCCAG
>CANBYM010000279.1 GCA_947373605.1 Comamonadaceae bacterium
AGGCCGCTCATTTGCGCATTCCACATCACCCAGCCGGTCGAGCTGTACCAGTGGTAGCGCTCGCCCAACGAATTGGGGTGGTAGCTGCAACCCACGTCGTTGTGCAAACACTTGAGCGCCAAGGCCACCACCACCGTGCCGCCATGGCCATGCACGATGGGCTTGGGCAAGCCCGTGGTTCCGCTGGAATACACAATCCACAGCGGGTGGTCAAACGGCAGCCACAGCGGCTCAAAGGCCTGTGTTTTTGCATCATTTCTGGCCGTAACCCCCGTGAATAGTGCGTGACCAGCTCTTAAATTCATAGCATCCAGCAACAACCCCAGGTTGTCATGCAGCACCACGTGAGTCACGCTGGGCAGTGCGGCCACCAGCTCGGACACCACTGCGCGGCGGTCCAGATCGCGGCCGCCGTAGTGCACGCCATCGCAGGCGATCAGCACTTTGGGTTCGATTTGCTTGAAGCGGTCCAACACCGCGTTGGTGCCCATGTCGGGTGCGCAAATGCTCCACACGCCGCCCAGGCTCACCACCGCCAAAAAGGCCACGATGGCCTCGGGAATATTGGGCAAATACGCCGCCACGCGGTCGCCAGGCTGCAAGCCCTGCGCCTGCAGATGCAGCGCCATAGACGCAACCTGCTGGCGCAACTCCGGCCAACTCAGCATGCGCGCTTCACCGCGCGACAGGCTCTGCTCGTTGTGGCTGATCAGTGCGGGCAGCCCGGCCGCATGCGCTGCATCGATGTGGCGAAACACCTGCTGCGCGTAATTGACACGCCCCCCAGGGAACCACTGCGCCCCGGGCATGCGGTTCACCGCCAACGCTGCGCTGTGGGGCGTGGGAGATTGCAAATCAAAGTAATCCCAAATGCTTTGCCAGAACGCGTTCAGGTCGGTGGTGGACCAGCGCCACAGCGCATCAAAGCTGTCGAACTGCACGCCACGTTGGTCGCGCAGCCAGTTTTGGTACAGGCGGATTTGGGGGACGTAGGCGGGTGTGGATGGCGTTGGACTCATGCAACAAGGGTAGCGCTCAAGGGTTTGCGTCGGAATAGGGTTTGTACGCATGTACAACTTTCTTGTACATGCGTTCAATGCAACCCATGGACATGCCAACACCCGCCGCCGCCAAACGCCTTCGCCCTGCAGCGGGTGCGGCGGACGCGCGACCGGATCGCAAGTCGGACATTCTGCTGGCCGCCGAAAAATTGTTTGCCCAGCGGGGCTACCACGCCGTCACCATCCGCCAGATTGCCCAGGAAGCTGGCGTGCCGTTGGCGCTGGTGGGCTACTACTACGGGCAAAAGCACGAACTGTTTCATGCCATCTTTGCGCACTGGAACCAGACTATCGAAGAACGTCTGACCGCACTGCGCGAGGTCAACAACGACCCCGCAGACCCTGCTACCTTGCCGCGCATCATCGAGGCATTTGTGCGCCCGGTACTGCGCCTGCGCGCCAGTTCTGAAGGTGAGTACTACGCGCTGTTGGTGGCCCGCGAGCTTTACCACGCCCTGACCGAAACCGACCGCGTGCTGCGCGCCTATTTCGACCCCATGGCGCACGCTTTCATTGATGCACTGCACCAAGCGCTGCCCCGCGCCACGCGCGGCCAGGTGGCATGGGGTTACCAGTTTGCGCTGGGCGCGCTGCTGCACCACCTCAGCGATGACCGCATTGATCGCCTCTCCAACAACGAAAGCCACGCCGGAGACCCCGCCGCCGGGGACTTGCTGGTGCGCTTCATTGTCGGTGGCCTGCGCGCCACCTTTGATTTGCCCGAGTTCAATTCACACAAAACCACTACGAAGGAGACACCATGAAACGCCGTACCGCCCTGGCCTCGCTGGCCGCTACCGCCTGTGCTGTTGCACTGCCCGCACGTGCCCAAAGCACCAAAATTGTGTTCGGCTACACCGCTGTGACCGACTTCACTTCCGTGTTTGTCGCCGCAGAAGAAGGCTACTTCAAGAAACGCAACATCGACGTGGAGTTGAAGTTCATTCCTTTGAACTCCACCATTCCCGCCGCCATTCAGTCAGACTCATTGCAGATCGGTGGGCCCACGCCATCGGTGTTTTTGCAGTCCGTTGACGGCGGGCTGGACCATGTCGTCGTGGCCGGTGGCGGAGTAACCTCCAAAGCCGTTACCGGATTCGGTCTGGTGGCGCGGGCAGGCGCGGGCATCAAGACACCGCAAGACTGCGTTGGCAAAAAAATCGGCGTGCCAGGCTTGGGTGCGTTCCTGCATGTCACCTTCCGCGCTTGGCTGAAGGAAAACAAAGTGGACTACAAAAAAGTCAACTTTGTCGAAGCTTCTTTCCCGCAACACGGTGACTTGCTGCGTGGCGGATCGGTCGACGCCGTGGTCACGGCCGACCCGTTTATGAGCCGCATTACTGACAGCGGCGCAGGCTATGTAGCTTCTTACTACTCCACCTTTCTGGCCGAGGGCAATCCGACCATCATCCACACTGCCAAGCGCGAGTGGGTGCAAAAGAACCCCGCCGCTGCCAAGGCGTTCCGCGAGGCCGTGGTGGAGGGTGCGGCCTTCATGCAGCAGCCCAAAAACAACGACAAGGTGCGCGCAGCCATTGGCAAATACATCAAACTGCCACCCGAGGTGCTGGCTAAAGTGCAGCTCTCGCCGCCCGGCCCCGTGGTCACCGAGAAGCAACTCACCTACTGGGTGGGCCTGATGAAAGACCAGGAAATGCTGCAAACCACGATCGATGTGACCAAGCTGATTGCCAAGTGAGCCCGGGCATGACAGACGACTTTCTGCGCTTTGACCAGGTTGCCATCCATTTGGGTGGGCGCGAGATTTTGTCGCCAACCAGCTTCTCGGTGGCACGCGGAGAGTTTGTCTGCATCATCGGTCCTTCCGGCTGTGGCAAGACCACGCTGCTGCGCGCTGCCGCCGGATTTGTGGCGCCCAGCAGCGGCGCGGCACTGCGCCACGGCGAGGCCATTACAGGCCCTTCGCGGGAAGTGGCGTTTGTGTTCCAGGACTACGGGCGTGCCCTGCTGCCCTGGCGCACAGTGGCAGGCAATATCAGCCTGGCTCTGGAGGCTGCGGGCATTGCCGCAGCAGACCGGCCGCAGCGCATTGCCAAGGTACTGGAGACTGTGGGCCTGACGGCGCACACCCACAAGTTTCCGGCCCAGCTTTCGGGCGGCATGCAGCAGCGCGTGCAGATTGCACGCTGCCTGGCACAAGAGCCCGAGTTGATGATGATGGACGAGCCGTTTGGCGCACTGGACGCCATGACCCGCGAGAGCCTGCAGGACGAAGTATCACGGTTGGTGCGCAACACCGGCCTAACGGTGCTGTTTGTCACCCACGATCTCGAAGAGGCCATTTACCTGAGCGACCGCGTGATTGCGCTGCGCGCAAACCCCACCGCTGACAAGCCCAGCCTGGCGGCCATGGTGGAAGTGAAGATAGACCGCCCGCGCGACCAGTTGCTCACCAAAGAGCACCCCGAGTTTTTGCGTTTGCGCCGGGAGCTGTATGGCTTCCTGGGCCACCACTGATTCAACGGCACGCCACACCATGTTGCAACGTCTGCGCGCCTTTGTGTTCCCCGCCGTGCTACTGGGCATGCTGGAAGCCTATGCCCGCATTATTGCGCCGGGCAGTGATGCACTGGCGCCCCCCAGCAAAGCTGTGCTGGCGTTCTACAAAGCGCTGAGGAGCAGCGGCGACGATTCTGTTTTGCAAGCCACGGCATTCACACTGGGCAGTGCTGGCATGGGCCTGCTAATAGGTGCTTCGCTGGGGCTGGTTCTGGGCATCGTTTTAGGCTTGTCACGCCGCGCGGCAGCCATGGGCTCGCTCACCATTGAGGTGTTGCGCCCGGTGCCCTCGGTGGCGCTGATTCCACTGGCCATGCTGGTATTCGGTTTTGGCTACCGCATGGAAATCAGCGTGGTGGCGTTTGCCACGTTCTGGCCGCTGCTGATACTGACGCAGGCTGCGGTAATGCAGGTGGAGCCCCGCTTGCTGGAAGTGGCG
>CANBYM010000280.1 GCA_947373605.1 Comamonadaceae bacterium
AAGGCAATGCGTGCGATAGAAGTTATTTCGTCACCCGCAAGGGGTTTGACGGTGAGATTGGTAGCAATATGCGCTTGGTCCGCCCTAGTGAGCACGATGGGTTGCAGCAAGGAAGCTGCTGCTCCAGCTATCCAATACGGTACAGCCCCAGTCGCAACAGACAACAAAGCGCATTACGTTTTTCTTGTTCACCCGCTGTACAACCCACAGCTTCTCCACAAAAAGTACGCGCCATTGATGCAGTACTTAGATCAAAAGATTCCAGGTTCGGCCTTTGACCTTGAAACTGCCAATGACTATGCGGATTTCGAGAATAAACTGAAGGCACGCAAGGCAGACTTCGCACTACCCAACCCTTATCACGCGACACTGGCAAGTGATTGGGGCTACCACGTGATCGCGAAGATGGGTGACGACAGTGCTTTTAAGGGAATTTTTATAGTCCGTCGTGATAGCCCGGTCCGGCTGCCCACTGATCTGAAAGGCAAGATCGTGGCGTACCCCGCGCCGACAGCTCTGGCAGCAGCGCTCATGCCGCAGCTGTACTTACAAAAGCATGGCATTAATGTTCAAACCGACATCACTAACACGTATGTAGGCACCCATAACTCGTCCATCATGAATGCCTATTTAAAACAGAGCGCGGTCAGTGCGACATGGCCCGCTGCCTGGACGGCATTTCAGCAGTCCAATCCTGAAGAGGCAGCGCAATTGAAAGTGATTTGGGAGACTCCCACATTAATTCAGAATGCGATCATCGTGCGCAACGATGTAGCTCAAGACACTGCCCGAAAAATAGCGAATCTTCTGATTGGGCTGCGCAATTCTGAAGTGGGGCGCAACTTGCTACAGGGCATTGATACCCGCGAATTTGTGTCAGCCAATAACGAAGACTTTGATGTAGTCCGCAACTTCCTCAAAGAGTACAACGCTAAGGTCAATAAGAAGCCATGAACGTTTGGTCCAGGCGGCTCCTGCCCCTGTTCACAGGGTCGGTGAAGCGCCAGCTTATTTGGGGTGTTGCTTTGGTTCACGCAGCCATGATGACACTCTTTGTTTACGACCTCTCAAGCCGGCAAAAGGACTTCCTTATTGAAAGCCAAGCAAGTCAGGCGGTAAGTCTGGCAAAGAATTTAAGCCTGATTGCGGCCACTCCTTTACTGTCTTCAGACTTTTCAGGCCTTCAAGAATTGACAATGGCCATCAGCCGCTATCCCGGTGTGATGTATGTCATGGTGATAGGTGCCGACGGAAAAGTCCTAGCGCATGGAGACCGCTCGTTGCGCGGCAAGTACATAGCTGATTTTTCCAAAATTTCTGTAATCACGGAGTCGCAGGAAGTACTCTATAAGTCCGCTTCCAAAGCAGACGTGGTGGCAGCAATTGCGGTTAATGACATGCGTATTGGCTGGGTCCGCCTGGGTGTCTCTCAAGCTGAAACAGCCTCCAAACTTGCTGCAATTGCGCAAACCGGACTGCTCTACACCAGTGCTGCAATCGCTGCTGGAGTCGTGCTAGCCTGGGTGCTTGCCCGAAGCCTGACCTATAGATTGGGCGCATTGGTCAGAGTAGCCAACTCGGTGCAAAGTGGTGGTCTAGATGCTCGGGTCCACATTCGCGGCAACGATGAACTCGGACGCCTGGGTGTGGCTTTTAACTACATGCTTAATTCACTGGCCGACCGCACCAAGGAAGAGCAAACGCTTAGGGTTGCCTTACAGGCCGAAAAGGAATTAGCCCAAGTTACTCTGGCATCTATTGGCGATGCGGTCATCACAACAGATGGGCAGGGCCTGGTAACTTTTCTCAATGACGCGGCATGTGCGCTCACAGGTCTTAACCGCGACGCGGCCATCGGGCGGCCAGTATCGGAAGTGTTCCCACTTACACACATGGGTAGCAAATTACCTTTGAGCAACCCGGTGCAAGCAATATTGCACCACCCGCACGGCAGTGGCGCCGAATTCCATGGCGCACTGCTTACCAACAATGCACTGGCGATTCCCGTTGAAAGTCTGGCTTCGCCCATCTTCTCCATGGGTGGTGAATTGATTGGTAGTGTGTTGGTCGCACGTGACGTCTCCGAAAAATACAAAGTACAGGACCGCTTGCAATGGCAGGCTGGACATGACGCACTCACTGGTTTACCAAACAGGGCCTTATTGGCAGACCGCTTTGACCGCGCGCTAGACAAAGCAAAGCGCAATGCCACCCAACTGGTGGTTTGCCTATTGGACCTGGATCACTTTAAACCCATCAACGACGCATATGGTCATGACATAGGGGACAAATTATTGGTTGAAGTCGTCACACGGTTGAACCAACAAATGCGCGATGTCGACACTCTGTCGCGTTTGGGCGGTGATGAGTTTGTCATCCTTCTCGAAGATCTGGAAAATATTGATGACGTAGATCGGTTGATGCAACGAATATTGAATATCCTTGCAGAACCCTTTTGTATTGAAGATCGGATTTTGAACGTTAGCGCTAGCATAGGGCTCTCAGTTTTCCCGAGCGATAACTCAGACCCCGACACCCTTTTGCGGCACGCTGACCAGGCCATGTATGTAGCAAAACAGACTGGGCGCAATAGGTACCACCTATTTGATTTGCGACAGGATTTTGAGCGTGAATCCATGCACCAGACCGTACAACGCGTACGACAGGCGATTATCAACAATGAACTGCTTTTGCACTTTCAGCCCAAGGTCAATCTTCGCAGCGGCAGCATCGCTGGATTTGAGGCTTTGTTGCGATGGCAACACCCGCAGGACGGGATGATTCCGCCATTAAGCTTTTTGCCAGCGGTGGAGCAGTCCGACGTCATCGTAGAAATCGGTGAATGGGTCATAGAGCAGGCTCTGCATCAAATTAAGCGTTGGAGATTAGAGGGACAAGACTGGCCCATTAGTGTGAATATTGCTGCTCGTCACTTTCAGAAGGCGGACTTCCTGGATCGGTTAGTGAATATTCTCTCCCGTCACTCCGATGTATCTGCGGCGCACCTGGAATTTGAGATTCTGGAATCAGTTGCATTGGGAGACGTCCAGGCCATGAACGCTCTGATTGCGAGTTGCCGAAATTTAGGAATTCAGTTTTCGTTGGATGATTTCGGCACTGGCTATTCCTCGCTCAGCTACCTCAAGCGCATTCCAGTTCAAACGCTAAAGATTGACCAATCGTTTGTGCGCGACATGCTGAAGGACCCGGATGACATGGCACTGGTGGAATCGATAATCAATATTGCAAAACTATTCAGGCTGCATGTTGTGGCTGAGGGCGTGGAATCGCAGCAGCAAGGTCTGCTCTTGCAAAGTCTAGGCTGCAATACGGTGCAGGGCTACGGTATTGCCCGTCCCATGCCAGCCAGCCAGTGCGTCAACTGGGCCAGTCGATACCTTACTGGTGAACGCTGGGCCGGACCTGCCCCAGTGTTGTAGGCCCTTGACAGCTGTCGCCTTTTTGCAGTGCTTCGCGGCACAAGCGCATTTCTCGAACGACGCCTGTCGGTTTGCATAGAAATCTGAACTCCAAGTTCAATCAGATCCGAAACTTGCAATTTTTTAATTCACGCTGGTCTGAAATCGGTTCGCACTTAATTCTGAACGACTGGATGCGCAAAGCTGCTGCATGTGACTTGAAATAAGCAACCGGTACTCGCTATGTCTTGCGAAAAGTGATCTAAGGCCAACTTTCTGCTCCTTTGAATCCCAAAATAATGCCTGAAGCGGAATTTACCTTTTTAAATCAACAACTTAGTTCAATTTTTGAACACCAAAAGGTTCAAACATCAATGATAAAAGTTCAAAATCACATGAAAGTTGACAATCCCAATGCAGAGTAGACATAAATCTATCAAGGACTTTGCTTTTCTCAATTAGCACTCCATATAGAGGAGTGCTAATATTGCTGGTATGAACACAAGGAGTTCAACCATGTCCACCTTAATTGCTGCAACCCCCGCCACGCTGGCTGTTGCGAATCCATGGTCTCTGGTGCCCCCGCTG
>CANBYM010000281.1 GCA_947373605.1 Comamonadaceae bacterium
TTTGGTCATGTCAGGGGCGAACGTGTGAGGTTCGTAGAGGTGGTAAAGCCAGATTATAGGCGTCTGCTACATTGCGCCCATGGCTTGTGGTGTGATTTAAATGCATGCGCGGCCGCAACCTCAACTTCTTTATGAATATGCCGGTAAAAGCATGGATCTAAGCGGAAAGCACATAGTTTTGGGCCTCACAGGTGGAATTGCCTGCTACAAGGCGGCAGAGTTGTGCCGTGCGTTGATCAATGAGGGCGCCACAGTGCAGGTGGTCATGACGCAGGCAGCGGCAGAATTTATTACGCCAGTGACCATGCAGGCCCTAAGCGGACGCACGGTATATGACTCGCAGTGGGACGCCCGTGAGGCCAACAACATGCCGCATATCAATCTGAGCCGCGAGGCGGATGCGATTTTGATTGCCCCCTGCAGCGCCGACTTTATGGCCAAGCTTTTACATGGCCGGGCGGATGATTTGCTCAGTCTAATGTGTCTGGCGCGTCCCATCGAATCCGTGCCCTTGCTGCTGGCTCCTGCCATGAACCGCGAGATGTGGGCCCATCCCGCCACGCAGCGCAATATGGCAACGCTGAAGACGGACGGTACGAAGATCCTCGGTGTGGGCAATGGCGATCAGGCCTGCGGCGAGACAGGCGATGGACGCATGCTGGAGCCGCAGGAGCTACTACAAGACGTCATTGCTTTTTTCCATCCCAAAGTGCTGGCGGGTCACCATGTGTTGGTGACAGCGGGACCCACGTTTGAAGCTATTGATCCGGTGCGCGGCATTACCAACCTGAGTAGCGGAAAAATGGGTTTTGCCATTGCCCGCGCCGCGCAGGAGGCTGGCGCAAAGGTCACCTTGATTGCCGGTCCGGTAAGCCTGCCCACGCCGCGCGGTGTGATGCGTATCAACGTGAAGTCTGCGCAAAACATGCTGGACGCTACGTTGGCGCATGTGGACGCGGCAACCATGTTCATTGCCACGGCGGCTGTTGCCGACTGGCGTCCGGCTGCACAGATCGACCGCAAAATCAAAAAAGATGCAAGCGGTGCTGTACCGCAATTGCAGTTTGTAGAAAACGCAGACATTTTGGCCAACGTGGCAAAGTCGCCACGCGCGCGAAGCGGACAGCTTTTTTGTGTCGGCTTCGCTGCAGAAAGTCATGATTTATTGGCGCACGCGACCGCCAAGCGCGCGCGCAAAGGCGTACCGGTATTGGTAGGCAATATCGGCCCCGCTACATTCGGGCAGGATGAAAACGCACTGCTGGTGGTGGATGTCCATGGCGCGACCGAAATCCCGCGCAACAGCAAGCTCGCTTTGGCGCGCACGCTTATCCAAAACCTTGCCGGACGCCTTGCGGTGCAGACCGTTTAACGTTTTTATTCCACATTGAGACCAAGAAGCCGGACCATGAAGATTGACGTAAAAATTATTGACAGCCGCATGGCGGGCAACTTGCCTGCGTACGCGACACCGGGCAGCGCCGGTTTGGACTTGCGCGCCTGTCTGGATGCACCCTTGGTGCTTGCCCCCAATGCCTGGCAGCTGGTGCCTACGGGGCTGGCGATTTATCTGGAAGATCCGTCTTATGCTGCACTCATCCTGCCGCGCTCCGGTTTGGGTCACAAGCACGGAATCGTGTTGGGCAATCTGGTGGGCTTGATTGATAGCGATTACCAGGGCCAACTTATGGTGAGTGCCTGGAATCGCAGCAGCACGGCGTTCATCATCGAGCCAATGGAGCGTATCGCACAACTGGTCATTGTTCCGGTGATGCAGGCGCAGTTCAATGTGGTCAGCGAATTTCCCGCCTCCCAACGCGGCGAAGGCGGTTACGGTTCCACGGGCAAGACCTGATACCCGAGCCATTTAGTGAAGGGTGTCGTTGCCGGGTGCCTCTTCATGAAACGGCTGAATGCGAAAGAAACCGGTGCCCAAAGTGCCGCTTTCAATCTCTTCGTCGGTGGCCTCGCGCACGTGATCGACTTTAAGGCTGATGCGAATCGCAATTCCGGCTAAGGGGTGGTTTCCGTCGAGCACAACGTGCTCGGGGTAGATATCGGTCACGGTGTAGAGCGCATCGTTGGGCGCGTCCGGGTTACAACCTGGAGGTAGCGCATAGCCTTCCAGTGTCAGGCCGGTTTGTAATTCCGGAGGGAACAAGTGGCGGGGCTCCAGAAAAAGGAGTTGGTCGTTAAAGTCGCCAAAGGCCTGTTCGGGTTCGATTTGCAATTGCAACTCTGCACCAGCGGCATGGCCTTGCAGCGCATCTTCAATGGCGGGCAACAAGTCCGAGCCACCGATCAGGAACTCCAGCGGCTCGGCGAGCACGTCCAGTTCTTCGCCCAATGTATCTTTCAGCGTCCAAGTGAGGGCAACGACGCATTGTTTTGAAATTTCCATGCAGAATTGTCCCATGAACATTCAAGAACCCCTGCAACTGCTCGGCGGCCTGTCGCGTGAAACCTTTATGCGTCGCTACTGGCAACGAAAACCGCTGCTGATTCGTGGTGCTATTCCCGGATTCAGCCCGATTCTGGAGCGCGCTGAATTGCTAGACCTCGCTGCACAGGATGGCGTGGAATCACGTCTGCTTACCCAAAAGGATGCCCGGGGCAATAGCGCGTGGCGTTTTAAACATGGGCCGTTCACCCGCAAAATGCTGCCGCCTTTCAAGCAAGCGGCCTGGACATTACTGGTTCAGGGAGTCGACCTGCACGATGAGCGACTGCACCAGTTTCTTAACCAATTCCGATTTGTGCCAGACGCGCGACTGGACGATTTGATGATCAGCTACGCGACCGATGGCGGCGGTGTGGGGCCGCATTTCGATAGCTACGACGTTTTTCTTTTGCAAGCCCACGGCACACGGCGCTGGCGCATTGGCCGCCAGAAAGACCTGAGTTTGAAGCCGGACATGCCCTTGAAAATCCTGGCAAATTTTGAGCCAGAACAGGAGTTTGATCTGGAGCCGGGTGACATGTTGTACCTGCCACCCCGATATGCGCACGATGGCATCGCGCAGGGCGAATGCATGACCTATTCCATCGGTTTCCGGTCCCCGTCACAAGGTGAGGTGGCACGCGAAATGTTGCAACGCATCTCTGAGCATGCGGGGGAAGATTTTCAGGATGTTCTGTACAAAGATCCCGGTCAACCGGCGGTGTCGTCCAGCGCCGCAATACCCCTCGGTTTGAATGCGTTTGTAAAGCGTGCGGTGCATGCGGCTTTGGCCAACCCTTCGGCGCTTGCGCAGTCTTTGGGTGAATACCTGACGGAGCCCAAGGCCAACGTGTGGTTCGAAGCTAACCCGTGGTTTGATCGTGGCGCCATTCACCTCGACCGCCGTACCCGCATGATGTACGACGATAAGCATATATTCATCAATGGAGAAAGCTTCCGTGCTGCAGGTACCGACGCGAAACTCATGCGCATTTTGGCCAACAACCGCCAACTGGAATCTAAAGACGCCTTGCGTCTGAGTGAGGGTGCGCGCGAATTGTTGATGCAGTGGTGCGAGGATGGATGGTTGTATGCCGCTGATTGAAGGATCATTTTCCGGCATTGCCGACTATACGCAAATCATTCGGGATGCCGTATCAACTGCAGCGCAGGATGGATGGGCAGAGATGGTCTGGTGTGACGCCACCTATGAAGACTGGCCCTTGCGTGAAAAGGCGGTAATCGATTCTTTGAACGCATGGGCGCAGCGCGGTCGCAAGCTCACTGTGCTCGCGCACCAATTTGGCGCAATGCATCGGTTGCATCCGCGTTTTGTAGAGTGGCGAATCCGCTGGGACCACATTATTGAATGTAGAGTTTGCAAAGGTGTGGATGCGAGTGAGTTACCCAGTGCCCTCTGGAGCCCTCATTGGGCGATGCGAAGGTTAGACCTCGTTCGCAGTACTGGTGTGGCAGGTACTGAGCCATCCCGGCGCCTGTTGCTGCGTGAGGAACTGGAAGAGCGAAAGCGCCAAAGTGGGCCTGGATTTCCTGCTTCTG
>CANBYM010000282.1 GCA_947373605.1 Comamonadaceae bacterium
CTGCGCATGGCCATAGCAAAGGTGTCATTGAGCGCGTGCGTTGGGTCAAACAAAACTTTCCGCAAGTAGACGTGGTGGGCGGAAATATTGCGACCGGTGCTGCTGCTTTGGCATTGGTGGACGCGGGTGCGGATGCCGTCAAGGTTGGCATCGGTCCCGGTTCGATTTGCACTACGCGGATTGTGGCGGGCGTTGGTGTACCGCAAATCACTGCGATTGATAACGTCGCCACTGCGCTCAAAGGCACCGGTGTGCCGCTGATTGCCGACGGCGGCATACGTTACAGCGGCGACATTGCCAAGGCCATTGCGGCAGGTGCTGGCACCGTGATGATGGGCGGCATGTTCGCCGGTACCGAAGAGGCGCCCGGGGAAGTTATCCTTTTCCAGGGGCGCAGCTACAAGAGTTATCGCG
The DNA here is from genome assembly GCA_947373605.1 of Comamonadaceae bacterium. Classification (GTDB taxonomy): domain Bacteria; phylum Pseudomonadota; class Gammaproteobacteria; order Burkholderiales; family Burkholderiaceae_C; genus Allorhodoferax. The sequence continues at coordinate 415 of CANBYM010000282.1, forward strand.
GCATGGGCAGCATCGGCGCCATGCAGCAGGGCAGTGCGGATCGCTATTTTCAGGAATCTTCCACGGGAAACCCTAATGCCGACAAGCTGGTTCCGGAAGGTATTGAAGGCCGAGTCCCCTACAAGGGCTCTATGGTCTCCATCGTGTTTCAAATGGCTGGCGGCGTGCGTGCCAGCATGGGCTATTGCGGCTGTGCCACGATTGCAGAAATGCACGACAACTCTGCATTTGTTGAAATCACGACGGCAGGTATTCGCGAGAGCCATGTGCACGACGTGCAAATTACCAAAGAAGCACCCAATTACCGCGCCGATTGATCGGTCCCACGATGCACCAGAAAATCCTCATTCTCGATTTCGGTTCCCAAGTTACCCAACTAATTGCACGACGCATCCGTGAAGCGCATGTTTTTTGCGAAGTGCATCCCTGCGATGTGTCCGACGATTGGCTGCGCGCCTACGCCAGAGACGGTTCTTTAAAAGGAATCATCCTTTCGGGCAGCCACGCCAGCGTGTACGAAGAAACTACGGACAAGGCACCCAAACTGGTGTTTGAACTGGGCATTCCTGTGCTGGGCATTTGCTACGGCATGCAGACCATGGCGCACCAGTTGGGTGGTGTGGTGCAAAGCGGTCACAAGCGCGAGTTCGGCCATGCTGATGTTCGCGCCCACGGTCACACCCGACTGTTGGATGGTATTCAGGACTACGCAACGTCCATGGGCCACGGTATGCTGCAGGTCTGGATGAGCCATGGTGACAAAGTGACCGAAATGCCACCGGGCTTCAAGCTGATGGCCAGCACGGACAGCTGCCCGATCGCCGCAATGGCGGACGAAGAGCGCCGCTTTTACGCAGTGCAGTTCCACCCGGAAGTTACCCACACCAAACGCGGCGCGGCAATTCTGGAACGTTTTGCGCTGGATATTTGCGAGGCCAAGCCCGACTGGGTGATGGGCGACTACATCAGCGAAGCGGTAGCCAAAATCCGCGAACAGGTTGGTAAGGAGGAGGTCATCCTCGGCTTGTCCGGCGGTGTCGATTCGTCGGTGGCCGCAGCGTTGATCCACCGCGCTATCGGCGATCAGCTGACCTGCGTTTTTGTGGACCATGGACTCTTGCGCTTTAACGAAGGCGACATGGTGATGGACATGTTCGTCGGAAAGCTCAACGCCAAGGTCGTGCGTGTGGACGCAGAGGCGCAGTTCCTGGGTCACCTTGTGGGTGTTGGTGACCCCGAGGCAAAACGCAAAATCATCGGGCGCGAGTTTGTCGAGGTTTTCAAAGCAGAAGCGGCCAAACTGAAAAACGACCACGCGCGGCACGTGGCTTGGCTCGCCCAAGGAACGATTTATCCGGACGTCATTGAGTCAGGCGGGGCCAAAAGTAAAAAGGCGGTCACCATCAAGAGCCACCACAACGTGGGCGGTTTGCCGGAGCAACTGGGCCTGAAACTGCTTGAACCACTCAGGGAACTGTTCAAGGACGAGGTACGTGAACTGGGTGTGGCACTTGGATTGCCGTACCACATGGTCTATCGACATCCGTTTCCCGGTCCCGGTCTCGGGGTGCGCATTCTGGGCGAAGTCAAGAAGGAATATGCCGATTTGCTGCGCCAGGCGGACGCCATATTCATTGAGGAACTTCGCAATTTCACGGACGCAGATACCGGCAAAAGCTGGTACGACCTGACCAGCCAAGCATTTACTGTGTTCCTGCCGGTTAAAAGTGTGGGCGTCATGGGCGATGGTCGCACCTACGATTACGTGGTGGCCTTGCGCGCTGTGCAAACCAGTGACTTCATGACGGCTGACTGGGCTGAATTGCCGTATGCGCTGCTGAAAAAGGTTTCCAGTCGAATAATCAACGAAGTACGCGGCATTAATCGGGTCACCTACGACGTCAGCAGCAAGCCGCCTGCCACCATCGAGTGGGAATGATCGCGTCGGACTGAAACTCCGCGCTCAATTTGCATGAGCAAAGCTGTACTTCACCAAGCTGACGAAGGGTTTATGCGTTTGGCGCTGGAACAGGCGCAAATTGCACATCGTGCCGGTGAGGTGCCCGTGGGCGCTGTTGTCGTGAAAGACGGACAGGTTGTTGCTACGGGTCACAACGTATGCATTTCTCACTCCGACCCAACTGGCCATGCGGAAATTGTTGCAATTCGTGCCGCCGCTGCCGCCGTAGACAACTACCGCTTAGAGGGCTGCACGCTGTACGTCACATTGGAGCCCTGTGCTATGTGTGCCGGTGCCCTACTGCATGCCAGGTTGGGTCGCATCGTGTACGGTGCTGCGGACCCCAAGGCCGGAGCCTGCGGATCTGTCGTTGACTTGTTCAAACTGCCTCAACTCAACCATCACACGGAAGTTACCGCAGGTGTCCTGGCTCCGGAGTGCGCAGCGGAGCTGTCCAGCTTCTTCATCCTGCTGCGCGAACGTCGCCGTGCCGACGCATGGCCGCTGCGGGAAGATGCTTTGCGTACTCCGGAAAAAGCCTTTGTGGGTTTGTCTGATTATCCATGGGAACCTCATTACGTTAATGATTTAAAAGGACTTAATGGCCTGCGCTTGCACTACCTGGACATTGGCCCCGAAAGCGCTCCACTTACATTTTTGTGTCTGCATGGCAATCCGTCTTGGAGCTACTTGTATCGCAAGATGATTCCCGTCTGGACTGCCGCAGGCCATCGCATGGTGGTGCCCGATCTGATCGGTTTCGGCAAAAGCGACAAGCCCAAGCGTGAAAGTGCCCATAGTTTTGAATTCCATCGCGCTTATCTACTGGATCTGGTTGAGCATTTGTACCTGCACAACATCATTTTGGTGGCGCAGGATTGGGGGGGATTGCTCGGACTCACCTTGCCCATGGAGGCCACGCACCGCTACAAGGGCCTACTGGTCATGAATACTCTGTTAGCGACCGGTGACGCACCATTGCCGGCAGGCTTATCAGCCTGGCGGGAAATGTGTGCGAAATCACCCCAATTCGATATTGGACGGCTATTTCGCAGAGGCAATCCCCATTTAAACTCCAAGGAGTGTGCGGCCTACGAGGTTCCGTTTCCCGATGCCGGGCATAGGGCCGCAACACGAGCATTTCCAGAAATGGTTGCACAGTCAGCAGACCACCCGCAGTCCTCGATTTCTCGTGCCGCACGCGATTTCTGGTCCACGCATTGGGATGGTAAAACGCTCATGGCAATTGGTAAGGCTGACCCTGTTTTCGGCCTAGACGTTATGCTGACTCTGCGAGAGCAAATTCGGGGGTGCACAGAGCCTTTGGTGCTTGAAGAGGCGGGGCATTTTGTACCTGAACATGGACGTCACATTGCGCAGGCCGCACTTTCGCATTTCAGCCATACATAATGTCGGCGTGACCAAACACATTTACATTTATTCGCCCTCCGGGGCTGTGCGTGACAAGGCAGCGTTTAAGCGTGGGGTTCAACGCTTGAAGTCCTTAGGGCATTCCGTGGAAATTGACGTTGATGCCCTCAAAAGCAGCTCCCGTTTTGCCGGTATCGATGAGGTTCGCATCACGGCTATTGAACGGGCTGCAGCAAGTGG
>CANBYM010000283.1 GCA_947373605.1 Comamonadaceae bacterium
GACGTGCGTTGATGGTCATTTACGCCCCAGCGGACCTTCGAATCACAGCCTCTGTTCCCCCTGGCACTAAAGCTGATACTTCGACAATACAGTTTGAAATCCCCGGCTCCACAAGCGTCAAGGGATTGATGACGCCGCATTCCGTTCAATTGATTCCAGCGGTGGATTCGACCACCCACACCTCACAGATTCGCTTGGGGATACCCGCGAGTCTCAAGGGCGCAGTACCCGGCATGTTTGCCCGCGTTTGGATATCTGCAGATGCAAAAACGCCATCCACCTTGCCTGAGCGCTTGTATGTTCCGGCTACTGCAGTAGTTCATCGGGGTGAAATGACAGGGCTCTATGTGGTCAACGCGCAAGGGCAACCAGTGTTGCGTCAGATTCGTTTGGGCCATGCGCAAGGAAATATCGTAGAGGTGTTGAGCGGCGTAGGAAAGAACGAAAAGGTAGCCGCTGATCCACAAGCTGCAGCAAAGGCACATTGATATGACCGCGCTACAAAAAATGGGCATATCAGGCCGAGTTGCAGCGTTGTTCCAAAGCGCGCAAATCACGCCTTTACTTGCATTGATGGCATTGCTATTGGGTGTATTCGCCGTGATGGTGACACCGCGCGAAGAAGAACCGCAGATCAATGTCACGATGGCAAATGTGCTAATCCCATTTCCGGGGGCAAGCGTGTCCGATGTGGAACAAATGGTCGCCATTCCAGCCGAGCAAGTGCTGTCGCAAATGGCGGGTACCGAGCATGTAATGTCGGTTTCCCGCCCAGGTATGGCTATCGTGACCGTGCAGTTCAAAGTTGGCGTAGCGCGCACGGAAGCATTGGTTCGCTTGCACGACACGCTGCGCTCCAATGCAGACTGGCTTCCTCGTGGTCTTGGGGTACTGGATCCTATCATCAAGCCCAAGGGAATCGATGACGTACCCATCGTCACACTGACCCTTTTTAGCAAAAACGCGGAGCAAGGTCCAAGCGAACTGGAGCGCGTGGCCCACAGCATAGAAGTTGAAATCAAACGCGTCAAAGGCACACGGGAAGTCCAGACCATTGGCGGCCCGGGGCGGGCAGTCATGGTGCGACTCGATCCCACAAGAATGGCGGGAAGTGGAATTAACGTTCAAGACCTTCGCAACGTACTCCAATCGACCAACTTAGGCTTGCCCGTTGGTGAACTATTAACGGGAAACAAATCGATTGCGATTGAGGCAGGACCATATCTGCAAGAAGCACATGAAGTGGCAGATCTTGTTGTTGGCGTGGTTAACGGTAAGCCAATATTTATAAAAGACGTCGCAGAGGTGCTTGACGGGCCGATTCCAAGCACGCACTACGTATGGCATGGGCAATCGCAGAAGGACGGCGCAGGCGAATACCCGGCAGTCACTTTGACAGTAACCAAAAAGCCCGGTGAAAACGCGATCGATGTGGCAAATGCAGTGATGAACCGAGTCGAAGGGCTGCGCAACACAGTCATCCCTGAGTCCATACAGATCGCCCAAACCCGAAACTACGGAGAAACGGCAAACGACAAAGCACAAAAACTAATTCAGAAACTTCTATTCGCCACGTCATGCGTGGTGGCCCTCGTTTTTCTGGCCTTAGGACGCCGGGAAGCTGCCATCGTGGGTACCGCGGTCATTCTCACCTTGATGGTCACCCTGTTTGCCTCCTGGGCATGGGGTTTTACGTTGAACCGCGTTTCACTCTTTGCGCTCATATTTTCGATCGGCATCCTGGTTGACGATGCCATCGTTGTGGTGGAGAACATTCACCGTCATCAACAACTCCATCCCGGGAAAGCGCTCGCAGAAATTATCCCACGCGCGGTCGATGAAGTGGGCGGCCCTACGATCCTGGCGACGTTCACCGTAATTGCAGCTCTCTTGCCAATGGCATTCGTTTCAGGGCTGATGGGTCCCTACATGAGCCCAATTCCGATCAATGCCAGCATGGGCATGGTCTTATCACTGATCATTGCTTTTGTAGTGACGCCCTGGCTGGCCAGACTCTGGATGAAAGCATTGCCCGCGGAACAAACGCGCGCTGGCGCTTCGGCGCATGGACTGAGCGCAAAGCTCGCGCCTCTATTTGAAAGGGTTTTCAAGCCCTTGCTAGACGATAACTTTGGAAAGCGAAATAGGGGCATTCTCGGATTAGGAGTACTGGCGCTCATTGCCATCTCTATAGCGCTACCTGCAACCGGCTTGGTTCTGCTCAAGATGCTGCCGTTTGACAATAAATCAGAGTTTCAAGTCATCGTCGACATGCCAGCCGGTACACCTGTTGAAAAGACTGCTGCCGTCCTGCGGGAGCTGGGCGGATATCTGTCTACCGTGCCGGAAGTAACCGACTACCAAACTTACGCTGGAACCGCAGCACCCATCAACTTCAACGGATTAGTGCGCCAATACTATTTGCGCGCTGGTGGCGATGTGGGTGACATACAGGTCAATCTGGTGGATAAACACCACCGCAGCGATCAAAGCCATGTGATTGCAACCCGGGTTCGCCCTGCGTTGCAAAAGATCGGCGCTAGTTTCGGAGCCAATGTCAAAGTGGTTGAAGTACCCCCGGGCCCACCGGTACTTTCCCCCTTAGTTGCCGAAATCTACGGACCGGAAACATCAGGACGCCAATCAGTAGCAAAGTCGGTACGTGCTGTGTTTGAAAAAACACCGGGAGTGGTTGACGTGGACGACAGCGGTATCTCCAACGCGCTGCGAAAAGTTTTGCTGGTAGACCGGCGCAAAGCCGCAATACTTGGTGTGTCGCAGCAAGCCATTGTTAGTTCCCTGCGCACAGGACTTAGTGGCGACGCCGTCACCTATATGCACGACGCCAGCAAGTATGCAGTGCCAGTCATCTTGCAATTGCCCGAGGAAAGCCATGGCGATTTAGATGCTTTGTTGCAACTCAGCGTGCGCGGTGCATCAGGCAAACAAGTCCGAATCAGCGACCTGATCACGGTCAGCGATACGCTACGCGAGCAACCGCGCTATCACAAAGACTTGCTCCCTGTTACTTATGTGGTGGGCGACATGGCTGGCAAGTTGGATAGCCCGTTGTATGGAATGTTTCAGATGCGCAGCGAAGTCGCAAAAATTGAAACTCCTGGTGGGGGACCTATGGTGGAGTACTTCATTCGCCAGCCGGAAGATGGACTGCGTGATTACGCCATCAAATGGGATGGAGAATGGCAGATCACCTATGAAACCTTCCGCGATATGGGCGCAGCATACGCGGTCGGATTGATTCTGATCTACCTGCTGGTGGTGGCGCAATTTGGGTCCTATTTGACGCCGCTGATCATCATGGCGCCGATTCCGCTGACCATCATTGGAGTGATGCCTGGCCATGCACTATTTGGTGCACAGTACACCGCGACAAGCATGATCGGAATGATTGCTTTGGCAGGAATTATTGTTCGAAATTCCATTTTGCTGGTTGACTTCATCAATCTACAAGTTGAAGAAGGCATCCCGTTTAAACAAGCGATCGTGCATTCGGCAATCACGCGTGCCCAGCCCATCATGCTGACCGGACTCGCAGCAATGCTGGGTGCTCTCTTCATTCTGGACGACCCTATCTTCAACGGACTGGCCATCTCCCTGATTTTTGGAATTTCTGTATCGACGGTGCTTACGCTGGTAATTATTCCAACGCTGTATTACGTCGCCTACCGGACTAAGTTTGGCGCAGTTACTGCAGAGCAAACGTAACCCACCGCGCCATTTGATTCCCATTACCTAAGGAAAATAACCATGAAATCCTGGCAAATTGTTCGTCTCGTAGCGGGCACTCTCATCCTCATTTCACTGGCACTTGGAATCCCGCAAAGCCCGCTCTTTGTAAATCAACGGTGGCTGGGATTCACGGCATTTGTCGGCGCAAATCTATTGCAGAGTGCACTCACCCAATGGTGCCTCATGGAAAGCATTTTGCAGAAATTAGGCGTTGAGTCGGGATGCTG
>CANBYM010000284.1 GCA_947373605.1 Comamonadaceae bacterium
GCCCGTTACCGCTACTGAATGCGCAGCAATTGAACACACCATTGCAAATTCGCGTCGGCTTTGAGATGGAGGTCGAGTGCCCAGTCGCAACGCCGATGCTGCTAACGCTTAGCGTCCACTATTCCCGCGCCGCAGACTTGGCGTGGCCGGATCTGCTCAATACCCAGCCGCACATTCCCGTGGCGGCCTATCGCGACCTGTTTGGCAACTGGTGTAGCCGCATCGTGGCACCGCAGGGGCGGCTGACGCTATCGGCGGACGCCGTCATCAACGACAACGGCCAGCCTGATGCGGTTGCACCTTACGCCATGCAGGTTCCGGTGGAACAGTTGCCGGACTCGGTACTGGTTTACCTGTTGGGCAGCCGCTATTGCGAGACCGACCGGCTCTCAGAGATTGCGTGGCAGCTGTTCGGACGCGGGCCCACCGGATGGGCGCGTGTGCAGGCGGTGTGTGATTTTGTGCATGACCACATCAGCTTTGGCTACCACCATGCGCGCCGCACCCGCACCGCGCTGGAGGCGTACAACGAGGGCGTTGGCGTGTGCCGCGATTACGCGCATCTGGCGATCGCATTTTGCCGCTGCCTCAACATTCCTGCGCGCTACTGCACCGGCTACCTAGGCGATATCCGCATCCCGCCGATCCCTGGACCGATGGACTTTGCGGGTTGGTTCGAGGTCTATCTGGGCGACGCCTGGTACACCTTTGATGCCCGCAATAACACGCCGCGCATCGGCCGCATTTTGATGGCGCGCGGACGCGACGCCTGCGATGTCGCACTGGCCAATACCTTCGGCCCCAATACCTTGCAACGCTTCCAGGTGTGGGCCGAAGAAGTTCCGCTCACAGTGACTTAATTTGGGGATCCCTGCCAATCGGCACGTAGATTGCTTACAGGAAACTTAAGGCTACTTGTCACAATTGGGGAGTAGAACTGTGTGCTGAGACGTTTAGGGAGTTCCAATTGAATTTATCCAACATCAAGATCGGCACCAAACTGGGCTTTTGTTTTGCCTTGCTGGTTGCACTCACGCTGGCGGTGGGCGGCTTCGGCTTGCGCCAACTCGCCAGCATCAACGCCAACACCGAAGAAATGTCTTCCAACTGGCTGGCCAGCATCAAGTATTTGGGCGAAATACGCGATTTGCTCAACGACACGCGCCGGGGCGAATTGCAGCACATCAACGCCATGGACGGGGAGGAAAAGAAAAGTGAGGCCAACCGGATCGTTACCAACAAGCCAAAGCTTCAGGCGGTGGGTGCCAAATTTGAAGCGCTACTGGGTACTGCCGAAGAGAAGGCCACATGGAACAAGTACCAGCAAGCCCTGACGGCATTTTATGTGACCGACGAGAAACTCCTAGCGCTTTCAGAAAAAGGTGCTGCGGAGTTTGATGACACCATGAAATACCTGCGCGGCGACTCGCGCAAAGCCTTCAGGGAGTTGTACAAGGCTACCGACGACATGCTGGCGTTCAATACCAAAGGCGCGGACCACGCAACCCAACAAGCCAAAGAAACCTATTCAAACTCATGGGGCACCATGTTGACCATCATGCTGGCCGCTGCCGCAGCGGCAATAGTGCTGGGTTACCGAGTAACCAAGAGCATTACAAAGCCTATTGCCGAGGCGGTGAATGCGGCGCAGAACTTTGCCCATGGCGACCTCACACAATCTCTGCAGACACACGGCAATGACGAAGTCGCGCAATTGATTCGCGCCATGGAGCAGATGCGCGAAAGCCTGACCAAGGTCGTATCCAATGTGCGTAGCAGTTCTGAAAATGTGGCTGCGTCCAGCGCCGAAATTGCCCAAGGCAACCAGGACCTCTCCGCACGCACCGAAAATCAGGCCAGTGCATTGGAAGAAACAGCCGCCTCCATGGAACAGCTGGGCGCGCAGGTGCGCCACAACGCTGACAGCGCAGGTCAGGCGAACAAACTGGCACTGAGCGCATCCACCGTTGCGATGCAAGGCGGCGCTGTGGTGAGTGAAGTGGTCGTCACCATGAAGGGCATTAACGAGAGCTCACGCAAGATTTCCGACATCATCAGCGTGATTGACGGTATTGCTTTTCAGACCAATATTCTTGCCCTCAACGCAGCAGTGGAAGCCGCACGCGCAGGCGAACAGGGGCGCGGGTTTGCAGTGGTAGCTTCAGAAGTGCGCTCTCTTGCCGGTCGTTCGGCCGATGCTGCCAAAGAAATCAAGTCACTGATCAATGCCAGCGTTGAGCGGGTTGAGCAAGGCTCCATCCTAGTGGACAGGGCCGGTGAGACTATGACCGAGCTGGTCGGCTCCATCCGCCGCGTCACAGACATCATGGGTGAAATCAGTGCGGCCAGTAGCGAACAGGCCGCAGGCGTTGCACAAGTGGGGGAAGCGGTAACGCATATGGACCAGGCAACGCAGCAAAACGCCGCGCTGGTGGAACAGATGGCAGCAGCAGCCTCCAGCCTGAGCAACCAGTCACAGGATCTGGTGCAGGCTGTGGCGGTTTTCAAATTGAGCGGTGGCGCGGGGCAATCTTTCTATCAAGCGCCAACAAAAAAGCCCAAGCCCCTGGCTGCTCCCCCGATCTTGCGTAACACCACTAAACAATTGCACAGCGCACTCCAGAAGCCAAAAGCACTTTCGCAACTGCCCCCAAAGGCAGCGATAACACCGAAGGTGGCACTATCCAAACCCGCGCCAACCGCAAAAACGTCCGGCGATGAATGGGAAACCTTTTAACGGGCGCTGACCTCAATACTGCCTTTCATGCCCGCACTTAGGTGGCCAGGTTGCAGGCAGGCAAAGATCACGGTGCCAGGGCGCGTGAATTGCCAGATCACCTCGCCAGACTTGCCGGGTAATACGCTGGCCACGTTGGGTTCGGCGTGCTGCATGTTGGCGTGCTTGAGCATCTGTTCGGCATGGGCCTTATGTGATTCGGGCGTTCCGATGTTGAATTCGTGTTTGATCTGACCGGCGTTTTTCACCACAAACCGGACGGTTTCTCCGGCTTTGACGGTGAGCTTATCGGGCGCAAAGCGCATGGTGTCATTCATCACCACTTCGATGGTGCGGCTCACCTTGCCCGACTTGCCCGCAACGCCGATGTCTGAATCATTTTGCATGTCACGCTGATGTTCATGTTCATGCGGCGTGGTGCTGCTGGCCAGCGCCAAGGAAGCGACAAGGCCTGCGGCCAAGAAAAAAACCAATGGTTTTGAGGGAATGGATTTCATACAGCGATGATGCACGAACAAAAATAGGCTTAGCTGCGATAAGTCAAATAGGCGGCTTAAATCGCCCTTGCTCAAAGCGCCCTTGCTCAAAGCGCCCTTTGATTGACCCGCTTGGACAGCTCCGCTGCGCTCTCTTTACGCTCGCTATAGCGGTCCACCAGATAAGGCGACACATCGCGCGTGAGCAGCGTGAACTTGACGAGTTCTTCCATCACATCGACAACGCGGTCGTAATAGGCCGAGGGCTTCATGCGACCGTCTTCCTCAAACTCCAGAAAGGCCTTGGCTACCGAGCTTTGGTTGGGAATCGTGATCATGCGCATCCAGCGTCCCAGGACGCGCATTTGATTTACAGCGTTGAAGGACTGCGAGCCGCCGCACACCTCCATCACCGCCAGTGTCTTGCCTTGCGTGGGGCGCACCGCACCTTCTGACAGAGGGATCCAGTCAATCTGGCTTTTCATAATGCCCGTCATGGCACCGTGGCGCTCAGGCGAGCACCAGACCATTGCCTCGGACCATCGCGTTAAGGCGCGCAGCTCCTGCACCTTGGGATGCGAATCCGGTGCAGCGTCGGGTTGCGGCAAATCAAGCGGGTCAAAAATTTTTACTTCGGCACCCATAGCCTCCAGCAGACGCGCAGCTTCAAGGGTCAGCAGTTTGCTATAAGACCGCTCACGAAGCGACCCGTACAACATCAATATCCGCGGCGAATGTGTGGATACCACTGCTGGGC
>CANBYM010000285.1 GCA_947373605.1 Comamonadaceae bacterium
GCGACTCGTTTTTGCGCATCTGTCAGCTACCCGGACGCAGAGCACGAAGGCTCTGGCAGATGTTCAATGGAAAAATGTCGCTCGGGCTCTAGGTAAGAACCGCAGGTTGTGGGGTGAAAACTTCAAAAACTGGTTTCAACTTAGAGTCGAATCCGCTTCCTTGTCTGGTACAGACAGACCATCAGAGGAAAACTCAATGGAAACGAAGAATGGATTTCAGCCTGGGACCTCTAGACCCCTGGGCGGCGTATCTAAGGGTGCGTTGTTTGGAAAACGTGTTGACAGACTAACCAATCACTCTGAAAGTGGATTTATCTACTGACAGGTGTTGGTAATCTATCAACAAGTTAACTGAACGGCTAGCGCAAGAGCCCCTTCTTTTTATTTCAACCGGGTACTTAAAAAAGATCGACGGCACCTTCATGGGTGAGTTCTTCAAATACGCCACTGCGCACCAGTTCCGCGTAGCTGAACACTTTGTTGCCGCCCAGCTGACGTCCATGTTCAACAGCACGTTCAGAACGCTCCAGCGCCGTGCTGGGAGAGTCTTGCGGCGACACGCGGGTAAACCCACCACAGGCGGTGGAATGACCGACCTGCGGAAAATTAAACTTGTCCATATTGGCGCGGAAGCGCTCAAATGCAGCCAGCACCAAAGCCTCTTCAGGGCAATGCATCAACACCGCAAACTGCTCGCCGCCCAGCCGGTAGATGCGGTCATAGGTGCGAAAGGTATTGTTCAAAATCCGCGCCACCAAAAGCAGGACTTCTTCCGCAATTAAATGGCCACTCTTTTCACTGATGGCTCCAAAGGCGTCAACGGTCACGGTACCGAGCCAGTAGTTGGGTGGCACCCGGTGCCTGCGCTCCTGCCCCGGCACAACGGTGGCTTCCAAGGGCTTTGGCACACCTTGGCCCTCATCCATCTCTTCCAGAACTGCGCTGTAAAAAGTATCGTCCAGCGATTTGCGATTGAGAAGCCCAGTCAAGCCATCGCGGTCGCTGTAGGCCAACAGGTTGTACATGTTGCGAAAAACGTGCTGAACCTGCCCTACCAACTGCAACTGCATATCGTCCAGCGCCTGCGCTGAATGAATTTCCAGAACACCGTCCTCGGTGTTGCGCAACGGGTCGAACAGCGGCAAATAGCTAATGCGCGGACCGTTCTCACCCGCCCATGCCACCTCGACCGCCTGGCGCGTTTCAATGCATCGCAGGCGATCCTTGAAATCTTTGAGCAGCGGTAGAGCGGAAAAATCAACGCGCAGCGGATCAACCACTTTTCCACCACCGCGCGCATCGAGGGTGGTCACCTCCAGCCATCGGTCGGCGCCCTCTTCGCTAACTACTTTGGCCACCAGCACCCGTTGCAAGGGCAGCAGATCAATCAGGGCTTTGGACAGGGTGAGCTCCAACAGGTCACGGTCACGGTGATCGGTAAGCTTGATAAGGTGTTCAGTCAGGGTTGCCATCTGAACATAATAGTGCGGACCGAGCGTTTCGTCACCCTCTTCGACCCTTGCCGGACGCAGTATTTTCAGCCTTTGACGGCTTCGGCAAGCGCCTGCTGGTAGGCGTGGGTAGCGGCTTGCATGTCCTGGCGCTGCTCAGCCATGACAGCCAACGCGCGCCACGCATCCCGCTTGAGCGCGGAGTCTTGCAGCATGGACAAGGCCTGCCTCAGTAGCTGTTGCGCTTTGCCCCACAAACTAAGGCGCGCACACACCACGCCAGCAAGGTACTGCAAAACCGCGTCGCGCGGATTGGCCATTTGAGCCGCTTCTATCCGGGCCAGCCATTTGTTCTCGGGCACCTCACCTTGCGCACCAAAGCCTGACTCGAGGATACGTACCAGACGCACACGCTGCGAAGTACTCAAAGATTCCGGACGCTGCACAAATTCTTCCCACACCGGCAGAAGCCATTCTCTGGAGAGCGACGGATCGCCCCCCAAAGACAGCAAACGCTGTGCAGCCTGCATAGCAACATCGGGCATGCGGCGTTCCTGGTCGTCCAGCGATTCCCAGGCATTTTGGATTTGCACCGGATCGTGCGAAGTGTTGATGTATTCGATTGCCAACCCGCGCGCAATGCTTTTACCGGCGGATTCCGAAAATGCGCGGTGCTTGGTCAATAGCCTTGCCAGCTCCAGTGCCTGCAAAGAATTGCCCGACAGCCGGGCCGCCTTGAAACGCAAACGCAAAGCCACCGTGCGCCGGGCTGCACCGGACGACAATTGTTCCAGCCATTCGGAAGATTTGGCAGCGTCGCGGTCATCAAACGCCCAGCGCGCTCCGCGCATTTGCACACCATCGCGAATGTCTGCAGCATCTCTTAATTGGGTTTGCTGCAAGGCCGACTGCAAATGCGAATCTCGCAGGTTGCGGTCTTGCAACGCATGCGCGCTCTCGGCCGCCAGTAAATGCGACAGTGCCCGCAACTGGCCGGCGTGGGGCAGACTCTCGTCGCTACGCGCCATGGATTCCTCCAGCATGACGACCTGCTCAGCCGACTTGCGCGCCCGGATAAACCTTCCACCCACCAGATGCGCCAACGATTCGAGCAAGGACGCATAAATTGCACGCTCACGCTGCTGCAAACGCCAACTGCGCGCACGTTCGGGGATACTGAACATGGCCGACGTGGCCCGCAGCGCCAGGTGCAAAACCATAAAACTCAATAGCAAAACCAGCAGCACCAAATTGAGCGATACGTCGACCCGGTACGGGGGCCAATACAAAGTCACCGTGCCGGGGTTGCTGCCGGCAAACAAGGCAGCAGCAACAGCCACTGCAAACAAACCCATCAGCCAGATTGCGGCTCGCATGTCTATCGTCCCGCGGCTGCGGTGGACAACGCAGTCAATGTTTCATCGATACGCGGAATTTCCAGCGAACGCATTTGCGACTGCACTTGAATCAGCAGGGCGTTGGCCGTTTGGGTTTTGCGCGAGGTGCCATCGAAATACTTGGCAGCAGACTGCGCCGCGCTGGCCAGATCCGAGCGTGCCGCGTCGTTCTGGTGTGACAAAAGCCCCAGGCGCGCGTTGAGCAATTTGAGCTTGAGATTTTCGCGCACGAAAAATGTCTGGTCCGGCGTCAGGAGGGCTGCATCCGGGTCTTCGATGTGGCTGACACGTACCAGTCCCTTAATTTCGTCACGTACCGACAGGCCTAAACGCGCCCACCACGTGCTCACCGGCTCATCGGGTTTCCGTTTGACAGACTCAGCAGCCGGCTTGGCCGCGGCAATTGCGTTGACCACGGGCATATCGTCAGCCAGTGTCACCAACTCATCGAGCTTGGCCAGCAAAGCCGGCATGTCGGCAAGCGCCGTGGCCTTTACGCGTCCGGTATCCCGTGCAATAGCGCGCTGTACATGGGCCAGACGGGGCTGCGCTGCCCGCGACACGCGCACATCGGCGCTGTGCAGTGCTGCCAGCAAGGGCTCAAGACTGCCGGTGAGTTGTGCCTGTTGCTGCGCCAGACGCAACGCGGATTCAATGTCCACCATCAAATTTTCATCCCTCGAGCGCGCCAGGCTTTGCATCAGCTCTTCCAACTGGGTGCGCTGCAAGGACACTTCGGCCAATTTGGCCTCGGTCACTGCCAGCTTGGCAGCAGTTTCAAGCGCAAGATCCTGCGCCTGTTTGGCCGTCGCACGTGCCAGCGCAGCATCGCTGATGGCGTCCGCGCTTTGGCGGGCCAGCTGCTCTTGAATATTGTTGAGCCTTTGCCACGCAAACACCCCTGCGGCCAGACCCGCCACCGCCAGCAGTCCGACCAATAGCAGCAATCTGCCGCTACTTGCCGTACGTGCAGGGGCATCGCCCTGCAATGCCGGAGTTTTCAGAGGTTCGTCGCGAGGGGCAGCCGGTTCAGAAGTCATGCCAATGATTCTATCGATGCCACCAACGCACGCAGGTCAGGACGCG
>CANBYM010000286.1 GCA_947373605.1 Comamonadaceae bacterium
AACGACCGATTCGTCCTCATCCTCGACGAATTCGACGAGATTCATTCTGAGATGTACAGACACGGACCGCTCGCAGAGGCGTTCTTTGCGAACTTGCGAACGCTAAGCGCCAAGCGGAACCTCGCGTTTGTGCTTGTTGGCGGTGAAAAGATGCCTTTCATCATTGGCGCCCAGGGTGACCAGTTGAACAAGTTTTCCCGTGAGCCCCTAGACTATTTTTCGCGAAGCGACGAGTGGGAAGACTACGTCAATCTGGTCACTGATCCAGTACGAGGTCAGCTAAATTGGCAAGAAAGTGCGCTAAATGAACTTTTCACTTGTACTGCCGGTCATCCTTACTATACGAAGCTCGTCTGCTCAAAAATCTTCGCAATAGCCGTCGCAGAACGGGACACCGAGGTTATCGCGTCCGACGTTCGGCGGGCCCTTTCTCAACGAATATCGGAACTTGATACCAATGCATTCGCTCACTTTTGGAAAGACGGGATCAGTGAAGAGCGCGAAGCAGCAGAGGTGGTTGAACTAAGACGGCTTCGTGTGCTAGTGGCTTTTGGTCGAGCTGCTCGGCTTGGGTCTGTTACAAGGGAGTCATTGCATACTTCATTGAGCGGCCTCGCTCTAGATGCGAGTTCCGCAGGTCCCGTGGTGGATGACTTTCTCCGGCGCGACGTACTTCGGGAAGTCTCGGGGCAACTTGCGACCAGTCTGCCGCTTTTCCAGATGTGGATTACTGACGTTGGGGTCACGAAGCTAATCGCTAGCACCCTAGCCGATGAGATCGCCGGTCAACTAGCAAAGGCAAATGAAATCGCTTACGTAAAATCTGGCGAGCTCATTGAGCTGGTCAGCAATTGGCCGCTCTATCGCGCTAGAGAAGTCACCGCTGAAGCCGTTCGCGCTTGGCTCGATCAAGTTCCAAATGCACAGGACCAGCGGTACCTTTTTACGATACTGAAGAGTCTAAAATTTGTAACTCCCACGGAGATCTCCGACTTGCTTCGACAAGCCCACAGTGCAGTGGCAAGAGTTACGCCACCATTAAAGCGGGAGAACAAAGTTGAGAAACGTAGGGACTTGCTTGTTACGTACGTCGACGGCCCGGCAAAGAGTGGCGCCACCTACGCCAGGGCATACGCAAAGGAGGCTGGAATCCTACTGGATTGTGTGATCGAGCCATCTAAGGTTGGCCGCAAACTCGAAGTTGAGTCAACTAGCCATAGTGCACTGGTGATCGTTGACGATTTTGCGGGCACTGGAAAAACGATCGCTGACGGGCTTGAAGCATTCCTTGAGCCTATCTCGGCCCAGCTCCAGATCACTGGTATGCCGGTCGTTGTGGTATTGCTTTTTGCAACCACCGAGGCTCAGGAGCGAATTTCAAAGCTCGCTTCCAGGTTCAGCACGCTTCGCATTGAGGTTAGCCTGGGCGTGGAACTTGGGAATGAAGTACGTGCATTTAGAAATGACCATACAGGCATCTGGAAGAATGAGGACGAGCGCGACCGAGCCAAAGCTCTTTGCGTACGCCTTGGTTCTGGCCTGTACAAGGATGCCCTCGGCTTTGGCTCCCAGTCGCTTCTTATCGCTTTCCCTGATGGGTGTCCGAACAACTGTCTACCAATTCTGTTCGCTTCTCGGGCAGGAACGCAGCCCTGGCGTGCACTTCTGCCTCGCCCAGCGTCATAGCCAGATTGAGATCAGCTTACTACAGGGCATAACCATGTGACCGTTTGATGTTAGTCAGTGCGAGTAGGCCGGCCACAGGACGGCCACTTATCAACTGCTGGATGAAGCACATCTGGCGGGGTGGCCCGACGACTTATTTTCTGGGCACTTTTGAGTGGATGGCGGTGGACAGATTTCTGGCTGTGTCAGCGTCCAATTTTCATGCTCTAGAAAGCTACCATTCTCAACCGACAGCATGTTAGGTCATGGTAGGTGCTGTTAACCCTTTTCAGTAGGGTTCAAAGTGTTCGTGTTTACGACTTTAAAAAATCGTCATTTAAATCCAACACCCCACAAACCCGCATGAATCCTAGAGGCGTGTTTACGACTTTAATGACCTGTTTACGACTTTATTTGTACGGAATAATCAACCTCCCCCACTAACGAAACTACTCCACGGTCACGCTTTTAGCAAGGTTTCGCGGTTTGTCCACATCGGTACCGCGCGCACAAGCCGTGTGATAAGCCAGCAATTGCAAGGGCACGACATGCAGGATGGGTGACAGTTCACCATAGTGTTCGGGCATGCGAATAACGTGTAGGCCTTCACCGCTGTCGATGCGGGTGTCCGCATCGGCCAACACATACAGCACACCGCCCCGGGCGCGCACTTCGTGCAAATTGCTTTTGAGTTTTTCCAGCAACGCGTCGTTCGGCGCAACGGTGACTACCGGCATGTCACTGGTCACCAACGCCAGCGGGCCGTGCTTGAGTTCTCCAGCAGGATAGGCCTCGGCATGGATGTAACTGATCTCTTTAAGCTTGAGCGCGCCTTCCAGTGCTATCGGGTAATGCATGCCGCGCCCCAAGAACAAGGCATTTTCCTTTTTGGCAAAGTCTTCGGCCCAGGCAATGAGTTGCGGCTCAAGAGCCAACACAGCTTGCAGTGCTGAAGGCAGATGGCGCATCGCTTTGATGTGCCGCGCTTCTTCGGCATCACTCAGGCGGCCCTTAGCTTGTGCCAGGCAAAGCGTTAACAAAAACAGGCCCGCCAATTGGGTCGTGAAGGCCTTGGTAGATGCCACACCAATTTCCACACCGGCGCGTGTGACATATGCCAAGCTGCACTCGCGCACCATGGCGCTGGTTGCCACGTTGCAAATGGTCAGCGTGTTGTGCATGCCGAGCGATTGCGCGTGGCGCAAAGCAGCCAGCGTGTCGGCCGTCTCGCCGCTTTGGGTTATGGTGACGACGAGCGTGTTGGGGTTGGGCACCGAATCGCGGTAGCGGTATTCGCTGGCAACTTCCACCTGGCAGGGAACTTTGGCAATGCTTTCAATCCAATATTTAGCAGTGCAGCCGCTGTAGTAGCTGGTACCACACGCCAATATCAATACTGAATCCACTTGCGCAAAAACGCGTGCAGCGTTGGCGCCGGGCATGTGGTTCATCTGCAAATCAAACAACTCTGGAACGATGCCTTCCACGCCTTCGAGCGTATCGGCAATGGCGCGGGGCTGTTCAAAAATTTCTTTTTGCATGTAGTGGCGGTACGGGCCCAACTCGACTGCGCCGCTGTGGGCGTGCACCGTCTTGACCGGGCGTTGGGCAAGCGTGAGCGCCTTGTAGGCTTTGTCAAACAGCCAGTACTTGCCCAATTGAATGTCAACCAGGTCGCCCTCTTCCAGATACACGATCTGGTCGGTTACCCCGGCTAAGGCCATCGCGTCGCTGGCCAGAAAGTGTTCGCTGCCCTCTTTACCCACGCCAAGAATCAATGGCGAACCGGCACGTGCACCGATGAGGCGATGCGGCTCGTCTTTGCAAAACACCGCAATGGCGTAGGCACCATGTAGTTGTGCAGTCGCGGCCTTCACTGCTTCAAACAAATCGCCGTCGTACACGCTGTCCACCAAGTGGGCAATGACTTCGGTATCGGTCTGGCTGTTGAACACGTAGCCTTTTGCCTTGAGCGCAGCGCGCAACTCATCGTGGTTTTCAATGATGCCGTTGTGTACCAGCGCCACGCGACCCGCCTTGGCGGTTGCGTCAGCCCCGGTGCCGTGGCTGAAGTGCGGGTGCGCGTTGTGCACCGCCGGCGCGCCATGTGTGGCCCAGCGAGTGTGGGCGATGCCGAGCGTGCCCTCAATGGCGTCTGCACCTTTGGCATGGGCAATTTGCTCGACCAGTTCGGCCACCCGCGAGGTGCTGCGGGCGCGGCGCAAACCCGGATGCGCATCTTGTGCGTAT
>CANBYM010000287.1 GCA_947373605.1 Comamonadaceae bacterium
TTGATGGCTTCATGGTCCGCGGAATTGATGATGCCTTGGGCGGCCAGCATGTCGGCGTGGGCCAGGCTGCCTGTGATGTCGGCCTGCCACATGCGCTTGTCAAAAAACACGCTGGAGGTGTAGCGCTTGACTAGATCGCTCATGGGCTCGGAGAACAGCGCGGACCAAGCCTGTGATTTTTTGTCGAATTGGTTTTCGGGGGTGGTGTTGGACATCGGGCAGTTTTGAAATAGCAGGAAGCGCAAAAGGGCTGGAAAGGCGTCAGAATCTGTAGAACATGAAAGACACCCAAATATTATCGGCGTTCCAGGAGTTGGGTTCGCAACCGGCTGCGGCGGATGTTTTGCCGGTCGCAGTGTTTGACGCCTGTCAAATGGGCGTGGTGCTTCGTGCTGTACTGTTCGTGGAGGCGGCCGTCGGGGTGGTTGCCATGTTTGGGGCGGTGGGTTTTACCGAATGGGCCGTTCGCGCGTCCTTGGCTACCGGGGCCGCTTTGCCCGCTACCTTGAGCTGGTTGTTGCTGGCTTGCCTGGCCAAGCGCGGGCTGGTGAGGCTGGTGCCGCCGGTGCAATATGCGTTGGCAGTTTTGCTTGGTGCTGCATGTGGTTTGGTCGGCTGCGGGGTGCTAGCACTTTCCGGATTTGCCGAGCGCCTGCCGTGGTTGGCCTGTGCGGTATCGGGGGCGCTGCTGTCGGGCGTGCTGGTGGGCAGTCTGGTGCTGCGCGCAAAGGGGCGCACTCCGGCCGATACGGCGGCCCGCCTGAACGAATTGCAGTCGCGCATACGACCCCACTTTTTATTCAACACCCTCAATAGCGCCATTGCACTGGTGCGCGCTGAACCCGCCCGTGCCGAAGCCTTGCTGGAAGACTTAAGCGATTTATTCCGCCATGCCTTGGCGGATCAGGGTGGTGCAGTTACTTTGGCCGATGAAATTGCGTTGGCGCAGCGTTACCTTGCTATCGAACAAGTGCGTTTCGGCGATCGGCTCAAGGTGCAGTGGCGTCTGGACCCAGCGGCAGGTAGCGCCAAGCTGCCGCCCCTGATCCTGCAACCTTTGGTAGAAAACGCGGTGATCCACGGGGTGGAGCCCAGCGCCGTTGGCGCTGAAGTGCAGATATCCACCCATCGCAAAGGTACGGTGGTGGTCATCAAAGTCACTAACACCGTTCCTGCCGGGCAGGGGCGCCAGGGTGCCGGTGTGGCGTTGAAAAATGTGCGTGAGCGCTTGGCGCTGTTGCACGATGTGCAGGGGCAATTCCGCTACGGACTGAGGGATGGCGTGTATCAGGTGCGGCTGGAGGTTCCGGTATGACAGCATTGGACAGCGGATTGGCACCATTGCAGGCGCTGGTGGTGGACGACGAGCCTTTGGCCCGCAGCCGTCTGCAAACACTGCTGGCGGACTGCACACAACCCCGCGCAGTGACCGCAGCGCAGGCGGGCAATGCGGTGCAGGCCATGCAGGTCATGCAGCACCACCGGTTTGATGTGTTGTTGCTGGACATTCACATGCCAGGTACCGACGGGCTGACGCTGGCGCGCAGTATCGCGTCATTGCCCAGCCCGCCGGCGCTGATTTTTGTGACGGCGCATGCCGAACACGCGGTGCAGGCATTTGAGCTGGAAGCGGTGGACTACCTCACCAAGCCCGTGCGATTGGAGCGCCTGCAGGTGGCGCTTCAGAAGGCGCAGCGCTTTTTGCTGTCACGCGGCACGGGCCCAGAGGAGCCGGAGGCGCAAGAAGTGTTGCTCATCCAGGACCGCAATCGTACCGAGCGGGTGCTGCTATCCGAAGTGGTGTATTTCAAGGCCGAGCTCAAGTACATCACCGTGCGAACGGCCCGGCGCAATTACATTCTGGATGGCTCTTTGGGGGAACTTGAAGAGAAATACGGCGAGCGCTTTATGCGCGTGCACCGCAATGCTCTGGTAGCGAAACGCGCAGCGCGTACCTTGCAAAAGCACCATGACGCGGAAGAGGGCGACGGCTGGGCCTTGCGGCTTGACGGGGTGGACGAACCGGTGTTTGTGTCCCGACGGCAACTCACTGCGGTACGGGAAATGCTGGCACACGGATAAAGTGATTTTGCGCCGCCGTTCCCGGATAACTCTACTCGCTCCACTTCTTGCGGCGATGCAATGGCCGCTCATTTTCAGGGCGCAAACGCTTGAAGGGCCCGGCCTCGAGATTGCCTGAGGCCCTTAATTCCTGATGCCGGCGCTGCGCGTCGCCGAGGCGCTCACCTTCTTTGAGCATGCCGCGCTTTTTCATCCGCATCTCGATAATCTCGTTAACGTGCCTTGCGTGGGCTTCTATCTTCTCTTCATGCCGGGTGCGCCTTAGCTGCAGGAAGCGGGGAATCGCAATATGGGCACGTGGAGCCCCGCCAGTATGCGGGGCCCAGGCCGCATGACCCGGCTCGATGTCGATCTGACCGCCTGCACTATGCAGTGTGGTGCCGCCCTCATGCACCCAGTTGTGGATACCGGGAATTTCCTCATTGCGTTCATCGCCGGACGCAATGATCGCCAATTCGTGATCGGTCCCCCGTATTCCGACCGTCGCTGTCGGGGTTGAAAGCTGGTAGTTTTTTTTATCAAACTTTCCTATCCATCCTGTTACCGATCGCAATGCACCGGTCAGAAGCTTCAGTGACAGACTGTCGTCAAATCCGCCGGTAATCTTTGCCTTATCGATCAGCACTCGGCTTGAAGGCCGTACGGCAAGGAAGGCTCCGTCATCAAAGACCACATGGACTTCTGAGTTGGCGGCGGTTTCAATGGTCTGACCTTCGCGAACGACGGTGCCCACGGCCAGTCCCCGAGTGCTATGGTCATCGGAAACCTTGACATTGCCTTCGGCAAAATTAGCGACACCGGCACGACGCCTATCAGAGGTTGGCTGAGAAAATGCAGGGTCAGCCAACATGGAAATACCCGCAACATTCGCCATTGCAAATAAATCCCTGCGCGTGGGCAGCAATTTAAAGTCCGAAAGTCCCGGATCGGACTCGGGACAGTTGCGTGTATTCATAGTGTCAGTTTTCCCCCATCATGCTGTGTTCAGTATTGATTAAAATATTTCCAACAATGGGGCGGCAATAGTTGGTCATTTATCCTGCTCCCTGCTCTCTACTAATTCATCCCATAGGTGTCTGCCAACACTTACAGCACTATGCTGATTTTGTGTAAAGCTTACATGAAGCCCGCGCGGTGAAACGACAGCCCTGAAATTGAAAGTACGATTCAACTGCCAAATATAGGACTTGATTTTGACCGCTGCTTGCACGAACGGGATTGATATCGGCTTTGCATCATTGAGCTACCTGCAGATTGGGGGCTCGGAGTGGTGCAGGGCATAACCGAGCTATTGCCGATTTCATCGACGGCGCATATGCGGATTGTGCCGGCCCTGCTGGGATGGACAGACCCGGGCTCCGCTTTCTCGGCGATTATGCAACTGGCGGCACTTGCCGCAGTGTTGTCCTACTTTGCTAAAGACGTTCGCGGACTGCTTGGCGGTACGGTGCGTGCGGTCGAGCAAAGCGATTACCAGGCACCGGCGTTTCGCATGTTCGCCGGCATCCTTCTGGCGACGATTCCTATCGGCGTAGTAGGCCTGTTTCTGTCGTCGCTATTGAATGCCTGCAACTCGCAGTTCCGAGGCTTGCAGGTCATTGCCTTTGCATCAATTTTCATGTCGGTGCTGTGGGCGATTTCAGAGTGGAAATGCAAACACGTACGCGGTATGGGAAGCATGCGCTTGAGGGATGCGCTATGGGTCGGTTTGGCGCAGGTAGGTGCCTTGGTTCCTGGTGTCTCGCGCTCCGGTTCCACACTGAATGCGGCTTTGTTTTTGAACTTTAAGCGTGAAGATGCTGCG
>CANBYM010000288.1 GCA_947373605.1 Comamonadaceae bacterium
TTGGGACAAATATGCGCAGCTCCTCACGCTGCTTACCGATTCGGATGGACCTGTGGCCGCTCCCACGCAGGCGTCGTGAAGGTGGCAATCAGGGTCGCCACCAGCCGGTCACGGTAAACCGGAATCGGTGGTCACGATAAACCAGAATGCCCGGTCACGATCGGCCGGAATGAGCGGTCACGATCCACCAGAATCGCCGGTCACGATAAACCGGAATGGGCGGTCACGGTCGACCGGAATACCCATGCAGACATCAAAAGCCGAAATTTAATCTCAGCAATGGGCTGCTTGTTGACATTGCCCGATCGAATTGGGCTTCTCCAAAGTCGACATAGGTTTCAGTGACCGACAGTCAGCAAAGTGGCTAAGGAATTTCTGTGATCGAGCCAGAAGCTGAATTAAGAAATTTCGATTCAACGGTTTGCATGAAGCAAGGAACGGGGGCGGCGATTACCGATCAACGCACCACATAAAGGCTGTTCGAAATTAGTGGCTAATCCTCCGTTAAGGCAGGTCAAGCCCACTTCTCTTGATGGCATCTCTGGCAAAAGTTGAACTCAGAAAAGCCACGAATTGCTTTGCACCATTGATTTCGTTCGCTTTGACGGACACAGCGGCAGAAACAAGACTTGCATTTTGCAAATCATCTGGAAGCGGGCCAATCACAGTAATGCCTGGCTCCAGTTTCAATTCACTAAGTTGCTGGATTCCAATTTCCACATCACCGTCCGCAATAGCCTCTCCCACGAATTTTCGTCCCAATATGACACCCGTTCATGGGAGCTCGCATGATGCGCAGGCAACTGCAGCGCCAAGGTATTCATGTTGGTGGACGCCACTTGACTAGTCTTGACAGGCAACTAATTTATTGCATATACTAAAGGCAATACATTAGTTGCCTTTAGGATTTCATGGCCCAAGACCCTACTGATGCTGATCTGCTGTTCAAGGCACTGGCCGATCCCAGTCGGCGCACATTGCTGGACTTGCTGTATGCGCATGACGGCCGCACGCTGAATCAGCTTTGCGAACACCTCGATATGACGCGCCAAGGCGTTACACGACATTTGGCGGTGCTAGAGGCAGCCAATCTGGTGGCCATCATTTGGCATGGCCGTGAAAAGCTTCATTTTCTCAATCCAGTTCCCCTACAAGACATCTACGGGCGCTGGATTGCGAAATTTGAAAGGCCGCGTCTCAAGGCGCTTGATGATTTGAAACAACGACTGGAGAAACCAAATGGCTAAATCAACTTTTGTCTACGTAACCTACATCCGCACCACTCCAGAGAAGTTGTGGATTGCACTAACTGACGAGGCTTTCATGAAGCAGTATTGGTTCGGCATGCATTGCGAAAGCCAGTGGGTAGCCGGTTCACCGTGGAAGATGGTGCGCGCTGATGGCAGCGTATGTGATGCCGGCGAGATCATCGAATCGGAGCCCCCGCGACATCTGTTGATCCGCTGGCAGCATCAGGACAATCCGGAGCTCAAGGCCGAGGGCAATTCGATTTGCGCTATGGATCTGGAACCCAGTGGATCCGCGGTCAAGCTCACTATCACCCACTCCATAGATCGCGAGCCATCCAAGCTAATCGCAGCGGTATCAGGTGGATGGCCGATGATTCTTTCCAATCTTAAGTCCCTAATAGAGAACGGCACCATTGCCTTGCAGGATCGCGACGCTGCGGTCAAGAAATGCTAGAGCCTTCGCTTTATCAACTGTGTTGTCTGCCCCGCAATCGCTGTAGATTCGCTCAGGCCTTCAAAGTATTCAGGCGCAACATCAGCATCATCGAATGCTGCGGTGATTCCTGGAAGCCATAGTGCTCGTAGAACTGCTTCGCACGGTCATGAAGGGCGTGGACGAGCAGCGCCCGTACTCCGGCGTTTTGTGCCACGCTCATTGCGCGACCCACTGCATCCTGAAGCAAAGAGGCCCCAAGCTTGATGCCTTGAGCCCGGAGATCGACCGCCAACCTGGCAAGAACCATCACTGGAATGGGGTCTGGCATGTTCCGGCGCACGTTGTTGGTGGCCGATTGATGAGAAACCGCACCGGCGGCCATCGCGTAGTAACCATAGACACGATCATCCTGGTCGGTGACAACAAAGGTGCGACTTGCGCCACTCAAATGATTCGTTAGTGCCCGACGCCTGAGCCAGTCATCGAGGCTGGCTTCCCCACAAGTGAACTCGTTTAATGCGTGGATTGCGGCAAGTGGTTGCGGTGCCTTCAGTTGCAAACTCATGCCGCGCCAGTGTCCCAAGGCGCCTTGACTGCCATGAGTCGTTCAAGTCCGACATTCGGGCTAAGTGGTGCATCGAGCAAAGCTGTGAACTGGTTGAACTTGTCCGCATCCAAACTGAAAAAGACCTGGTCCAAGACCACAGCTTGAGCGCGATCGCAGGCTGCTTCAAGCATGAAGTCCGACCGGTTCTTGCCAAGCAGGTTGGCAGCGTGATCGATCAAGTCACGCTGTTCAGGCAGGGCCCGCAGATTGATGGCGGCGTCTCGCATAGGCATCCTCCTTGGCGTATAGACAACAGATACACGCATTATTGCCAAACGTGTATCTGTTGTCAATACATGTTGGGAGTCTTGTCGGACCAAAATCCTAAAGACCGCTATCGTGCGGTGATGCCGAATTTCATGAGGATATGGCAGTATTGGTGCACCTGCTGCTGAACACGGTGCAAATGGTCAGTCAATCCTGGCCAGCTCATCCATGACTTTCGAATAGGGTCAACGTCGCTTTATTCCCAATCTCAAAGGGTCCAGAAAAATTGAAGTGGACCCCAGAGTCAGGACAGACTTGATGGCAGTTTAAGTTGCACTCGACTTCTCGCAGCTGGACGGCGCTACCCCGGTTTTTGCAATTGGTATTGCTGGCTCATTCTCAATCCTGACTTCCTCGAACTCAGTCCCGCTGGAGCGAAGCGTAACTGGGAGTCTTTCTTTGGTCCGATATTTATCCACGATCATCGCACCGCCGCCGCTTGAAGTCCTGTGAACCTCTTGCGGGGTTTGATTTAGCCTGGGCGTTCCAGACCAGAACCTCGGCGCCTACGTCGGCCAAGGCCCTATGAGCAATGCATCAACATGGTTTCAGCACTCCGGACGTCATTCAACGTCACAATGAGCGTAAATTACTTCTCAAGAGAACGCAACACGCTTTTACCTTACCTGTTCCACCTCTGAAACAACTGAATCGTGACCAATTCAGAACGGCGGCGCAAGGTGTCGTAACCCAGGAGAAGAAGTGCGCGGTCACGATGCCCTCGTAGGTCATTACCGGCGGCATTCAGAAATTGCTCCAGTTCTGGCAAATTAACTGCACGTGCTTGTTCCGCATGCCTGCCAAGCTGGCGATGCATTTTTCGAACGGACAGCGCCACTGCCGCAGATTTTGTTGGGTCCGCCTCACCGCCCAACCGATGAATCGCGGATATTGAGCTAACTTTGCGACGGATCGTTGCGCTCTTAATTCCATCACTGGTCACCTTCAGCACGAAATTTGCCACAACGCTGGGCAGTGCAGGAAAAGCACTGACGCCTTGCAGGCAGCAATACGCATGAAATTCTGTCATGTCCGCTCTGTATGCACGCAAAGTGTTATGGGCATAGGCTCCGTCAATATTTGTAAACACTTGCTCGATTGCGCTGAATGAGGTGTCAGAGTTCGTCATTTTATTATTACCTGTGGTTTTTAATTTGATATTCGCAAAACAAAGTTTTGATCGAAAATGGGATCTTCCTCAGATCTCTTCATTCGTTGGTGTTGAATAATTCAATTTGTCGCTCAAGCGAAGTTGGCGCGAGCAGGCGCACCTACGAATGGCACGTGATGGGAGATGGTTGCGGGCAATTCTGTGCGGAT
>CANBYM010000289.1 GCA_947373605.1 Comamonadaceae bacterium
ATAACTTCCAATGTGTTGACGCCGATGGAGCCCGTTGAGCCCAGTACCAGAACTTGTTTCAAACCGCCCCCAAGCTTGCAAGCATCATCGCCAACGGCAAGGTTGGCAATAGAGCGTCAATACGATCCAATACCCCTCCATGCCCCGGCAAAAGTCCACTGCTGTCTTTAACGCCAGCAGCACGTTTGAATAGCGATTCCACCAAATCTCCGACAATGCTCATCGCGGTCAGAAACAAAGTGGACACGATAAGGAAAATGTAACCGCGGGACGCAAACGCCGTGTAAATGCCGGGTGAAGTTGACGCAAGTCTTTTATCCCAGAGCACCCATGCTAATGCCATTAGCAGCGCCCCAAGCGCTCCGCCCAACGCACCTTCCCAAGTTTTACCCGGGCTGATCGACGGCGCTAATTTGCGTGTAATCCAAGTACCCCCCAAGGCTCTTCCGGCAAAGTAGGCTGAAATATCTGCCACCCATACCAAGGACAAAACCGAAAGCAAAAAATAGATCCCCATGGAACGCAGTTGCATCACCGCCAACCAGGCGACTATCAGTACCGCTATTCCACCTGCGAGCCTGAAATAGCGTGGCAATCTTTGCCAGCGCGAGGCGCCGAAATGCAAGAGCCATGCACCTGCAAGAACCCAGAGGGCACCTGAAACAATCCAAACGGCGGAAAGGTTCGCGGTCAAAAAACCGCCGACCCAAATCGCAATACAACCCGCTGCACATACCAACCCAAAAAATACCGCCGCAGCACCACCAAAACCATTAAGTTTGGACCACTCCCAAGCCGCACACGCAATCAACACAATACTAACTGCCCCAAATGGATACGCTGACGAACTAAGCACGGAGGGAATTAACACAGCGAGAAGCAATACGGCAGTAATTACACGTTGCTTCAGCATAAAAGCACCATTCTCAGGAGACGGAATCCGACGCGGCAGGCAACTGCTCTGACGTCATTCCAAATCGACGTTCTCTGGATGCGTAGGCGTCCAATGCGGCATCCAGCGCAGTGTCATCAAAATCAGGCCACAAAACATCGGAAAAAAATAATTCACTGTAGGCTGCCTGCCATAGTAAAAAATTGCTGAGCCGCATCTCGCCACCTGTGCGGATCAACAGATCTGGATCGGCACAATGCGCAGTCGAAAGGTTGCGTGAAAGACTTTCTTCCGTAATCTCTTGACCGCCTTTGGTCAAGGTCTGGGCGGCCTGAACCACATCCCAGCGACCACCATAGTTAAAACACACATTTAGCAGCAGACGGCTGTTAGCAGCAGTACTATTTTCCGCCTGCGCAAGACTGTCGCGAACACGTTCGGAAAGGTGCTGCTTTGCACCCACAATACGTAGCCGAACACCTTCTTTGTGCAGCACCGGTACTTCTTTGGCCAACGCAAAGGCCAACAAGTTCATTAGCCCTGAAACCTCTTCCGGGGGTCGCTTCCAGTTTTCTGACGAAAAGGCAAACACGGTCAGCACGCCGATACCACGCGCAGTGCATGCAAAGACGACGCGCCGCAACGCCTCCAATCCTTGTCGATGGCCCGCTATCCTTGGAAGAAACCGCTTCGACGCCCAACGACCGTTGCCATCCATCACTATGGCAACGTGCCGTGGTACGACTAAGGGTGAAACCATACGCCTGTAAGCTGTTGAGCTGCGCTCAATCAGACCGCCATGATGTCATGCTCTTTGGCTGTGACCAGCTTATCCACTTCAGCAATGTGTCGGTCCGTCACTTTTTGGATTTCGGCCTCAGATCGTTTTTGATCGTCTTCTGAGGCAAGCTTGTCTTTTACAAGCTTCTTCACAGATTCATTGGCATCGCGACGCACATTGCGGATTGCAATTTTCGCGCTCTCGCCTTCGCCACGTACCACCTTGGTGAGCTCTTTGCGGCGCTCTTCTGTCATAGCTGGCATCGGAACACGAATCAGATCACCCATGCTCGACGGATTAAGACCCAAGTCGCTTTCGCGAATTGCCTTTTCAATTTTTGCACCCATTCCCTTTTCCCAGGGCTGGATGCCAATGGTGCGACCGTCGATAAGGGACAAATTGGCGACCTGGCTGATAGGCAACATGGAGCCATAGTAATCTACCTGAACGGTATCGAGCAGCGCAGGGTTTGCCCGTCCGGTGCGAATTTTGGTCAGGCTGCTTTTGAATGCAGCGATGGATTGCTCCATCTTTACATCCAGATTATTTTTAACTTCATCCAGCGTCATTTTTTCTCTCCATGCAATGTCACACGTGTACGAGCGTACCTTCGTCTTCGCCCATCACCACGCGCTTGAGTGCGCCGTGCTTAAAAATCGAAAAAACCTTAATCGGCAACTTCTGGTCGCGGCACAACGCAAATGCGGCCGCATCCATGATTCCCAGATTACGCGACATCGCCTCGTCAAAGGTCAGGCTCGCATAGCGCTGTGCAGCTGGATCTTTTTTGGGATCAGCGCTGTACACGCCATCCACTTTGGTCGCCTTCAATACGATTTCTGCGCCGATTTCAGCACCACGTAGTGCAGCAGCGGTATCGGTTGTGAAAAACGGGTTACCCGTTCCAGCGGCGAATATGACAACCTTGCCTTCTTCCAAATACTGCAAGGCCTTGGGCCTGACATAAGGCTCCACCACCTGCTCGATCCCGATTGCCGACATGACGCGGGCAGTTAACCCCGCCTTGTTCATGGTATCGCCTAGGGCAAGTGCATTCATCACCGTGGCCAACATCCCCATGTAATCCGCAGTAGCACGATCCATTCCGACTGAGCCACCCGCAACGCCACGGAAAATGTTACCCCCACCAATCACCACTGCCACCTCGACACCCAAGCGGGTAACTTCAGCCACTTCATCCACCATGCGCACAATCGTGTCACGGTTGATACCGAACTGGTCATCTCCCATTAAAGCCTCACCCGAAAGTTTGAGCAGGATCCGTTTGTAGGCTGACTTTTGTTTCTGCATCTGGATTTACCTTATTTCGGATGATGTGGCTTTTTGCAATGGTAGCGAGTCAAAAGCAAGTCGCCGTTTTAGGCAGTCTGTTTGGCTGCAGCCACTTGCGCCGCAACTTCAGCAGCAAAGTCATCAACCTTTTTCTCGATGCCTTCGCCGACAACATACAGCGTAAAGCCCTTAACTGTCGTGTTCACGGACTTAAGCATCTGTTCCACCGTCTGTTTGTCGTTCTTGACGAACACTTGATTGAACAAGGACACTTCTTTGAGGTACTTCTGCACACCACCGTCAATGCGCTTGGCAACGATCTCCGCCGACTGGACAGGCTTGCCGGCTGCCGTCGCAACCGCCGCGTCTTCAGCTGCTTTGGCCGCAGCCACAGAGCGCTCACGTTCAACCAGTTCAGCAGGCACATCCGCACTGGAAAGTGCCACAGGCTTCATGGCCGCTACGTGCATAGCAACGTCCTTTGCCGCAACGTCATCACCTTCAAACTCCACCACAACGCCGATGCGTGTGCCGTGCAAGTAGGAAGCCAACTTGGCACCGGAGGCAAAACGCTTGAAACGACGGAAGGACATGTTCTCGCCGATCTTACCGATCAGACCCTTGCGGACGTCTTCCAGCGTAGGGCCAAAACCATCCTGGCTATACGATGCAGCCGACAACGCAGCCAAATCCACAGGGTTTTGGGTAACGATCAATTTGGCAGCAGCATTGGCCAACGCCAGAAAGCTATCGTTCTTGGTAACAAAGTCGGTTTCACAATTGACTTCAAGCAAAGAGCCCACACCATCCTGGATAAAACTCACAACCACACCTTCAGCAGTCACACGTGCTGCCGCTTTACCGGCTTTGCTACCGAGCTTTACACGCAGCAACTCTTCCGCTTTGGCCA
>CANBYM010000290.1 GCA_947373605.1 Comamonadaceae bacterium
GGCACCAGATTGGCAGTGGACTCACCCTTGTGGAATACGACCTACCCGCGCAGCCCCCCTACGTTGTTACCCGACGTACTTACAAGAACCTCGAGGCGTACAACTTCAATTTCTTGAGCGCCCCCAATTTGTTGCTGACACGTCCCTTCAAGCCTACCGGCGTGGCCGGGAAGCGCGTCGCGGCATTGCAGCACTGCCTTGTCAGCCATATGGATGATCTGCAAGAGGGGCGGTTCAACGGTGTCTGGCGCGAAATCAAGAATCCCACAGATACGCTTGGAATCGCTCGCTTTGCGGGCAAGGCAGAAGCGTCCCGCAGCACCGCGCGACGTTGAGCTTGCGCTGCATAACCGCGAAGTTTGCTGTCCGTTATGCTCAGCTAAGGGGAGAGGTTCGAATCAATGACAGCGCTGCAGTCCGATGAAGTGGATGTGCCATCCGCGAAAAAATGGCACAAGAGGGCAATCCAGGGGGCTCTACTCATTCTTGCTGTGATTGTCACCATCACAGCGGGGGAGTGGGCAGCCCGAAGGGAGACCGCCCGCCAGACAGATTCCATCCATCGAATTCTGGACCTGCAGGTGCTGGCGTTGCGCGGAAAGATTGGCCAGTACACCAACATTCCCTACACCGCCGCCCAGCACTCAGACGTCCAGGCGTTGCTGCAGCACCCCACTGCGGAGCGCGTGCAGCGCGTTGATCTGTATCTGCAAGAAGTCAGCCGTCGCGTTGGAGCAGATGCGCTCTATGTTCTTGATGAGAACGGCCTGACACTGGCTGCCAGTAACTGGAACTCTCGCACCAGTTTCGTTGGGCAAAATTACGACTTCCGCCCTTATTTCAAAGACGCGATTGCCGGCGCCAATGGCTTCTTTTATGCCATTGGGGCAACCACCGGCGAGCCGGGGCTATTTATGTCGACGCCTGTGAGGGTTGCGGGCAAGCCAGTGGGGGTGGTCGCCATCAAGGTAGGCCTGCAGGAAGTGGAAGAGTCATGGCGCAAGACGGAAACGCCAGTGCTTCTCACCGACGAACGCGGCATCATCTTCTTGAGCTCTTTGTTTTCCTGGACGTACAAGGCCACGCGCACGCTAAGCCCCACGGAGTTGTCATGGATTCTTGACCATGTGCAGTACGGCAGCAATGCGGTGTTTCCACATATGCCATGGGAAATTCAACACAACTCTGGTGAACCCGGGTTTGTTTCTACCGGAGCGTTTGAAGAAGTCCCTCACGAGTACTTGACCTTGTCTGAACCGCTGACGGACTTTGGTTGGACATTGACCGTGCTGTCTGACACGGCGCCCGTCAAGCACGCTCGTTGGGGCGCCTGGGCAACGACATTGCTGTTCCTGCTGGCGATCACGTCGGCAGCCCTGTACTGGATTCAGAGGGAGAGGGCCATCCGGCAGCAACGCTCGCTACGTAAACGGCTTGAAGTCCGGGTGAATGAAAGAACCGCTGAATTGCAGGAGGCGCATGCTTTCAGAAAGGCGATGGGAGATTCTTTACTGGTGGGCATGCGGGCCCGTGATCTGGACGGCCGCATCATATATATCAATCCGGCGTTCTCCGACATTACCGGCTATGGGCCGGGCGAGTTGATCGGTCGTCTCCCTCCCTATCCCTATTGGCATCCCGACAATATGGAAAAGCACTGGCTCGAGAACGAGGCGGCTCTTACTGGCCGTGCAGAACTGACCGGTTTTGAATCTCGCATCCGCCACCAAAACGGGAGCGACGTGTACACCATGGTGTACACCGCACCGCTCATTGATGGCTCAGGAAATCACAGTGGCTGGATGAGCTCGGTGGTCGATATCACCGCGCAAAAGGCGGCAGAGGAGCAGGCGCGTGTGCATATTGCCAAAATGCAACGAAGCAGCCGCCTTGCCAGCATGGGTGAAATGGCGTCCACGCTCGCCCATGAATTGAGCCAGCCATTGATGGCCTTGGTGAGCTATTCGGGGGCTGCTGATGCATACGCGGAGCGCGGACACATCGAATTGCTGCGCGAAACATTGCATGAGATCAGTTCTCAAACTCAGCGGGCAGCAGAAATTGTTAGTAGAACTCGCGGCTTTGTGAAGCAACACACACCAGGCTTTGCAGACTGCGTGGTGAATGAACTGGTGACTAATATGCTGGCACTTTTGCGACCTGAAATAAGGCAGCAAAAGGGGCGAATTGTTACGCAACTGACGGAAGGACTGCCGACCATCAAGGCAGACAAAATTTTGCTGGAGCAGGTGGTGCTCAATCTCGTTTTCAATGCGCTACAGGCGATGCAGGACAAGTTCCCGGCCGACAAGGTAGTTCGTATCGGCACCGGTCTGCATGAAGGCATGATTTACATCCGGGTGTCAGACAATGGCCCCGGCATATCGCCCGAAGTGGCTGCGAATTTGTTTGAACCATTTTTTACAACCAAGCCTGAAGGTTTGGGACTGGGTTTGAATATTTGTCGTACAACGGTCGAGGCACACCGAGGTCGCTTAGTGTTCGAAAATGGCGCCAATGGTGGTGCGGTGTTTACGGTTTACCTGGCTGTTCCAACATGAATCCTAATAACTTGAATCTTTACATCGTGGACGACGATGAAGCGGTGCGGCGCTCGTTGGGCAGTCTTTTACTGTCGAGATTGACGGATTGTTCCGTCAAAACATTTGATTCCGGCGAGGCTTTCCTGAAGAACGCAAGTTTGGATGGGAGTGGCATAGCGATCCTCGATTTCCGTATGGACGGCATGAGCGGGCTGGACGTATTTCAGGCTTTGCAGGACCGCAAGAGTCCACTGGTGGTCGTGTTTTTGTCCGGCCATGGGGATATTCCCGTTGCCGTGCGCGCCATGCAGGACGGGGCAATCAGTTGGCTGGAAAAGCCATGTACTGACGCACAGCTGTTGCACACCATTCAGCAGGCGAAAGATCGAGCCGCCACCATCGCCTCCGCGCGGCGCGAACGGCACCACGGATTGGCGCGGTGGGAAAAATTGACTCCTCGAGAGCGACAGTTGGCACCATTGGTGGCCAGCGGTAAATCCAGCAAGACTATTGCTCAGTTGCTAACTAGTCAGTCCGATGAATTAGGAGACCGTACGGTAGAAACACACAGGGCCAGGATATTTGACAAGCTCGAGGTTGCAAACAGCAACGAACTGCTCGTGTTCCTGAAGAACCACAATTTAATCGAGCTTTAGACCGACACAACTAAAATGTTGCATTGCAGCAAAAACCACTTGCAATTGTCCAAAACCGCCCTAAAATTCGACTCATGCTGCACTGCAACATAAATCCAAATCAACGGATTGGTAGCGCAGATGGATCTTTAACCCTTTTGGAGAAATCTCATGACTACAGTAAACGTTGAACAAATCTTGGCCGCCAACAAAGCAACCGTTGCCGAAGTGCAAGCCTTGGCTGCCACTTCCTTGAGCGGCTTCGAAAAGCTGGTCGAGCTGAACATGGCTGCCATCAAGTCCGCGATGCTGGACACCAGCGCCGACTTCATGTCCGCCTTCAGCGCACAAAGCCCTTCCGACGCGCTGGCTGCCCAAGCATCCTTGGCCAAGCCCTTGGCTGAAAAAAGCATTGCTTACAGCCGTGCCGTGTACGCCATCGCCCAAGACGCCAGCGCTGAGCTGACCAAAGCCGTTGAAGCCAAGCTGGCCACCAGCCAAGAAGCTCTGGCCGAAGTGATCGAATCCATGGTCAAGAGCGCACCCGCTGGTAGCGAGTCCGTGGTTGCCATGTTCACTGCTGCTGTTGCCAATGGCCAAAAAGCCATCGACTCCGCCAAAGCATCGGCCAAGAAAGCCTTTGAAATGGCTGAAAAGCAAACCAACTCGGCTGTTGACTCTGC
>CANBYM010000291.1 GCA_947373605.1 Comamonadaceae bacterium
CGCGTCGTGTTGCCACAACTCAAACTGGCGGTGTGGGGTGGTGCCCTGCTAGTGGGCCTGCATTTGCTGGCGGAATACGGCCTGTTTGTGATGATCCGGTTTGATACCTTCACCACGGCCATCGTCGATCAATTTCAATCCACCTACAACGGTCCCGCCGCCAACATGATGGCTGGTGTGCTGATACTTTGCTGCTTCTTCCTGCTCAGCTTGGAGGGCAGCACCCGCGGGCGTGAGCGCTATGCGCGTTTGGGCGGCGGTTCAGCCCGCATGCCGTCGCGCGCACCTCTTAAAGGTCTGACACCCTTGTGGATGCTGCTGCCCGCGCTGACTTCTGCATTTTCTTTGGGCGTACCACTGGTCACACTGGCGCGCTGGCTGATTGCGGGCGGGACCGAAGTGTGGCGATGGCCGGAACTTAGCCGCGCGCTCACCTACACACTGGCGCTAGCGGGTGCCGGCGCTGTAATCACAACGCTGTTGGCTGCGCCCATGGCGTGGCTATCGATCCGCGCGCCCGGGCGCTTGCAGCGCTGGATTGAAGGTACCAATTACATCGCCGGTGCCCTGCCCGGCATTGTGGTGGCACTTGCCCTGGTAGCAATCACAGTCCGGGTAGCACTGCCCCTGTACCAGACTGTGTTTACCGTGTTGGCGGCGTACACCTTGCTATTTCTACCCAGAGCGCTGGTCAGCCTTCGTGCCGGCATTGCGCAAGCCCCCCAGGAACTGGAGCAGGCCGCACGCAGTCTGGGCCGCACACCTACGCAGGCCGCCTGGCAAATCACCATGCGCCTGGCAGCGCCCGGCGTTGCCAGCGGCATGGCCATGGTGTTTCTGGCCATTACCAACGAACTCACCGCCACAATGCTGCTCTCCCCCAACGGCACGCAAACGCTGGCCACAGCATTCTGGGCTTACAGCAGCGAAATTGACTACGCCAGCGCCGCACCGAATGCCTTGCTCATGGTGCTGCTATCTTTACCCCTGACCTGGCTGTTACACCGCCAATCCCAACGTATGGCCGGCCGATGACATTTCTTCAAATACGTTCTTTGCACAAATCCTATGGCGCAGCCCACGCGCTGGCCGGTGTCTCCATGGACATCCCGCAGGGCAGCCGCACGGCCATCGTCGGCCCATCCGGCTCGGGCAAAACCACGTTGCTGCGCATCCTAGCCGGCTTTGAAGTACCCGACGCTGGCAGCGTGACCTTGGGCGGACAGTTGCTAGCAGACGCTTCTTCCGCGGTGCCTGCGCACCTGCGCGGCATCGGCTATGTACCGCAAGACGGCGCGCTGTTTCCCCATTTGCGTATTGCCGACAACGTAGGCTTCGGGCTGGAGCACAACATGGCAGGCCGTGACGAACGCATTGCCGAACTCATGGACATGGTCGCGCTGGACCGCGCCATGCTGCAGCGTTACCCCCATGAACTCTCCGGCGGTCAACAGCAACGCGTGGCGCTGGCCCGCGCACTGGCGCAGCGACCGCAACTCATGCTTATGGACGAGCCGTTTTCTGCTCTGGACACCGGCCTTCGTGCATCCACTCGCAAAGCCGTTACCCAACTTCTGGACAAAGCCGGCATCACCACCATTTTGGTAACCCACGACCAGGGCGAAGCACTCTCGTTTGCTGACCAGGTCGGCATCATGCGCTGTGGCTTGCTACTGCAAGCCGGAACGCCCATGGAGCTGTATTTGCGCCCCGTTGATGCAGGCACCGCCGAATTTCTGGGCGACACACTCGTCATGCAAGCGCACTTGACCAACGGTCTAGCGCAGTGCGCACTCGGGCGCGTTGCTGTCGATAACAAAGACCGCAGCGGTGCCGCCACTATCATGCTGCGTCCCGAACAATTGCAGTTTGAAGTCGTACAGGCTGATGCTCGCCAATGCACCGGCGACGATGCAAGCTGTCTGGGCCTAGTGGAAGACGTGGACTTTTACGGCCCCACCTGTGACCTGTCCGTACACCTTCACACCGCCCCCGATCAGGCCCCCATTCACATTCGCAGCGCGGGCCTGCTAGCACCTGCGCGGGGTGCCACGGTGCAGGTCAGTGTGACGGGCGTGGCCCACGTTTTTGCCGATTAAACCGGCACCCACAACACCGGCAGCCCCGGCAAACTGCGCAATATGCGGCCGAGCGAACCATCGCGCACCAGCGCGGTGGCATGTTCAATGTCGGGTGCCAGATAACGATCCTGCCCCATCGAAGGAATGGTCTGGCGCAATAAGGCATGGACCGCCTCGAGCGCGTCAGAACTCTTAAGCGGACGCAGAAACTCAATGCCTTGCGCGGCGGCCAGCAATTCAATCCCCAGTATGTGCGCGGTGTTGCCAATCATCTGCTGCAAGCGGCGCGCAGCAAAGGTTGCCATGCTCACGTGGTCTTCCTGATTGGCACTGGTGGGCAGGCTGTCCACGCTCGCGGGATGGGCCAGCGATTTGTTCTCGGACGCCAGCGCCGCCGCAGTCACGTGCGCAATCATGAAGCCGCTGTTCAAGCCCGCATCTGCCGTGAGGAACGGCGGCAGGCGCGATACGCCGCTGTCAATCAGCATGGCTATGCGACGCTCGGCAATGGCACCGACTTCGGCAATCGCCAACGCCATGCCGTCGGCGGCCAGCGCCACGGGCTCGGCGTGGAAGTTGCCACCGGAAATCATGGCCTGGTCTTCGGCAAACACCAGCGGATTGTCGGTAACCGCATTGGCCTCACGCACCAGCACCAGAGCGCCGTGACGCAACTGGTCTAGACACGCGCCCACTACCTGTGGCTGGCAGCGCAGGCTGTAGGGGTCCTGAACGCGGTCGTCGCCCTCTGTATGCGACGCACGGATCACGCTGCCTTGCAGCAAAGCACGGTAGTACTGCGCCACGTCAATTTGACCGGGCTGTCCGCGCAGCATATGAATGCGCGGATCAAACGGACCGTCACTGCCACGCGCGGCGTCGACTGTCAGCGCGCCGATCACCAAGGCAGCCTCCAGCACCGCCTCGAAACTCAGCAGCGCATGCAGTGCCAGCGCGGTAGAAGTCTGTGTGCCGTTGATTAACGCAAGACCTTCTTTGGCACCGAGTTGCAGCGGCGCAATACCAGCCGCTTTAAGCGCCTGCGCAGCGGGAACGCGCTTGCCATCCTGCAGCATGTCGCCCTCGCCCAGGAGCGCTAGCGTCATATGCGACAAAGGGGCCAGATCGCCCGACGCACCCACCGACCCTTTGGAGGGCACATATGGCACCAGCCCTGCGTTGTGAACCGCAAGCAGCGTGTCCACCACCACCTCGCGCACACCGGAGTAGCCGCGAGCCAGACTGGCCGCTTTGGTCACCATCATGATGCGCATGATCTCCGGTGCCAACGGTTCGCCCACGCCCACGCTGTGCGAGCGTATCAGGTTAAGCTGCAGAGTGGCGAGCTGGTCTTTGCTGATGCGCTGGTTGGCCAGCTTGCCAAAGCCGGTATTCACACCATAGACGGGCGCGTCACCGTCGGCAGCGGCTTGCACCACGCGCTGGCTGGCGAGTATGGCCTCGTAGGAACTGGCTGGAAATGCAATGCGCTGCACACCGGCATGAATGGCTTGCAGCTGGTCCAGCGTGATGTTGCCGGGTTCAATCAAAAAAGTGGGGCTCATGGTGTTCCTTTTATTGGGCGAGCATGGGCATGTTCATACCTTGCTTTTTGGCACAAGCGACTGCTATGTCATAGCCTGCATCTGCATGGCGCATCACGCCAGTAGCCGGATCGTTCCACAATACACGCTCTATGCGCTTGGCGGCAGCATCCGTGCCATCG
>CANBYM010000292.1 GCA_947373605.1 Comamonadaceae bacterium
CATTCGGTGGGACACTGCTGGATTCAGCCTCAACCGCAATCAACAACATCAGTTTCAACGGCACTGCCCGCACAGCGGTATATGACACGGGAACCGGTCTTGACTTCTACTACCAGTTCACCAGCAACCCCAGCTCTGTCAACGGTGTAGAACGCTTTACGGGCTCAAGCTTCTTAAGTCTTGGTGACAGCGCCATCAGTGTTTACCAAACCGGCGCGGCCTTTGGAATATTTACCGCAGGTACCGAGACAGCGGACTATGCAGACCGTACAAGTTTAGGCGTACTTGGCATTAGCTTTGTTCCTAATGGGGCTTCTAAGATTAATCCTGGCACCACCAGCTTCACAGAGATATTTCGCACGAACGCCCGAAGCTACACAGCAGGCAACTTTGCGCTGATTGACGGTTACGCTGACAATGCAATGGGCTTCGCTCCAACTGCGGCTGTTCCTGAACCGGAAACCTATGCCATGCTGTTGGCAGGTTTGGGCATCATTGGCACGATTATTCGTCGCCGCAAGAATTCGTAAGTCAAAGCAGCAGCGCATTCATTAAGTCGGGAGACCCGATTTAAAGATTGCGTTGCAGCTATTGTAGCTATTCACACGTGACCACCAAGGTACTTGCCGCGATACGCGTGCGCGAGCCAGCCAAAAAGCACTCCCCGCCTCTACCGTCCCTTTTTCAGCGTCACGCAACGCAGTAATCCAAAGGACGGCGATCAGGTAAGCACAACGTTCCGGCAAATGTGCCATTGCGGAGCCTGCCAACCCTCACCCGCCTGTTTTGTTCGCGAAATTTGATCGCGCGAGAGCCGTGTGGCACAAATCATGCGAGTAGCTTCAGGCTCATCGTATTGCCAGCCAAAGGCACCGATGGCCTGCCTAAGCAGCCATTTTTAAGCACAAAGCAAATCAACGTCACTCGCAATTTGTGGGCCTTTATGAAATCACTTTTTAGTCCCGCAATTTCGCTCATGAGCCGGTTTCGTTTTGGCTACAAATTTGCCGTCTCCGGCCTTATCGTGTTTACGCTGCTTATCTATGTGGGAATGCTGCAAATCCGCATCCTGAATGAGCGCGCTACGCAACTTCAATCCGAGCGGGCAGCGACTTCGGTAATGGCATTGTTGGTGGACTGGAACAAGGTGCTCATTGAAAGCCGTCGCATCACCATAACCGCCCCTTCAGGCGACGATTCGGTGCGCCAAAGATTCCAACAAAACGCCGCTTCTGTCGACAAAAAACTGTCAGAAATTGAAGCGGCGATTGAGCGGGTTAAGCCCATATTTGACATGAGCAAAGAGGTTATTGCCCTGCGCGAAGGGTGGGTTGAACTGCAGAAAAAAGTTAACGCATTGCCCGTTGACGGCGAGTTCTCACAAAAGGCTTTTGCCGCTCATGCACCCGAATACGGACGTCTGTACGCCTTTATGCGCGAAATGGGTGACCGATCCGGCATGTCCCTTGAGCCGGACCTGGACCTTTTCTATCTCGGCTACCCTTTAGCAAACAACACCCCGACCACCGCCGGTATTGCGGTACGCATCGCGGCCTATTCAATGCTGAACATTGGTCGCGGCACGATTTCACCTAAAGACAAAGTCTTTTATGAAGTGACTGAGGCACGCCTGAACGACACATTCGGGAATGTTGAAAACATGCTCTCACAGTCCATGAAGGCCAATCCTGAGGTCAAACAACAACTGGAGAAAAATTTCACTGAACTCAAAGCAAGTTCTAAAGAATATTTGGCTTTTGTACGCAAAAACTTTACCACCAGCGATGCAATTGCCGTAACACCGGAACAGGCCGGACAAGCCGCATCAGCGACGATCGACGCCGCTTGGTCCTTGGTGGAAAAGAATCGCTCACTGCTGGATTCGCTTCTAGGCCAAAGGGCTGATAAAGCCATATTGAATCGTAACCTGATATCCGGGCTGCTTGCTCTGGGCATATTGCTGTCCATCTACCTGTATGTAGGCATGTATCTTGGCATCAAGCAAGGCATCGACAGCGCTGCAGTGGCGGTGCGGGCTATTGCTGCCGGAGATCTCAACACATCTATTATCATCGACAGTGAAGATGAATTCGCAGATTTAATGGCCGATTTGGGCCGTGCCCAGCTGTCCCTGGTAGCGATGATTGGTGCGGTGCGAAGAAATGCAGAAGGTGTTGCCAGTGCCAGCTCGCAAATCGCTCAAGGGAACTACGACCTTTCTGCACGTACCGAGCAGCAAGCCAGCGCACTGGAGCAAACCGCTGCCAGCATGGAGGAGTTGAGCTCGACGGTTAAGCACAATGCAGACTCCGCCCGCCAGGCCAATCAACTCGCCATCAATGCGTCTACAGTTGCCCTTACCGGTGGCAAAGTGGTGAGCGATGTAGTAGAGACCATGAAAGGCATCAATGACTCCAGTCGCAAAATCAGCGACATCATCAGTGTCATCGACGGCATTGCTTTCCAGACCAACATTCTTGCACTCAACGCCGCCGTTGAGGCAGCGCGTGCCGGGGATCAAGGGCGTGGTTTCGCCGTAGTTGCTACCGAAGTGCGTTCACTCGCAGGCCGCAGTGCTGACGCCGCCAAAGAGATCAAAAGTCTTATCAGCGCCAGTGTAGAGCGGGTTGAGCAAGGCTCTATACAAGTTGCCAAAGCGGGTGAGACCATGACGGAAGTAGTCTCCAGCATCAGGAGAGTCACGGACATTGTGGGCGCAATAAGTTCTGCCAGCAATGAGCAAGCTTCCGGTGTCGCACAGGTTGGCGAGGCCGTCACCCAAATGGACCACGCGACACAGCAAAACGCCGCGTTGGTTGAACAGATGGCAGCCGCGGCCAGCAGTTTGCGGTCCCAGGCTGGCGACTTGGTGAGGGCGGTCGCCGTTTTCAAGCTCGATAACAACAATAGCCGACTTGCAGGCAATGCGGCCTTGATAAAGCGCTGAATTTTCTGCTTCCGAGGTAAGCCTGCACAGGGCGTTGCGAGGTGACCCACTTTGATTAAGTACGGCACCGCACAGCCTGCGTGCGCCACTGCACTTATTGTCGCAACTGGCCCTTGAGGCCTGTATGCCATCCACACTAAAGGGCTCACCATGCAGATAAGCCAACCGCGTCCACATTTCCGCCGCATCATGATCGTGACCGCTGCATCCCTCCTGCTGGGTACGGTGGGACTTCATGCACTTGCCGCGACTGCAGAGGATCTGAATGCCGACGCAGCGCAGGCCCTCAATACCCTTTACACCGCCCACCCCGAAGCGCAGCGACTGGCCAAGACAGCGCATGCCGTATTGGTCTTCCCCAAGATCATTAAGGCGGGCCTGGTGTTTGGAGGTAGTTATGGCGAAGGGGTAATGACGCGCAATGACAAGTTCTACGGCTACTACAACTCGGTATCTGCATCTTGGGGATGGCAAGCCGGTGCTGAGTCTTATGGCTATGTGGTCTTCCTCATGAACGACAAGGCCGTAAAGTACTTGGACAAGAGCAATGGCTGGGAATTAGGTGTCGGGCCCAGCGTCGTGGTAGTAAACGAAGGGGTGGCCAAAAACCTCTCCAGTTCCACCATCAAGGACGACGCCTACGCGTACATTTTCGACCAGCAGGGGCTTATGGTCAGTTTAAGCATCGAAGGCACCAAGATCACGCAGATCAAGAAGAAGTAAGCGTACCCGGTAATTGACTGGCTGCACCGCCGCATGAACCTGGTCCCCATGTCCACGCCAAACCCCATCGACAACGCGAAGGAATGCGAGCAGGATCAGATCAGTCGCAATATTGCAGCGGTGCAGGAGTTCT
>CANBYM010000293.1 GCA_947373605.1 Comamonadaceae bacterium
CGGACGCGACCAACGCGCTAACCGCAGCGCGCTTGGGTGTGCCAACTGGCAATGCCGCCATGACCAGACCGCTGACCAGCGCGCCTAGCGGCCATGCAATCAGGTAGCCGGCCGAGGGAGCGACAAAAACACCCAATCCGCCGCGTCCACCCGAGAGCAGCGGCAAGCCCAATGCCACCGCTACCAGGAATAAAAGCACCGCCTGCAATCCCCGTTTGGGACCCAACATGCAGCCCGCCAACATGACACCCAAGGTTTGCAGCGTGATGGGCACGCCCAGCGGTAAATCAATTTTAGGAATCAACCCGAACACGGCGAGCAAGGCCGCAAACAGGGAGACTAACGCGAGGGATCGGGTTGAATTCATAGTGCACAGAGTTTATCTGCAGCAGAGTTGCGCCATTGTCGGGTGGAGCGACTTCAGAGTCGGTAAGCGGCTGCATTTGAATTGTATGAAATTGTATAAAATTGTATTGACGGAGACTTTCCTAGGTTTTTGCTTCAGAATGAATCAAATGTGGATAATGAGAAAATGGGTGAAAGCCTACAATTTAGACATTCCGTTTGCATCCGCGCTGCGAAATGGGTCACGGATCATCGACAACCCTCAGACAAGTGCAAGTGCAAATTCCCGGAGTGGATCCCATTGCCACCAATAATAGAAATGCATTTAGTTGACTTGGAACTGAGTTGTTAACAGCTTTACTCGCCATAGGTTGGATAGCGACAGGAATTGCATTGATGACTGCATTCGAGGTCCTGCGGCGTAACCAGCGTAAATATTCCGAATTGGCGAGTCATGTGGAAGTGCTCCTTCTTGAAGCAGAAGTGCTTCGAAGCCAGGCCTACAGGGATCATCTCACCGGCTTGGCAAATCGCGCCTTGTTAAATGACCGGTGCCAATTGGCAATGGAGCGCACCAAACGATCGCAAACTTCATTCGCAATATTGATGGTTGATCTGAACCGATTCAAAGAAATCAATGACAACCATGGACATGCCGCTGGTGACTATTTGCTCACGGTGGTCGCTCAACGACTTGCCAGCGCGGTACGAACTATTGATACGGTGGCGCGACTGGGAGGCGATGAGTTTGTGATCGTGATTGATTCAGTCAGTGAACGCAGTGAACTTACGCGCATAGGTCAAAAGCTTATTGATCGGCTCTCCGAACGCATTACTCTGGAATCCGGCGTAGACGTGAGTGTCGGTGCAAGCATAGGCTTTGCGGTTTACCCGGATGATGGAAGCACGACCTCAGAGTTGCTTGAAGTGGCCGACCAGTCTATGTACCAATGCAAAACCTCGGGCTTGATGCCACTGTTTTGAGTGCTCCGGCATACCGGGTTGTTCCGGCCCGATTTACCTAATCCGTCATCTTGCCCGCACCACGCTTGACCGCGTGAAATTTCACCATATTGCGACCATTGACCTTGGCTTGGTACATGGCAGTGTCAGCGCGGTGCAAAACCTCGTCAACC
Source organism: Comamonadaceae bacterium (assembly GCA_947373605.1). Lineage (GTDB taxonomy): Bacteria > Pseudomonadota > Gammaproteobacteria > Burkholderiales > Burkholderiaceae_C > Allorhodoferax. Next base: position 1,482 of record CANBYM010000293.1, read on the forward strand.
GATAGTTCGTCCCCTTTAAACAATGCCACGCCGATACTGGCCGTGCTGATATGCGCTACTTCAGTCCCGAACGCGGTGCCGTGCGCTACATCCAAGCTATAGGGCTGCGACATGCTCAGACGAATCTTCTCGGCAATTTCCGCAGCCTGTCGTTTGGAGTCCGAATAGTCCCCGGCAAGGTCGAAAATCAATACAACAAATTCGTCGCCACCAAACCTTGTAACCGTATCAATGGCACGCACACAAGCGCTAAAGTGTTGCGCTGCGTCGAACAACACCTGATCGCCGGTTTCATGACCATAGGTGTCATTCAATGGTTTGAAGTTGTCCAGATCAAGAAACATCAATGCACCATTACGACCGGTGCGCTTACCGGCAGCCATCGACTGCTCCTGTCGATCAATCATCTATCGCCGGTTAGGCAACTTGGTCAATGGATCATGGCTGAGAGCTGCCGAATTTGATTTTCACTTTCGCGCAAGGCCTGTTCTCTTTCCGCGGAGACCCGCATGACCTTGTTGAAACCCTCGATCAGTTTTCCGACTTCGTCCAGTCTGGCAATTGGCAAGGCAGAGTTTGCGGCACGCTCCTCTGCCATCCGTGAAACATCCAGTGCGGCTTTTTGCAATGGAGACAGCAACCTATTCACGGACCACCACGTGATGAATATCGCAAGCAATGACGCGAATCCAGCGGCAATAGCAAGACGAATATTTACCTTATGAATCGTTTCAAATGCTTCGTTCGTGGGCAGGGTCGAGATCACAAACCAGCCTGCTGCGGGAATTCTCCCGGAGGTGGTCAGTACCTCTTTGCCCAATGAATTGATATTAACGGCAGAGCCATCAAAGCCCAAAAGTCGCTGGTCGAAAACGCGGTTAACGCCCGGCGCGGGCAAGGGCTGCATGACCAAGCTTTTATTGTTTTGCGTCGCTGTAACAAACAGCCTGTCCTTGGGGTCAACGATCAAATATCCACCGGTACGCCCGTAGTACGCGGCGTCCAGACTATCCAGGAAATTGGGCTTGGTCAGATCCGTCGCGCCCGTTAGCGCGCCGATGACCTGTCCCGCGGCGTCGCGCACCGGAATAGTCATCGCGAAGCTGGGCGACTTGACCGCTTTAGCGATTACCGGTCGGCCGATCATGGCTTTGCCCATTTTCAGGGCGCTGACCACGTGATCCCGGTCCAGGTAATTCAAACCCACGCGACCGATCACCGGGAATTCTGCAATTGCAAAGCCATCCAACTTGGTAAGGAAATAGCCCGCGTTGAACAACACCTTGAGCACCGCCCTGTCGTTCAAGAGCGCTTGGGCTTGCGCGGGATGCGCCATCGTTTGCGAATCAATCCAAGTGGCAACAAGCTCCAATGCTCTGGTGCGCTCGGCGAATTCAAAATTGATCCCCGATGCAACGAGTGAAACAGTCGCGCCCTGCTGGTTCGCCAAAAGTGATTCCAGCTCCACACGCAACACCGCGCTGACAATCATTGCCAGCGCCCCGACGGTGAGCAATACGATGGAAAGAATAACGGCTATGGCCCTGACTTTGAGCGATTGAAAGCCCGGAGGAATCCACGACATCTTCTGGCTGACCTTTCTGTGTGACAGCACCTTAAGTGTGTGCCTTTCGGTTCCAGCAAGCAACACGTTATGCCGCGTCGATCTGATTCACTTGACATCCTGCCGACCCTGAAGAGACCGGGATTCCTACTGAGGTACGCGCGTCGTTAGACATGCGCGGCCTCTTCGGTGGGTTTCCACTTCGCAGAGGCTGCAACCTTCGGTCTTGCGACTTTAGGTTGTCTGACGGTCTCTTCATGGAGAGATACCGCGTGCCCCGCGGCCGAATTTCGTGTAATTTCCCAAGCGACCAATCCTCTTTCAAGGATGTTTTATTGCCGCATTCGAATCAGCGTTTTCTGCGTGGCCACAGGCCAGGCAGAGGAAGGATTCTTGGGTCTTGCGGTTCGACTTATCGACGTGACCGCAGACGCTACATTCTTGAGATGAATAGGCCGGACTGACGTACACAACCGCACCGCCTACGGCAGCCGTCTTGTAGTCCAGTTGCCTGGTGAATTCACCCCAGCCTGATCGAGAATTCCTCGATTAAGCCCAGACTTTTGGCGAACCTTTTTCCCAGGCGCATCAGCCGTTCCGGCGGCAGACTTGCTCATGTTTTTGACCTTGAGATCTTCCAGCGCAATAACTGGATGATCGTTCACCAGCGAAGTCG
>CANBYM010000294.1 GCA_947373605.1 Comamonadaceae bacterium
AGGAGTTCTATGCGCGCGAGTCCGACAAGCTCAGCCCGTCACAGCGCCTAATGGAACGCCTGAGTGAACTGATCGGGCAACCCTTTTTCTTTGTCGTAATTCTTGTATTTGTAGGTATGTGGATCGGGCTGGATATGATTTTCAGAGGCCTTCATTGGCCTGAGTTTGATCCGGCGCCATTCGCCTGGCTCCAGGGCATTGTTGGTTTGTGCGCCTTGCTAACGGCAATCGGAGTGCTTTCTACGCAGAACCGTATGGCCAAACTGGCAGATCAGCGTGCAAACCTGGACCTGAAGGTGACGTTGCTAACGGAACAGAAGACCGCCAAGCTGATTGACCTGCTGGAAGAACTCAGGCGTGACCTTCCCAATGTGAAGAATCGCCATGACCCGAATGCCGAGTCGCTACAGCAATCCATGAATCCGTTAAGTGTCCTGGAGGCTCTGGACGAACATCCGGGCAACTCACCATTGCCGCCGAATAAAATCGGTGACGCGTTGAACAACGTATAAATTAATGCGCTGCGAATCATTGGCACGTCGGCGCGGCAGTTTTTTTGCACTCCATTCAATAGGGGTGCATCACTCAGGCCTTGGAGCCTATAAGTTCATCCGCCAAATGATGGTTTACGTCGCGGTGATGTGCCTCATCCGCGCGGATAACGACAATGACTTCACGCAGCAAGGCTCCGGGCGCCAGCTTCCAATAGTCAATGGCGATTTGGGGTGCCGGTACATCGGGGTATGTTCCGTTGTCTACGCCTGCCAAATACTCGGTGTAACTGTGAACGGCCTCTTCCTCCAGGTAACCCACGATCCGGTGCGCGGTAATAGGTGACATGACATAAAGCAAAAAAAACACGTTGTAGAAGGCCCCTTGCACCAGGATGACCATCAATCGTTCAAGCCGCGATGGACGGGTAATTTCGATGAAAGTCATCAAATGCATCCGTTCATTTTCCGCTTCATCAAGCAGCAATCGAATCCAACCTCGATCCGCTTCCATGTGGCGCAACGCACGCAAGTGCTGCAGCGTGCCACCCACCATGCCGGGTACAGCGGCAACGGTCTCGAGCACGACCGCGCGATGGCCATAACGCTTTGCGAAAAACGCATCCGCAAAGAGCCGCATGAACTTGACTAATCCGTAGGCAAATCGATCACGAAAACCGTCCGGTTTTCGATGTTGCACAGTTTCAGCATCAGTCACTGTTTGAGCCCTATCTGGAATATTTGCGGCCATCACGAAAGCTAAATTCGTACTTTGGACCTTTGGACTCCTGGCGTCAGTGCGATATCAAGCTTAGACGTGCACGCACAGCTAGGTATGCTCACCGACCAAGTTCCGTACAATTTGAATGCAGAGCTCCTGGTTTTTTAACGCATATCGAAAGCAACTGCGAAGGTAATATGAATCAACCTGAAAAAAGACGATTACCTCGCCGGTCAGTAGGTGCCATTCCTTTCGGCGCGTTGGTGTTGGTATGCAACGGCGAACACATTCCAATTGAGCAACTCCGGGATTTGTCAGATTCGGGCATCAGCTTTTCATTGCGTCGCCCGCTTGTCTCCTCAGAAAAAATTTCCGTGAAATACTCGGATCCCAAAGTTGCGTTGGAAGTATTCGGCCGTGTAGCGTGGTGCAGCCCGGCGTCAGATGAAAGCGCAAATGCAACACCCCCCGGTCAGTACTTCATTGGGGTTGAATTACTAAGTCCCTCGTTGCTATATTCCGCGCTTCCCAAACCTTAACGCAGCCTTGGCAGGCTAGATGGCTTTGAACCCGGCGTCCCGCGAATCGGGCCGGCAGGAATAATTGGCGGCGTGTTGCTCTGGCCGCCGCTATAACCTTGTCCATTGGCCAAAACAGGATTGGCCGCCGGAAGTGAGGAACGAAAGACCCAGTCGGTGTAACGCGTTTGGTCGGCAAACATGGCGTCCCGCAACTTGAATCCGCTGACCTTGATGGGTGCATCAAGTGATCTGCTGTAGACACCCACAATGGAGCCATCGACCAGCGTCACTTCACCCCAATTTGATTGCCCCGTCATAGGGTCTACATACATGCGGCGCAAATACCGGCGAACCTTGTCTTCACCGCGGTTATCTTCCAGCAAGTCACTGAGCTGCTTCGGGAATTTGCGGGCCCCGCGCGGCGACTCCACGTAGTAGCGCGTTATCGCGTCACGGTACTGGTTGCCGATAAACAGCAACTCCGCCTCGCGCTCCCGTTGCGCACTGAATACCCAGACTTCAGAAACAACATTCAGACCAATAGCTACGATCGCAACAAAAATGAGCAAGCCAACATAGAAGAAGCCTTGCTGCGCGCCTGGCGCATGACAACGACGAGCGCTACCACTGCGCATAGGGAACATTGTTGGCATCATTCCCCGGCGCCGTGCTGAAAAGGTTGTACACCAAGCCCGTCTGTCCATTCGGTGGTGCCACGATGGTCCAAGCCGAATTGCTTTCGACGATCGGGTCCCATGGGACTGTTCGCAAATAACGCTCTTTGACCAGGTCGTCCAACGTATCGGGATATTTGCCCTTATCAGCATAAAACTTGTCCAGGGCATCGCGCGTGGCGGCCAAATTCGCCTTCAGTACCGTTTCTTTACTCTTGTCGATAGACTTGAAATAACGGGGTGCCGCGATGGTCAAAAGCAGGCTCACGATCGCCATGACCACCATCAACTCAATCAGGGTAAAACCCTTCCATCGATAACTCTGCTTACCATTCACGATACGGCACTCCATTGAGGCCAACGCCTGTGGATTGGGAATACACATCGAACACGTCCAGCCCCGGCTCCGGGCTTTCGTGGGAACTAGCATAGCTGCGCAAGCCCCACTTGCTACTTTGCTGCTGATCACTCTGCGCAAACATCGGGTCTACCGGTAGCGCACGCAGAAAATAGATCTTCGAATCTCCCTTGGGATTTTTGGCATCCGGCACTCCGCTGACCAGCACATCCAAGCTGGGCGGGTAGCCGCTGCCCTTGATATCGAGCTTCGCCACTCGCCCTTCGTCGGACGCTTGTTTATAGGCATCGATAGCACCGCGAATGAGGCGCAGCGCATCCCTCAATTCATGCTCCTTGGTGCGTTTAGTAGTTAACTCCAGCAAAGGAAAAGAGATTGAGGTCAATAGTCCAACAATAGCTACCGTAACGAGCAATTCGATCAGCGTAAAACCGCAAATGCGGTGTGCAGATCGCAAAGCGCTCATTTGGCGGCCTGAATTTCTATCGCCAATGCGGGCGTTGCAGGCAAAGTCTGACGCTCGGGATCGGTCATTTTCAAGACGACATCCCCTACCGCCACCGAAGTGTTCGCAGCTCCTGCCAGTACCTCAAACTGCAGCATGGCTAGTGCCCCCGCCGTTGCAGGAATGTCCTCTCCATGCCCGGCACTTAAATCAATGTGAACCGTGCCGGGTGTATCGACATCCGCGCTGAAACGCGCGCCGGAAACATTGTTCTTGCGGGGTTCGCCTTCCGCGACGCTGATCAGGCGCAGCACGTTTTGGTCATAGCTAAGATCCAGCTCCAATCCTTTGGCATTCACCAGCGGTGGCTGGTTGAGATTCACTTCCAAACGCCCTCCCACACTCGCATTGGACGGGCCCGTCAAAGTCAGTGCGCGAGGCGTTGCTGCTGCACTTGCCGCCTGTGGGCGTGCTGCAG
>CANBYM010000295.1 GCA_947373605.1 Comamonadaceae bacterium
AACAAACGAGAATACCAATTGCGACAATACAACTCCGGCCAGCCATTGTGTTGCTTTAGGCTGGTCGCCTACTCTGATGATTAGGACACTCAAACACAGCCCTAAACCAGCGCTGATCACGCTGAGTACTGCAAACTCCTTATCGCGCCCCAGTAAATTCAGTGAGGGAATTAGCGTTTGGTGAATTGTTCCAAACAAAATACTGCACCACACAATTAGGCCAAAGGGCATCAAACCCACCTCAATTGGCAGCCATCCGGTATATGCCGCATACATTGCAAGCGGTGAACTCAGGCTTGCGACACACAGCAAGTACACCGCGTACCAGCCAAAATAAGTCTTTATCCGGCCGCTGCTATGCCAATTGTGCAATCGTCGGTTAACAAAAGTACCGATAGGGCTGATGAGAAATAAGACGCAGAAATTCACCAGCGTATTGATAAGTGCAACACTTCCCACCTCAGTTGGCGATAGAACAGTTGTCATCACGCGCACGCTAAGCAGAGCGATCATGAATTGGAGGGTCCGTCCTATCAAAGTACTTACCATGGCATTCACTTTTTGCGCATTACATCGAACAGCCGTTGCATGCCACTCCACAGTACCTGGGGGCGTTTAAATGCCAACGCTGGCAACCCGCACACCACGGCATGCCTGACTGCCGCTCGTCGCCATGGGTAGCGAGCAGCCAACTCAGGCTTCCCCCGCAAATACAGCAGCCACTGCAACCAACACCGCAAACGAAATTCCGCAATTTCAGCACTGCGACGATCTAACGCGTAGCGCTTCCTGACAAACCGTATAAGCATGGCTGCATCGTTCATGTCAGGTATGGCACTGTCGTTTGCACCGTGATATCGGTAATACATGAATACTTCAGGCAGCCAGAGTATCGGCCCGCGTTCGAGCAGTTTTAGCAGAAACGAAACATCTGAATATTTACCCCCTTGGCTTCGTTCTAATGTGAGGTCGTGGGTGGCTTTCGTTCTGTACATATAAGCTGGAAATGGAGCCGGACCAATGGCCCCTCTAGTGAAATAAAACCGCAACAGGTCCTTGGGACTTGCGAGTTTTAAGGCCTTGTTAAATGCACCCATGACGGTTCCGGGCACAACATTTTGCATTTGAAGCCGTCCTGCGTTGCAACCAACCGCAACACTCCGTAAGTTTGCCACCAGGGTTGCTTGTAGGGTCCGAACGAACCCAGGAAGCATCACGTCATCATCATGAAACATCACCAAAAATTCGGTAGATGCTTCTGATAAAACAGCGTTGAAATGTTCTTGTGAGGAGAGCGGCGGCAGCCTACGTAAGCAGACCACTTGCGGGAATTCTTGGGACAACATTATCTGAGTTTCCGATCCCACAGAATTATCCGAAACCCGAATGTGTACTGCCACGTCCTGAGCCAGTACGGAGGTAAGCGCCTGCCGCAATAGAGCCGTACGATCTCGGGTAAGAATATAAACCGTTGTTTGCGCCTGCAAATTCATGTCCTACCAGCGCTTGTAGTCGCTCGATTTGCATGCATGGCTACCCTTGCTCGCCACAATGCAATGATGACTGCTTTCATTTCTTATTTTCGCCTCACTATTAATTAATTACAGTTCTTTGCAAAATTATTTGCATCTCTTTCACAATGCTTTCCAGAGATGTCCAAGTCGGCTGGAATTCAAAATTAGCCGCCCGCGTATTCAGCGAGTAGTAATGTGGCTTGCCACCCGTTGCATTAATACTGACAGCTGCTTGCAGGATTTCATACTGTAGTCCAAACTTTTCTTGCATGGCTGCCAGTAATGTGGGCTTGTCAATCGGTGCTTTGCTGTAGCCGTCGACCACGGTATTGGTCGCAGGCGCCACGAGCAGCACGCTGATCAATTGATAAAAATCCGCTGGGTGCAGGAAGTCACGCACGATGTAGTCAGATGAAGTCTGCAACACCGTCTTGTCGCGAATCGCGCGCAAGATATCAGTGATCAGGAAACGTGCCTCCATATCCTGCGTGTGGCTGAAATAGTTGAACACCCGGATATCGACAATCGGCAGGTGCGGCAACGAACGATGGCGGCATTCGGCGTGCAGTTTGGCGACGGCGTACCAGTCTTGCGGCTGCAGGTTATTGATCGCGATAGTGGCCTTGGTTTTTTCGTTCACCGGCTCATCAAAACTTGCGCCATAGGCGGCACCGCTGCTCAGAAAAATATATCGGCAATCAGGGTGCTGACGCACATAGCCCAACGCCATCTCGTCGTATTTCAGCGTCACATCAAAAATCGAGGCCCCCATCGCCGCCGCCTGGGCCGGATTGCCCACCCCGACGAAGTTGAGGATTGCGTCAAACTGCTCGTCCGAGCTGAAGGCGGCGAAATCGGCAACCGCGTATCGGCCGACCAAGCCGACGCTGGCCAGCCACTGCGACACGACCTCCGGTCGGCGCGCGTACAGCACCAATTCATGGCTGCTTTGGGCGCAGAAGGACTGCACCAGGTCTTTGGCGATCTGGCTGGTGGCTCCGAGGATGGCTATGCGCATGGTTTAGCTCGTAATGATGAAGTCACGCATTCGCGCTTCAATGGCTGGCCGATCCAAACCGTGCTCTTTGAGCAAATACTCGTAGCTGCCGCAGTGCTGCGAGAACCGGTCCTGCACACCCACCCGCAGAATGCGCACCGGCGCAAACTCGGAGGCGATCTCGGCAATGACGGAGCCCAGACCGCCCAGCACGGAGTGCTCTTCCAGCACCACCACGATCCGGCTCTGCGCACAAATGGCCGTCACTTGCTTGTGGTCTATCGGTTTAATGAAGGGGACGCTCCAAACGGCGGCATCGGGGTAGGACTCGTTAGCAATGTCCATCGCCGTGCGTACCAGCGAGCCGGTGGCAATAAACGCGATCTCGCCGGCCGGTCCCGGCTTGGCCTGCAACAAACTACCAGCCTTTGCTTGCGGCACAGCGGCATGCACATCGCCACGGTCGGATTTACCCATGCGCAAGTAGACCGGGGCCTTGGCCAGGTAGGCCCGCTCCATACAGGCGCTTACTTCAAAGCGGTCGGCCGGCGAATAGACCGACAAATCGGGAATCGCTCGGGTGCAGGCGATGTCTTCAGTCGATTGGTGGCTGGTGCCCAGATGGCTGTAGACAAAGCCGGCGCCGTCCCCAATCAAAACTACCGGTAGCTGGTCATGGGCAATATCGAGTTTGATTTGCTCCACCACGCGCACCGGGATGAAAGCACTTAAGCCGTACACGAAGGGTCTGAAGCCAGCGCGGGCCAGGCCTGCCGCCATGCCCACCATGTTTTGTTCTGCAATGCCGGCATTGATGTATTGCGCCGGGCATTCTCTGCGGAAATCGTCAAACAAGGCGTAACCATGGTCGCCCGTCAGCAGCAGCACATGGGGGTCGGCCTTGGCTATGCGGACCAGCGCTTCAGAAAAGGCAGCTCTCATGACGCGCTCCCGGCCACCGCCGCCAAGGCTTGGGCGTAGGTTTCGGGATCAAGTCGCGTGTAGTGCCACATATTGTTGTTTTCCATGAAGGGCACGCCCTTGCCTTTGACGGTTTTGGCGATCAGTGCTTTCGGCGCTGTCGAAGCACTGGCCCAGAGCCGGCTGATCGCGCTGTCAATCGCCGTCTCGTCATGGCCATCGAT
>CANBYM010000296.1 GCA_947373605.1 Comamonadaceae bacterium
TTCCCCCTGCTTCCAAATCAAAGACAAGGAGATCAAGTAAAAACAGTTATTAAGTACACTTATCCACAGTTGCCAATTCAAAAAGCAGCTACCCGTCCTGGGTCAATATTGGATCGGCAGGGTGGGTCAATATTCAATCGGCGCGGACAGTCAGCAGCCTGCTGACCAATTGCCGTGGTTCCACATCGTGACCCTGTTGACGCAGTTAACAGACGCTGCCGAGCGCGAGTGGTATGCGGGGCAGACGGTGCAGCAGGGCTGGTCGCGCACCACGCTGTCCCTCAACATCAAAAACCGCTTGCACCTGCGCCAGGGGGCTGCGGTGACCAACTTCAAGGCTCGCCTGCCCGCCCCGGATTCGGCGTTGGCACACGACACGCTCAAAGACCCGTACCTGTTCGACTTTCTCGGCCTGGGCGACGATGCCCACGAGCGCGAGATTGAAAGCGGCCTGATTCGCCACATCACCCGCTTTTTGCTGGAGCTGGGTGCGGGTTTTGCTTTTGTCGGGCGGCAGTTTCGGCTGGAGGTGGTGGGCGACGAGTTCTTTATCGACCTGCTTTTCTATCACACGCGCCTGAAATGTTATGTGGTGGTGGAGCTGAAAGCCACCGCCTTCAAGCCCGAACACGCAGGCCAGCTCAACTTTTACCTGGCAGCGGTAGACGCCCAGGTGAAAGCGCCTGACGACAAACCGACCATTGGCCTGCTGCTGTGCAAGCAGCAAAACCGTCTGGTGGCGGAATACGCTCTGTCTGGCATCGAAAAACCCATCGGCGTGGCCGAATACCAGTTGCTGCGCGACTTGCCGCCCATGCTGGAACAAAGCTTGCCCAGCATTGCCGATATTGAGGCGGAATTGGCAGGCGATATGACGGGCGAATCTGATACGCCACCAGCCTTTGAGCGGCCGGACGCATAACCATGACCGAAGACCAACTTGAACAAGAAACCCTAGCTTGGCTGCAAGACGTGGGCTACACCCACCTCTACGGCCCGGACATTGCGTATGACGGCACCAAGCCTGAACGAGCCAATTACCGGCAAGTGGTGTTGCCGTTTCGACTGCGTGAAGCCATCAACCGGCTGAACCCGGACATACCCATCGCCGCCCGTGAGGACGCGCTCAAGCAAGTGGTTGACCTTGGCATGCCCGTTTTGCTGTCTGCCAATCAGCACTTCCACCGCATGCTGGTGACGGGTGTTCCTGTGCAGTACCAACTGGCTGGCGAAACGCGGGGTGACTTTGTGCGCCTGATCGACTGGGCGCAACCAGACCGCAATGAGTGGCTGGCGGTTAACCAGTTTTCTATTCGTGGCCCCCATCACACGCGCAGACCCGACGTTATTTTGTTCGTTAACGGCCTGCCATTGGTACTGATCGAACTGAAGAACCCGGCCGACCTGAACGCTGATGTGTGGAAAGCCTACGATCAGATTCAGACCTACAAAGAGCAAATTTCCGACACTTTCCAGTACAACGAGGTACTTGTCATTTCCGATGGCACGGAGGCATTGCTCGGGTCTCTGTCTGCTGATGCTGAACGCTTTATGGCTTGGCGCACCATTGATGGTGTCAGCCTGGACCCTTTGGGTGAGTTCAACGAACTGCAAACCCTTGTGCGCGGCGTGCTGGCACCGCAGTATTTGCTGGACTATCTGCGCTACTTTGTGCTGTTTGAAGACGATGGTGCGCTGGTCAAGAAAATTGCCGGTTACCACCAGTTCCATGCCGTGCGTGCTGCCATCGTGCAAGTGATTGAAGCTTCTCGACCTGGCGGAAACCAAAAGGGTGGCGTCGTCTGGCACACCCAAGGCAGCGGCAAGAGCATCACAATGACCTGCTTTGCGGCGCGGGTAATGCAAGAGCCCGCCATGGAGAACCCGACCATTGTGGTCATAACTGACCGCAACGACCTAGATGGGCAACTCTTTGGCGTGTTCAGTCTGGCACAAGACCTGTTGCGCGAACAGCCAGTGCAAGTCAGCACCCGGCAGGACTTGCGGGCCAAGCTGTCTAACCGGCCATCGGGCGGCATCGTATTCGCCACCATTCAGAAATTCATGCCCGGTGAGGACGAAGACACGTTTCCGGTGCTTTCAAGCCGCCACAACATTGTGGTTATCGCAGACGAGGCTCACCGCACGCAATACGGCTTTGAAGCCAAGCTAAAGGTTCGCAAAACATCGACCAAGGCAATTGCCACTGGTGACGGTCAGGTGACACCGCACCGTGCGGAATTTGCGCCACCGGAATACACAGAACGGTATGAAGTGGGCTACGCCCAGCATCTGCGCGATGCGCTGCCAAACGCAACATTTGTCGCTTTCACGGGTACGCCCGTCAGCAGTGAAGATCGTGACACCCGCGCGGTGTTTGGTGACTACATCCACGTCTATGACATGCAACAGGCGAAAGAGGATGGCGCAACGGTTGCCATTTACTACGAGTCTCGCCTTGCCAAACTCAGTCTGAGCGCGGCGGACATGGCGGCAATTGACGTTGAAGTAGACGAACTGGCCGAAGACGAAGAGGAAAGCACCCAGTCACAACTCAAAAGTCGATGGGCTGCACTGGAGAAAGTGGTTGGTGCGCAACCCCGCGTGGTCAGTGTGGCCGCCGATCTGGTCGCGCACTTTGAAGAACGCAACAAGGCGCAGTCCGGTAAAGCCATGGTGGTTGCCATGAGCCGCGAGATTTGCGTCCACCTGTACAACGAAATCATAAAACTGCGCCCGGATTGGCACAGTGCAGACCCAGAGCAAGGGGCCATCAAAATCATCATGACCGGCTCCGCCAGCGACAAAGCGTTGCTGAGGCCCCATATCTACAGTTCGCAGACCAAAAAGCGGCTGGAGAAACGCTTCAAAGACCCGGTTGAGCCCTTGCGGTGGGTGATCGTGCGCGACATGTGGCTCACCGGCTTTGACGCGCCATGCGTTCACACGCTCTATGTGGACAAGCCGATGAAGGGCCACAACCTGATGCAAGCCATTGCGCGTGTCAATCGCGTATTCAAAGATAAGCAAGGCGGCTTGGTGGTCGATTACATTGGCATTGGCAATGAGTTGCGGTCTGCCATGAAGGAATACACACAGTCCAAGGGGCGCGGCAGACCGACTGTGGATGCCCACGAGGCATACAGCTTGTTAATGGAAAAGATCGACGTTCTGCGCTCGATGTTGCACGGCTTCGACTACCTAGATTTCATGACCGCAGGCCACCGCTTGCTTGCTGGTGCTGCCAACCATGTGTTGGGAATCAAGGATGGCAAAAAGCGATTCGCGGACGTTGCACTTGCCATGAGCAAAGCATTTACGCTGTGCTGCACCTTGGACGATGCCAAAACTGTCCGTGAAGAAGTAGCCTTCTTGCAAGGCGTCAAAGTCATTCTGACAAAGCGCGACATAACCGCGCAGCGCCGTACCGACGAAGTGCGTGAACTGGCCATCCGTCAAATCATCAATTCTGCGGTGGTGTCCGAAAGCGTCGTTGACATTTTTGACGCTGTTGGCCTTGATAAACCGAACATCGGTTTGCTCGACGATGAATTCTTGGCGCAAGTGCGCAACTTGCCCGAAAAGAATCTGGCGGTAGAACTGCTGGAGCGGCTGCTT
>CANBYM010000297.1 GCA_947373605.1 Comamonadaceae bacterium
TTTTCAGCACCGAGCGCGATGACTACTGGTGGTGGCTGATGCAAAACGGCGATGTGAACACGGCGCGCCTGATCCTGAGCGTGCTGGACGATCCGGCCTGGAAAGACGACATGGGCCGTCTGGCCAATGGCTTTGTCAGCCGCCAGCAAAACGGCGCGTGGCACACCACCACCGCCAACCTGTGGGGCGGACTGGCGCTGGAGAAGTTCTCCGCCAAGTTTGAAGCGGTTGCGGTAGCCGGCAGCACCAAGGCCACGATGGGCGGCAACGCCGCTTCGGTGGAATGGAGCAAGGTCGAGCGCGTCAAACCCACCGACACCGCAGGCGCACCCAACCAGACCACCTGGTTCGGCGCGCCCGCGTCGCCCGGCAACCTGCGCAACAACGGCATGTTCCTGCCCTGGGGCAAGGGCGGCAAAGACACTTTAAGCGTCACCCATGCAGGCCCGGGCAAGCCGTGGCTCACGCTGCAGTCGCTAGCAGCCATTGCGCTCAAAGAGCCATTCAACGCGGGCTACCAGATCAAGAAAACCATTACGGCCATTGAGCAGGCCAACAAGAACCTGCCTGCGGGCACCTACACGCGCGGCGATGTGCTGCGCATCACACTGGAAGTGAATGCGTCGGCCGACATGAGCTGGGCCGTGATCACCGATCCGGTGCCTGCGGGCGCCAGCATTCTGGGCGGCGGCCTGGGCCGCGACTCGGAGATTGCCAAGCAGGGTGAGAAGCGCGAGGGCTACGCCTGGGCCGCGTTTGAAGAGCGCAGCTTTGAGTCCTTCCGCAGCTACTACCAGTTCCTGCCCAAGGGTGTGGTCAAGATGGAGTACACCGTGCGGCTCAACAACGTGGGAGAGTTCTCACTGCCGCCGAGCCGCGTCGAGGCGATGTATGCACCGGAGATGTTCGGTGAGACGCCCAACGCCAAAGTAAAGGTGGAGGCAGCTAAGCAATAGCCACTAAGCAATCACCGCGGATTGGTGGGCCACGATGTGATCGCTCAGGCACTCGGCCCAGACTTTGTAGCCCGATGCGCTGGGGTGTATGCCATCCGAAGACATGCCTTGGCTGGTGGTGGAGTCCGGGTGGCATAGCACTGTGCAGTGCGGCCGGTTGCCAAACAGTTTGGCCAATAGCCGGTTCATTTCACGCGCCCAGATACCCATGAACCAGCGCAACGGCTGCGGCAAAGCGGCGCACGCATGCATGGGAGGAACAGATGTGTGCACCAACAGCCCGGGCGTAAATTTTTGGTCAATGAGACCCGTGAGCTGCTTTTGCCACCAGACCCACTTGCCGGGTGTACACAAACGGGTTGCATCATTGGCCCCGATGGAAAGCACCACCACGTCATAGGGACGCGCTTGCAAGGGTGAGATCAGCGCGGCCAGGCCCGGGGAATCCAGCCCGTTAACGGCGAGCAGTTGCCATTCAATGGTGTAGTGGTGACCCAGGCTTTGCACAAGCTGGCCGCACAGGGCCTCGTCTTGCGTGGACACGCCTACGCCCGCAGCACCCGAGTCACCCGCAATCAGAATGCGGCAGAGCGGCCCCTGCCCGCTCTGGCCTGAACGCAAGCCGGTCGCCTCGGGAAGCTTGGGTGTTATGCGGTACACATAACGCGCCTGCAGCCACAAAACCGGCCATAGAACGACCAGCAGGACGCGACGCATGCCGTTTCCAAGCATGTGCTTCATAAGAATCCCGTTTAGTAAAGGGACAGCTTGATGCGAATAGGAAAGCGCGTCTGTGCGTTCGCAGTGGGTAATACCGAAATTGATTCAATGTTGTTCTTGGCACCGTCAGGAGCTTATAGCGGATTGCAAGCGCAGAATTTTGCTTTCTCAGAAAGAGGGAATGGATGTACTCAACTGAGATAAGCGATTGACCGCGTTGCCGCGATAGCAGGTGTTAACGACGGGCAGCTTTAGGGCGGTCCAGTTCGATGGCAGTTTTAAGCACCTTATGAGCTTCGGCACCGTGCCCACTTCAGTTATAGGCAGTTTTTAAGAGCCGACGTTTGAATTGAATGCGGGTTGGATCGCCGTCTTGCCAAAAAAAACGTGCGAATTACTGTTCTATTGGATAGTATTTAAGCCGTTAAAAAACGGAGGAAATGAAATGAACAGGCGAAATTGGTTTCTCAGTTCCGGTGCAGTTGTGTTGTCTGCGGCCGGCAGCGCCGTGCTTGCCCAAGACATGGCACATGACCATACACATATGCACATGGATATGCCAAGCGGGGCACCGTTGGACAGCCTCATCGCTGCGACCTCTGACTGATCAGCCAAAGGACAGGCGTGCCTTGCGCATTGTCTTGTGCTGCTCGCAAATGGGGACAAAGCCTTGGCAGAATGCGCTAAGTCCGTGAGTCAGACTATTGCCCTTTGCAATGCGCTTGAGAGTTTGGCGACCCAACAATCCTCCCTGCTAAAGGCCCAGGCCAGAGTGACACTGGAGGCTTGCCAAAGCTGTGAAAAAGAGTGCAGAAAACATGAGATTCACCCCCAGTGCAAAGCCTGTGCTGATTCGTGCGTCGCCTGCATCAAGGAATGCAAGGCGCTATTGGGCTAATCCTTCTTGCGGCTTAACACGTGGCAACAGTGCAATAATTAACAATATGATGACATTGCATCGCTCTCAAACGCTCACTCGCTTGGTGCTGATGTGGTTTGCTTTGTTTGTGGGCGTCGCAACAGCCTCACCAATCTTTCACCCGAATTCGGCGCAACTCGTTTGTTCGGCATCAGGTACAACTAAAGTTGTCGTAACTGGCGATCAGCCCGACGGGACAACGTCTGGATATTCGTTGGAGTGTCCGCTGTGCACGGGTATTGGCGCACCACCTCCCTTGGATGTGGTTTTATTTGCTGAAGTGAAGTCTTCAGTTCGCTTACCGCAAAGCGTTTCTACTTCGGTCTTATTGCAATCCGCTGGTGCATCACTTCCAGCGCGAGGCCCGCCGGTTTTCTTATAAAAGTTTGAAGCTTGGGGACCGCCTTTGCAAGGCTGGGCCCACTTTGAACGCAAAGCCCTTTGGGGGCTTAGCACTCCCTTCAATGCCCCAACGATGACCCTATGGTTGTCTTGTTATTGCGCATAACTTACAAGGACGTTGGCATTTGAATGCGTAAATTGCGGCGGGGCGAAACTTTCATAAGGTTTTCAAATGAACGAATATTTTTTACTGATGGCTCAATATGACGCGAAAGTGGTCATCCCTGTAAGCCTAGTTGTTAAGGACTATTTCCCGCATCTCAGCGTTGATAAATTCATGCGCAAAGTTTCACTTGGGGAAATAGCTATACCTTTGATTCGAATGGATTCAGGTTCCCAAAAGGCTGCAAAGGGAGTTCACGTGGCTGATTTGGCAAACTACATTCACAACCGGAGGGCTGCGGCAATCAAAGCAGTGCGCCAAAGAGTTCGCCCGGGAGTCGAAATCGGTGATGCAATAGTCGGTGCTTTTTGACTAATGAAAAGGCTACGCGAAAGCCCAAAACATACCTTCCTAGAACTGGAAAAATATATGACTCGACGTGTTTATCGGACTTGGACGATACGATGGGTTTTTGCTGTAGCCTGCGCAATGGTCTTGGT
>CANBYM010000298.1 GCA_947373605.1 Comamonadaceae bacterium
ACCTACTCTTGCCGATGCCTACCTGATTCCGCAAATTGAGAGTGCCCGCCGCTTCAAAGTGGATTTGGAGCGCTGGCCTTTGATCATGGCGGTGGATGCGAACTGCGCAGCATTGGAGGCATTTCAACGCGCGGCCCCTATGGTGCAACCTGACGCGTCGTAAGCCGCAATGCAACCGCTCTTCTTTTCTACCCAGGCGGATCGAGTTGCACTGGCGCGTCAGCGCTATTTTGAAGAGGGTCAGCTGCCTTCAGGGGTTGTGAGCGAGGCGGTGTTTCAGTCTTGGGCCCGGTGTCAGAGGCAGAAGCAGGACCCACACGCGTGGCTGGAGTTTCAGTCGGTGACGACCAGCCGGGCGCAGCTGGCCTTGCAAAAAAACCGCTTGCTGCGTGACGCTTGGTTGGCAGACGTTGGTGAAATCAACGTGGTGTTATGGGCCACAAACTGTGGCGCCATGCTGACCGACCCCAGCGGCGTGCTGATTGGTGCCACCAGTTCCCGACGCGTACATGAAAAAATTACGCCAATAGCGCACCGCATAGGCGTTAATTTTGCAGAAGAGGCGGTTGGAACCACTGCGCCCGGCATTGTGACGCGCACCGGAAAGCAGGTCTGCGTACAAGGGGCGGAACACTATTTTGAGAGTGTTAACTTTATGCACTGCGCGGCAGCTCCGGTTCGCGATATGCATGGCAATCTGGCAGGTGTGTTGGACATGTCCAGCGAAGGCATCGCGTTTAATTTTGATGCGGCATCGGTGGAGGGCCTGTACGCATCGTCTATCGAAAACCGCTTGTTGATTTCGCAATCCACCGAGCACCTGATCGTGCGCTTTCAGATTTCTCTGGCCATGATGGACACCCCCATGGCGGGACTGATCGGGGTAGACATGCTGGGCCGTATCGTTTGGCGCAATGCCGCTGCATCCAGGCTGTTGGGGTTGCCCCCGGATGGCGAGCCGACTGGGTCTGGCAAGGCCGGCTACTTAGTAAAAGATAATATTGACCTTGATTCTATTTATTGAACTTGTGCGATTTGGGCATTAATGCGTCAGGTACGGTACCCCTGAACATCTCAGTAATAGATGAAAGAGTCCGGTGCGCGTTATTCTCACCGCTGAGCATGGCCAGTACGCTCAGCAAGTCACTCCGCAGATACCACAAGGTTTGAATATCATATGCCCTGGTGATGCCGAACCAAACAGGCGGCATTGGTGCATCACAATTGACATGCGGCGCAAGGACCTCAAGCATTGCATCACGGATGTACTCAACGCGACCATCAATATCTAATATCGTCGAGTCATTTAGCAGCGCAGCAAAGCTTGATGCAAAGCGTGAAATTATATTGGCCATTTATATTGGCGGTCTTACTTGCATTTGCTCGATCAATGAAAAATACATAGTGCGAATATGAAAATACTTTCATCTCTTTTTATTATTTTCAGCAATTCAATCATTTTCAAAAATTGAACTTTGTCGATGGCTTTCCATGCAGCGCTACCTTGTTTTATACAATTGAATCATCCATGGAAATCGTTACCAAATGCTTACGGACCTCCGTGTGGTTTGTATGCTGAATTGTGCGAATCAATGATTATTCATGATACCTCGCCGATTTATTGTCTCCAATGTGGCAACTAATCAATAGTCTGAAATTGGTTGACTGTTCCATTTGGTCGTCAATCAAACGGTCATAGAGATCAGCATGCCGGTCTGCCGACCTTGCCGGGCACGAGCAGTGTGCCCAATTCCGTCTTTGAAGATGAGCGACTATAAGACTGCACTTTGCTGTTGCCGACATTGATTTTGCTACTTGACCTAGCCCCCACTGACTATGCCCAGTAGTTGCCGCTCAAATTCTTCGGCTGAACTCATCAAATCAATCGTCTTAAATCGCATGCGATGCCCTTGTATATCAACGTAGGCATCCAAAGCCTGGCCACACTGTGGATGCAGCAGCATGCCTTCGCTGCACTCTATACCTTGAGAATTCAACAGCCCCTCTTGAGTGCGCAAGTAGGCATACAGCTGGTACAGGTAGCCGCTGCGTAGCATCTCTGACTTGTACTGAGAGTCCGTAAAAATGTGCGTGAACTTAGTGTCGATCACGAGCTTAAGCTTTTTACCTGTATGAACTAGCTCAATATCGGTCCGCATCCCGGGCAAATGCTCTGCGATACCATCCGACGCCAGTACCACTGGCCAATTCAACTTGCGGCCATGCTGCACTTTCCAGCCTAGCGGCTGCAGTTGTATGCGCAAGGCATTGGCTACAGCCTTTTCAAACAAACGGCGCACCAAGTGCACGTCCACATCCGCTACCACCGCTTGGGTACTACCTACCTGCTGACTAGGGATGACCGCTTCAAATACCATTTTGGCCAAGCTGATCATTAACAAGTCGCCCGTTTCATTGCGACTGACTTGGTCAGTGACCAAGGCTGTGCGCGAAGGTTTCTGGCTAGACACCCCCAAGTGCCCCAGCATTTGTGACAACGCGCGGCATTCATGCACCACTTCGGATGCCTCCATCATTGTCGACAAGTAATCAAGCGCTGCCCGCACCAGCCGGTTTCGCGGCGTGTCCATTGTGTGCTCTTCAAAGCGACACGCCACACGCCCTTGCTCAAGGAGTTGACCTGAGGCAGTGGCCAGTACATCAATACGCCCCCGCACACGCGAAAGCACTGCATGTCGTGCTTGGTAGTTCCTGCTCAAATTGCGCCTCAACCGCTGCTGCACGACCCGTACAAGCAGGCGCGCCAGCAACTCGGGCAAGTCACGTGCAGCTTCTGCCTCTACACTGGCTGCATTCTTAAAGCGAACCAAGTCTGCTGCATACAAAAACAGCAGCCAGATATTGCGCAGAGGAATGGCGATCGCCATGACCTCAAGCCTGTTTGAGCAAAAGCACTATCGCATCATCCGCTCGCTCTGGTGTGTCAAACCAGTATTCATGTAGAAGTGGCCCAATTTCTGATAGAACCACCTCGGAAAACCAGGCCTGCGCATCCGCCACAGGCTCGTACGGAGTCAAATACGAATGGCCAATTTGAAACTGCGCACCCAAAGCACGGTCTGCGGCAATTTCTTGGTTCAACGCTGCCATGCGAGTTTGGATATGTTTCAAGGTCGCCGTATCCATGCCTTTGTCACTACACCACTGCTGCCACGCGGTATTCAAGCTGGGGACCAGATTCACAAAGGCAAAGCGGCGGCGCAGCGCCAAATCCACCAAGGCCAGCGAGCGATCAGCCACATTCATTGTGCCAATCACATACACGTTCTCTGGCACATAAACTTTCTCTCCACGTGATTTGGAATAGGCCAGTTCCATCGCTTCAGCGCGTGACCGCTTGCTGCATTCCAGCAGTGTCAGCATCTCTCCAAGTACCTGTGCTGGGTTTCCCCGGTTTATTTCCTCAATGATGAGTACATGCTCCACGTCCGGCTGTGCAATAGCCGCTTGCACCACTTGTAAAAATAGCCCATCTATTAGAGCCAAGCGCCCGTCTCCGCTAGGTCTGTAACCACGGACGAAGTCCTCATAGGACAAGGCTGGGTGAAACTGCACAACTCGCAGCTGC
>CANBYM010000299.1 GCA_947373605.1 Comamonadaceae bacterium
CTCCCGCTGCCTGGGCAATCCATTTCGCTGTCGGGACAGAGCCCGTAAAAGAAATGCGTGCCAAACGCGGATCCGAAACCAATCGGGCTCCCGTGTTGGCTCCAGAACCCTGCACGATGTTGAAAACACCCGGCGGCAGTCCTGCGGCATGGGCACAATTTGCCAGCAGGCTGCTGGTCAGCGGGGCCCACTCAGGCGGTTTAACGATCACGGTATTGCCTGCAGCCAAGGCAGGGCCGAGTTTCCAGGTTGCAAGCATCAGTGGAGCGTTCCACGGCGTAATGATGACGACCACGCCCGCCGGATCATGCCGAACGATATGGGTTGCTTGGTCTGTTTCTATGGGTCGGTTTTGCAACTCCAAAGCATGTTCTGCAAACCAGGTGATGTTGAGCATGGCCCGAGGCACCACACCGTGCTTCATGCGTGAAAGCAATACGCCAGCATCGTTGGACTCCAATTGGCAAAGTGCCTCTGCACGTTTGCCAATCTCGCTGGCAAACCGGTCCAGATACGGTTTGCGCTCTGCCGCACTCAAGGCCGACCAAGCCGGAAAAGCGTTTTTGGCCGCAACAATGGCTGCTTCCACATGTTCCGCACTACCTTCTGAAACCCGGCCCAGTAAGCGCTGATCTATGGGGGAGTGGAGGTCAAACAAAACATCTGACGCAACGCGCTCTCCATTGATGTAGTGATGCGGTGAAACTTGGAAACCAGCGACGGTTAAAACTTCTGTGTTCATGGGCATTTCAGGGGTTACTGGAAAAAATCCGGGTGCTTTTTTGGGAATGGAAAGCGTTCAGACCAAGAGCTTTGAAGGGTTCATCAATCCCTGGGGATCCAACACCGACTTGATGTGCTTCATCAGCTTCATTTCCACGGGCGACTTGTAGCGGGCAGACTCATCACGGCGCAATACTCCCAAACCATGCTCTGCGCTGATAGACCCACCAAACCTGTGCACAGCGTCATGCACAAGTAAATTCAAAGCGGCTTCCAACTTCATAAAGGCAGAAACATCTTCGGGCCCGCGTTGCCCCTCGATAGGTGAAACGTTGTAGTGAAGATTGCCATCCCCGAGATGCCCGAAAGTCACCAGACGAACCTGCGGAAACGCTTCGGCGATTGCGGCGTCCGTAGACGCGATAAACGCTGGAATTTTCGAGATGGGCAGAGCAATGTCATGCTTGATGGTCGGCCCCTCAGCACCTTGTGCTTCAGAAATGTTTTCGCGTAGGACCCAGAGCGACTCAAACTGGGCAAGCGTGCTGGACACCGCTGCATCTGTCAGCAAACCGGCTTCCATGGCGGCCTCCAGCAGGCTTTCCGTTGCTTGCGCCACATGGGCTTGGGCGTCTGTTGTCTCGTGACCCACGGAGACTTCCATCAACACATACCAGGGTGATACCTCGGACAGAGGCCGGCGGGTATTCGGGAGATGGCGAAGCACCAATGAAAGGCAGGTCTCGGATAGCAGTTCGTATGCTGTGAGCGAGGCACCGAGCTTCTGTTGCGCCAGTGCAAAAAACTGCAAGGCATCCTCAGGCTTGGCGACTGCCAGCAAACTTACATTTTGTGCAGCCGGCAACGGAAACAACTTGAGCACCGCTGCCGTGATGACGCCCAACGTGCCCTCGGAGCCGATGTACAAATCGCGCAGGTCGTACCCGGTGTTGTCTTTGCGCAAAGTACGCAAGCCGTCCCAGATTTCGCCCTCTGGCGTGACCACCTCCAGCCCCAAACACAGCTCACGGGCATTGCCGTAACGAAGCACCTGGACCCCACCTGCATTGGATGCGAGGTTGCCACCAATCGTGCAGGTGCCTTCCGCGGCAAGACTCAGGGGAAAGAGGCGACCTTGTTCAATAGCCGCTTGTTGCACTTGCAGCAAGGTAACACCCGCTTCGGCAATCAGTGTGCCATTGAGCGGGTCTACGCTGCGGACTTTATTCAGTCTGGTGAGCGATAACACGATGGGGAGTTTTTGCGCACCATGCCGTGCTTGCGGAACAGACCCACCGGAAAGTCCCGTGTTGCCGCCCTGTGGCACCACAGGTACTCCATGGGCGTGGCACCAAGACATGAGCTGCGCGACTTCCGCGGTGTTACCCGGAAGCGCCACGGCCATAGCAGTGCCGCGCCACTTGCCACGCCAGTCTGTCAAAAAAGGTGCAACATCCTCCTGAGCAGTCAGCAAGCGACCGGTGAAGACCGTTCGCAAGGAATCAAGCAGGGTGTCTGACATATTTCTGAAGTTTTTTGCAGTTTGGGTGCTGGAGCGGCGAAGTATCAGGATTCCCGATAGCGACAACAATCGATAAAAATTTGACGATTGTTAAACTACGCTTATTAATAGCTTCTGCGAATGGGTCTGCATGGCGCTCCCCCGATACACCCCAAGGCAGTTGGATGCCTTTGTGACAGTTGCTGATGTACTCAGCTTCACAGAAGCCGCTGACCACTTGGCGCTCACGGCTTCAGCCGTTAGTCAATTGATCAGTGAGTTGGAGGAGACTCTGGGTTTCAGGTTGTTTGACCGGAGCACGCGGCGCGTCAAGCTCTCTAGTGCTGGCAGGGAATTTCTGGCATCTGCCAACTCGGTGCTGAAACACATGGATCTTGCACAAACTGCCGCCGACGATGTCCGCAACCGTGCTGCGGGCATTGTTCGGGTTGCTGCGCCCTTGGTGGTGGCCAGTGTGATCCTTCCGGCAATCATCAAGTCGTATTGCGCCATCAGACCCAAAGTCAAGATTCATATCCGGGATATCCCGGTTGAAGGTCTCGTTGATGCCGTATCCCGCGGTGATGCAGACATTGCCTTAGGGCCGGATCGTTTTGTCGCAGATGATGTGGAACGAACTGCGTTGTTCCAAAGCCCATGGGTACTCTGGTGCTCCAAAGAACATCCGTTGGCGGGCAAAAAAACGGTGACTTGGGATGATGTGCGCGCGCACCCTTTGGTTGCAGCTGGCAGGGACCACGAAAGAAGCGTCGAACAAATGCACATCTCGTTGTCGGGTGAGAAACGCATCACACCCGTTGAAGTGGTCGACAACATTTCCACCGCCTTGGGCATGGCGGCAGTGAACCTAGCTGCGACACTGTCACCCGCCTATGTGGGTGCGCTGGCCAAGCCACTGGGGCTGACGATGCGACGCATATTGAATCCCGAAGCCATGCGCCATGTGTGCCTGTACCGCGCCAGGAACCGCTCCAGTTCTCCTGCAGCGGAGGGCTTCATGGAATACCTCAAAGTCCATTTTTCAAATGGCCTCCAACGCTGACATCCAGGAAGGCTCCCTGAAACGCTCCACCAGAAAATCCAGCAAAGCGCGCACCGCTGGTGACAAATGCCTGCGCGATGGATACAGCGCATAAATGCCCATGTCTGGTACTTGCCATTGCGGCAACACTCGCTGCAAACTGCCGTTTGCAAGATACGGATGGGCCAAGTAAGAGGGCTGAAGGGCGATACCACCTCCTGCCAAAGCGGCTTGCAACAGTGCCGTTGCTTCATTGGCGCTAAAAGAACTGCCCACTCC
>CANBYM010000300.1 GCA_947373605.1 Comamonadaceae bacterium
AGCGAAGTTACCTTTTTGTCGGTCAAGAGTGAATGCAAAATACTCAGAAATAAAACCTGAGGTTTTGCATTGAATTTAGATCCCAAGTCAGTTAGGTTTCCAATCAGGCATTTGCGGCAACCCATGGCGCTCAATCTGTTCAAGATTCATTTGCTTGGCGAACGGCACGTGCCGGGCCAATCGCAGACTGAAGATGTACTAGCAGCCTTATCAGCAATCGGTATGGACGAAGCCATAGATCCGCGGACGTGGGGCGGTTGGTTTGGACCCAATGCACGCCGTGCGCGCGGCGATTCGCTCAGTGTTCTGGACAAAGCATTGATGGCAATAAATCAGACGGATGACCTACCCCGCATGCTGAAGATCAAACCGAATCTATTGTTTTTCTTCAAAATGATTGATGGCGGCTTGGCCAAAGAGCTGTTGGAACCTACAGCGTCAAAGAAACCAAAGTATCAGCTTCTGCAAAAGGCCGAAGACTACCAACCGATTTCGCCATGGCATTTGCATCTAGATGCCATTGAAGCCGTAGCACTGGCTGAACCAAATGGTGAACTCGACTGGGAAACGCTGAAGGCGATTGCGGCTGCAAGGGTTATGAGCTATCTACATGATCGATGGAATCCACGTGATGGGTCAATTTACGCCAATCTGTCGTCTGATTTGTCCCTTGAATGGGGCAAAGCCGACCAAATTGAACGTGAACGAATTCGCAGAGAAATGGCCAGATTCAAGCCGGATCTATTTCCCCACTTCATAAAGTTGCCGGCAAGTCCCGATTGGGCAAATCTCAATATCGAAGTAGATATCGGTGCGAATCGAGTGCATAAGTTGCTGTTCGCGATGGCTGCCGATGAGAAATTCTTGGTTGCGGACCGGTTCCAAGCATGGGCTCTGGACTTGGCGACCGCTGCGCTAGCAATGTTTGCCAAAGCACTAACTGACCGGAACAACACCTTCGGCACCAGAATTGGGCCTGAATTTCATTACTGGGAAGCTTTCGAAATGATTTTTTTTCGCGACGAAGAAAGTGAGTTTTTTGTCTTTGACGCGATACAGCGCGCAATGGAGTGCTCTGGGGCAATTTTCTCGATGCGCTCGCTTGAATTACTTCTCAATGCAGGAGAACTCTATAAAAGTGCTCTCGCAAAGCTGGGGGTAAATCGTGAATACGTAGTCGATCTGACGGCTAGATGCTGGGAATTGCATCCCATTGTTTACCGAGGTGGCACTGCGACTCCCGAATAGGGCACTCATCTCAATTGAACTTCTCGCCAATGGGTGCAACACCATTTGACGCCATCATTGGGTACCGAATTCGCAGTTTGACTAGCTACCAAACAGAATAGTCCGTTATATCCATGCCTGGTCTGCAATTGTGCGAGCAAGTCAAACGCAGCGTCGTACCTATTCCCGTCGGAGTTGAATACAACTGCATGTCTCCCTGGCAAGTGGCTTCGTGTGCAAAGGCGGCAAGGGACATTAGCTCCCGCCCATTCAAGCTGACTGAAACTGATTGCGGTTTATTCTCATTAGACCCGGGCTGCATCTGATCGTTTGCACCGGGATTGGATACTACCGCCGGATTGAGATCAGCCAGTTCCCGTTGCAATGCAGCGTGAATCGAATCACGCGAGGGGGCTTCTTCTTCATTGAACAGGTACGTCTGCTGCGCACTGCGTAGATCAAAATTGGCCACCGCATAAGCAAGCCAACTTCGGAAACCATCTGGCGGTCTCAGTTGACTCTCCTCGTTCACGTTTTCCGTGTGCCTTGCATCTTTTGCTGGTGTCTCTAGCTTCGTTGGAAATTCACCACCATGTTTGTCTGGATCGAACCGTTCTAAGGCGCGTTGAAGGTCTTCACTTGAGTCGAATGGATCTGTGATCCGAAGCCATTGACCAAGTCTTTCTTTTAGACAGTGCTGGCACAGGTCAATTGCGATGCTGTTGCCGTCACCCAAAATGGAGGCGTAGCCTGCTGTGTATTCGATTGCTGCGAATTCAAGGAATTCCCACTCACCTTCATCGGCGATTCGACCACAACAATCGCATCGCATTTGCTTCACATAAGGCTGAGGACGTAGTGCTTTTATTTTCATGATTGCTTAATCGGGGCTGATATAAATCCCGTTACTCTGGCTAGTTATCGTCGAAAACTCTGCGTGTTGTTACGCTCTGCGGTGCAATGATGTCCGGTTGGCCGCACTGCGCTGGACAAACGCTTCCAATTTCGCTTCATAAGGCTCCAGCACTTCACGACGCGGCGCATCCGCGAGTCCAACCCATCTGCTGATCTGCTCGGCTCCCAGCTCGCCCACATCCATCAAGGCCTTTACCATCTTCAGGAATACCATGTGGTTATCTTCCAGAATGACGCGCGCGCGCTGATACTGGGCAACCAGGCCCATTTCGATCTCCACGTTGGTGCCGGCCACATCGGTATTAATCCCTTCGTCCGACTGGGTGCTGACATCCACATGGCTAATGCGCTCGCCAAAACCACTGTGCCGAATGAATGAAGCCATCTTTGCCGTGGCATGCGTCACGTCACTTTCGCTTCCAGAAGAAAGCGCGTCCGCCCCAAACACCATTTCTTCTGCAGCACGGCCTGCAAGCGCAGCACAGATGCCATCCAAGATATTTCGGCGTGAATGCACCTTCAAGCTGTTGAAACTGTTGTACCCACCCGCGAAGGTGGCCATGTTGATACGGATCTCCTGCGGTGGCTGCCCGAACAGCAGTGCGTACACCAGGCCATGTCCGGCCTCATGTACAGCGAGTACGGTGCGCATGTTTGGATCGGCACGTTGGCGCAGGTGGTTAATCTCGAATGAGACGGCCATCTGATGGGTCAATTTTCCCCAGCATGCCTCCAGATTCCTTGCACTCGCGTCGACATCAATAGTCAGATCCTGACCCGGTTGCGCGCCACGCTCCAACGCCCACAGTGTGAAGTTGACCAGGGGTGCGCTCAACAGGCTGTGCACGGAGGAAAAAACCGGACGGGTTCCCTGTGTCGGAAAGACCGAGTTCGCATAGATCTGTGCCTTCACGGCATCTGTGACCACGAAGCGCAGTCCTGAGGTGGACTCCACCTCCAGTAGGTATCGGCCTACGGCAACTTCAATGAGCTTTTCGTAGGTGGCACGGTTCAGGCTGGGGTAGATGACGTGGTTGTTTCCCAGGCGTGCAATCTGCTCGGGCTTGAAGCGCTCACTCAAGGCGCGCTTCACATCAATGACCGACAGCGTGCGGGTCATTGCATGGAAGACGTCGGCGTCGGTGTCGCAGTCTTCTACACGGCTTGCCATGTTGACGTACATCTCGTCGAGGTTGCCACTCACGAAAATCAGCAGTTTCGAAAAATCCGTCTCCCAGACTTGCGGATCATTTTTGAAAACAATCAGCCTGGCATGCAGTTCCGTCGGAGACCAGGTCATGATTTCCACAACCGCCTCATTGAGCTTCAAAGTCTCCTTAAAATCCTTCGCCTGGTACGGCGTCAGGCTGAATTTTGAGTCGCCTTT
>CANBYM010000301.1 GCA_947373605.1 Comamonadaceae bacterium
TTGCGAAGCGTGATAAACAATGTTCCTGCCTTGATCGCATATGTCGATACGAATGAGCGGTATGTCTACGTCAATACCCAGTACCGCGAGCGCTTTGCGCCGCACCGGCAAGACCTTCATGGCTGCTCGGTGCAGGAAATTCTGGGACCGGATCGTTACGCAGTGGCCAGACCGCTGATTGCCCAAGCCCTGCGGGGCCACGCACAAAGCTACGATTGGCAACCTTTCCAAGATGTCTGGCAGCAGATCAATTACCAGCCTACGTACGATACAGAAAATAATGTGACTGGATACTACGTCTTGGGTACGGACATTTCCGAACGCCAGCGGACTGAATCTGCATTACGCGAGAGCGAGCAACGCTTGGCACGGGTGCTTGAAGGTGCCAGCCAAGGTTACTGGGACTGGAACCTGCAGACTAACAGCTTCCAAGTCAGCGCACGTTGGGAGAGCATGCTGGGTTACAACCCGGGTGAGATGGAGATGGATCCCGCTAGTTGGTCACAATTAGTCCATCCGGAAGACCTACCCCGAGCCCTGGCCTCTATCGAACGCCACATTCAGGGGAACTCCGCAAAGCACGAAGTGGAAATGCGCGTTAAGACCAAGGAAGGCTCTTGGCAGTGGATATTGACTAGTGGGCGCATTGTCAGCCGTGACGCATTAGGCGCACCGCTGATGATGTCAGGTACCCATACAAATATCAGCCAGATCAAGGCGCATGAGGCGGAACTGGACCGCGTAGCCAATTTCGATTCGCTCACCCAGCTACCTAATCGTCGGCTGCTTTCAGACCGGCTCAAGCAGTCAATTCTCCGCTCTGATCGGAGCGGAAAATCCACTGCTATCTGCTTCCTGGACCTGGACGGCTTCAAAATAACCAATGACCAGTTGGGGCACGCCGTCGGTGATCAGGTTCTCATTGGCATCGCGCAGCAACTGAGTGCCGTACTGCGTGCTGACGACACCTTGGCCCGATTAGGAGGAGACGAGTTTGTTCTGTTGCTGTCGGATATTGGGACCACCGAAGAGTGCACTGAGATACTCGAGCGAGTGCTGGAAGCAACCAGGTTGCCGATTCATGTACAGGGGCATGTAGTAGCCATTTCAGCGAGCATCGGCGTCAGTCTTTACCCGTCCGACAACGCAGATCCAGACATCTTGTTGCGGCACGCGGACATGGCAATGTACTTGGCCAAGCAGGCGGGTAAAAATCGCTACCAACTGTTCGACACCGAAATTGATCGAGTCGCTCAGAGCCGTCGCGATTTTCTTGATCACATGGAAACAGCACTTCAGCGCCAAGAGTTTGTGCTTTTTTACCAACCTCAGGTGGATATCAGCAGCGGCCAGGTAATCGGGGCGGAAGCTTTGGTGCGTTGGCAACGACCCACTTACGGCATGCTGGCACCCAGCGAATTTTTACCCCATCTCAATGGCAGTCATCTGGAGACCAGGTTTGGTGAATGGGTCATCGCGACGGCTTTGCGGCAGATGCGTGATTGGAAGGTGCTTGGGTTGGACGTCAAGGTAAGTGTCAACATCAGTGCAAATCACCTGTTGCAGCACGACTTCTCGAAGCGCCTTGGGCAAACGCTGAACAGGTACCCGGACATCTACCCATCTAGCCTTGAACTTGAGGTGTTGGAGACGGCTGCCATTGACGACATGCAAGATGCCGTGGAAGTTTTGCATTCCTGTATGAAGCTGGGCGTGCGCTTTGCGCTGGATGATTTCGGTACGGGCTACTCGTCGCTTACATACTTGCGCAAACTGCCGGTGCATACTCTCAAGATAGACCAGAGCTTTGTGCGTGATATGTTGATCGATCCAGATGATCTGGGCATTGTCCGCGGCATCATTGAGCTCGCAAACGTATTTGGTCGACAGGTTGTTGCAGAGGGAGTGGAGACGCTGGAGCATGGTGCCGCATTGCACAGACTGGGCTGCAGCCGGGTTCAAGGCTATGGCATAGCCAAGCCAATGCATGCAGACCTTTTTCCCGCTTGGTGTGATTCCTGGCTAAAGACAGGTTGGAACAGCCTAGCCCTTACTCCTGCACCGGATTGACTATTTTAGGATCACGATAGAAGGAGATGAGCATTGCCGAACGGTACACGCATCGGCATACGAGTGCACATCTTCCTTTATGCATACTTGGCTAACAAACTCGGTCGCCGACACGAAGGACGGCCGATATGAAGGTCGGCAGCTAAATGGCATCGAACTGGATGCCGGATAAAAACTTTTGTCTGACACGCCCAAACGCTTGGCAACATCCACTACCCCATTTCCACGCCCGCTCACTTGTCTTACAGCCTCAGCCTTAAACCCGGCCGGGTATCTCACACTTTTCATGACTTTCTCTCCAGTTCAATTTCGAACTTAACAGGTGTCCATTGAAACGGGAGAAGTCCAGTGTTCCAGCACTAAGCAAACATTTTGATTTCTCACTACCATCAGATGCCCAAAGGGCACTTTCTGGCTTTGCCGATATTTACTTTTTAAAGGAGATGCGATGAAACGAGTTTTTCAAGGGCTGGCACTAGGTATCTGTACGGTCGCAGTTATGTCCGCTCATGCGCAGACAGCGACATTCACACTATCGAGCCCAGACCTATCGAGTGGGCGGTTTGATAACCAATTCGTGTTGAACGGATTCGGCTGCAAAGGACAAAATGTTTCCCCTGCGCTTCAATGGAGCAACGTGCCTTCCGGAACAAAATCGCTCGCGCTGCAGGTCTACGATCCCGATGCCCCTACGGGTAGCGGATTCTGGCATTGGGCTGTGTACAACATTCCTGCTGATACTACTGGGATGCCGCGTGGTGCCGGCAATAGTGCGGCAACTTTACCGGCTGGAGCATTTGGCGGTAACACCGACTTTGCCGACACGGGTGCTACTGGAGGTAACGGTAACTATGGGGGGCCATGTCCGCCAGAAGGTGACAAGCCACATCGCTACATATTTACGCTCTTTGCATTGGCAGTGCCACAGGTGGATGTTGCGGGTGGTGTACCCAAAAGCGGAAGTTCCGGCTTGTATGGATTTGTTTTAAACAAAGGTGTAGGCGCCGCGTTACTCGGTAAAGCTTCATTTACAGCAACATACGGGCGATAGCTAGTAGTAAAAGACCCTGTTTTTCGTGGCCTATCTATGGCCCACGCATGCCCAAGAGCCTTTTCAAAAATGCCGGTTTTGACTATTGGTCTCTTGGCCCACTCACTTAGTGCCTAACGAGCCAGATCTACAACTTCGAAAATAACGGAAAGCGGCAACGGTATGGAAGAAGACGTGTGGGAGCAACTCCGAATCCAGGTCCGCGCACCTCTGGCGGGCGACAAGGTCACCGAAGACAAACGACTCAAAGCAGAAATCCTCTTGATGCGAAACCACGCAAATGTTGTGGAAGACAAGCCCGGACATTTTGTCTGTGAAGGTGGTTATGGCCGAGGCTTAGCTGATCTAAAGGAAGCCACCCTGTTTGAGTTGGTCACACAGAAGACCTTGCGTTGGCAGC
>CANBYM010000302.1 GCA_947373605.1 Comamonadaceae bacterium
AGTTCCCTGCAAACAGGACAACGCTAAATCCGATCAGAGCTTGGCGAAGGGTTGGGCGCATAAGAGTCTTTCAGGTTGTTGATGTGAAGGGAGCAGTTCAGTCTCAGCGAAGTCACATCGCCGTTCAATTGGGGTAATCACCTGCTGAAAGTCTTTCAACATTGTCTTTACAGTGAGGCGTTGACAGATCAGTACGGAAATCAAGTGTAAGAACGGGTACTGCCGCTTTGGGCTGATACCTGCCTTAGAGGTTTTTGATTTGCCAGTTCTATACCAGCCGTTCAATCCGGTGTTTCAGGGTCAACTTTCTAGCGATGTTTTCACCAATTCGAGCAACCGCCTAGCGCCGGTTCCGTTCAATAACGTGTCGCACCCACAAGCTGTCATCGTGCGCTTAGTATTGGCAAATGCGCTGCACTGCGGTATTAAAAGTTTTCTAGCTAAATAGTGGGACGATTACCGTCCATCTTGTACTGGACCCGGTTGATGCGACACGGATCCCAACTTAATGCCGAAGCGTTTGTCGGAAAATGAAAAGCCTCTCGAAAGTTTTCATCGTTACAAATTGGCAGTTGTTCAAATCTTTAGGCGCGCAGGCATAATGTTCTTATGACAATGCTGCAATACTTGCGCCAAACCAAACACATCGCCCGATGGGTGCTGGTGTGGTTTGCCCTGTCGGTGACGGTTGCAGTTGCCGCACCAATAGTTCACCCGCAGTCTTTAACGCTAGTTTGTAGTGCTGGTGGGCAAGTTAAGCTAGTGCCGGACACCAGCAACAACAGTGAAAAAGGCGGCACTGGTACTACAGGCGAACACCGCAGCTTGGAGTGCGTTCTTTGCTTAGGTTTTCATGCACCAGCTGCGCAAGCGCCCGCTGTTCCGATCGCCCCGATAGTTTCTCAAATTTTAGTGTCCGGGCACCGCTCAATTTGGGTGCCGCAACGGTATCCGTCTCGCATTTCGGCCCGCGGACCTCCCGCACTGGCCTAACTCCCCCAATTTCTTTTTTATTGATTTGCCTCTTGCGATACAACGCGAGGCGAATCCGTTGCTATCGTTTGATAGCTGCTCTTTTTCCTTCATTGGATTCCGAATGAAATTCACAAAAATCTTGCGTGCCTTGGCCTTGCCGGCACTTTTCAGCCTAGCTATTACTGCAATGGCACAAACCGTGGAAGTTCAGGATGCCTGGGCGCGCGCCACCGTGCAGGGTCAAAAGGCCACTGGTGCATTCATGAAAATTACCGCCAGCGCCGACACCAAATTAGTAAGCGTCTCGACTCCGATCGCCGGTGTCGCCGAAGTGCACGAAATGAAAATGGATGACGGCGTGATGAGCATGCGTGCCGTAGCAGGTGGACTGGCATTGCCAGCCGGTAAAGCGGTAGAACTCAAGCCCGGTGGATATCACGTCATGCTCATGGACCTGAAACTTTCACTGCAAAAGGACAGCACGATTCCGCTTACACTGGTGTTTAAAGACGCAGCGGGTAAGGAAACCCGTACCGAACTCAGTGTGCCGGTGTCGACAGCAGCGCCCATGCTGCACAGCCACTCGTAGCCATCGAAATACTAAGCGCCAAAGCCGACCATGCTGCGAGCATTCAACCCGATTGCACGAGGCCGCAGAATTGCAGCCTGGTTGGCGTTGTTCGCCGTGTTTTTCGGTGCTGTTGCTCCGGCAATCTCGCACGCGCTAGTTCGCGCGGATGCGCAAATGTACGGCGCCGAAATCTGCACCAGTACAGGTATGCATTGGGTTGCGGAGGCACAACCCGCACCGGCTGATACCAACACTGCTACGGCAAAGCATTTAGCCAAAGCATTTGCATTTGACCATTGCCCGTTTTGCCTGCATTCCACAGGCCACGGCGTACTCCCGCTCCATCCTTTTACTTACCTCTTCTTGGATGAGGGCGGGACGCAGGTACCCATGTGCTGGCAGGCGTTTTTCTACGTCGACGATTCACGTATCTGGGCCCCGCCGCGCGGCCCGCCTGCATTACAGCTGCAAGCCTGAAATTTTGAAAGCAACGCTGCCAGCGCCGCAGCGATCCCGGCGCAGTCGCGCCTTCCAGACAAATGATTGTTAAACCATGAAACTCTCCAAACTGAGCTTGGCGCTGACTTGCGCCTTTCCCCTTAGCCTGCCCCTCGCGGCACTGGCCCAATCCCAAAATGTCAAAGCTGCCGCTGACGCGCCCGTCAAATCGCTGGGCGTAGTGACCGTCAACAGCGGCCAGCCCACTTCTTTGCCCACGCAGATACCTACCACCATTGAAGGAGTGACGGGCCAGCAAATTGAACAAACCACCAACGCAACCGACGCAGAAGACGCTTTGAAATACTTCCCCAGCCTCTTGGTACGTAAACGCTATGTCGGCGACTACAACCACGCAGTGCTCTCCAGCCGTGCGTCAGGCACCGGCAACAGTGCACGCTCAGCGGTTTACGCCGATGGCATCTTGCTATCGAACTACCTGGGCAATGGCGCTACCTATGCGCCACGCTGGGGCCTGGTAACACCGGAAGAGATTGAACGTGTCGATGTGATGTACGGCCCCTTCTCGGCTGCGTACCCCGGTAACTCGGCCGGTGCGGTGGTGGACTATGTAACCCGCATGCCAACGCAGTTTGAAGGCCACGCCAAGATCAGCGCATTGCAGCAGAATTTCAACCTTTACAGCACAAGCGCAACCTACAGCGGCAATCAGGCCAGCGCATCCTTGGGCAGCAAGGGTGGTGATTGGACCTGGTTCGCCGACCTGAACCACACCGACAGCCATGGCCAACCGTTGACGTTCCCGACGCGCTATTTGTCTGCGGGCAAGACGCCCACTGCAACCGGTACCGTCGTCACGGGCGCGGTGCTCAACGCCGACAACACTGGTAAGCCCTGGTATGTGCTGGGCACTGGAACTGAATATCACACGATTCAAGACCATGCAAAAGTCAAATTATCCTACGACTTTACGCCCACCGTTCGCGCCAGCTACACGCTTGGCATCTGGAAAAACACCTCGGAAGGTCGACCGGTTTCGTATCTGAAGGACGCCAATGGCAATGCCGTGTATTCCGGCCCCGACATCATTAACGGAAAGCAATACGACTCGCTCGGCGGATCTTCGCTGGCTCTTGGTGGTGGTGATTTCCCGATGACCAATGAAAACATTCAGCACAGCATGCACGGGCTGTCGGTCAAGAGCCATACCCTGAGCGAGTGGGATTGGGAAGCAGCGGCCAGCCTGTACAACTACGACACCAACGTGTTACGTCAGAACGGCGCAGGCAACCCGTTGCCTACTGCCCAAAATGGCGGCACCGGCACGATCACGGATGGAAACGGAACTGGCTGGAATACACTTGCGCTCAAAGGAACATGGCGTCCTGCCGGCATTTCAGGCGCGCACATCGTGGATTTCGGCGTCCAGCAAGACAACTATAAGTTTGACAGCCTGGTATCCAACACTG
>CANBYM010000303.1 GCA_947373605.1 Comamonadaceae bacterium
ACTGCGCGTACCAATCTGCCGACCATCAAATTGGACAACATATATTGGGCGCAGTAAGACGCTGTCTGTTGTGGCCAGTGTGGTCAGTCGCCTTCGCTTCTTGCGGGGGCGGCGGAGCAGGCGGCGCAAGTACTCCTTCTGCAGGCAACAGCACGCAGCCAGATGCCGGCGTATTGACTGCAGACGCAGGTAGCGCTGCCACCGCATCTGTCGGGTGCGTTGCCAGCGTGAGTGCGGCAAGAAGCCAGAGCACATTGGGACGCCCATTGCGGTACACGTGGAGCTTTGTGGCGCGGCCCGCGGGAAGTACGGTACAACTGTCAAATACCGGTGTCGTTGGCCCTGACTTTGTACCAGACGTTGATGGAAGCTATACGCTGGCACTGAGTGTGACGGACGGAACGTTGACATCTTCCAGTTCCGTAACGGTCAACGCAGTTACCACCGACACACCCTGCGGTTACCGCTTGGTATGGGCAGACGAATTCGATAGCGCCACTACGAACTTGCCCGACACAAACAAATGGAATTACGACATTGACCGCAATGCCGTGGGTTGGTACAACAACGAGTTGCAGTACCACGCCAATGCCCGTATTCAGAATTCCAACGTCAGCAACGGAACGCTTAAGATTTCCGCTCTGCGCGAAGATCTGACTTCCGCTGCAGATTGGGGCGGACAGCACTACACGTCGGCGCGCCTGATGACCCGCGGTAAGGCGGCGTGGACCTACGGCTTCTTTGAAATCCGTGCCAAGCTGCCCTGTAGTAGCGGCAGCTGGCCGGCTATCTGGACGCTGGGCACCACTACCAATCAGTGGCCTGCGCAGGGTGAGATCGATATCATGGAGCAAACGGGTATTGACAAAACCTTGGTGCTTGGCACCGTGCACACACCGTCCGGATTTGGCGGCAATGGCAGCACCGGTAATACCGTCGTCGCAGATGCGTGCAACGCTTTTCACAAATACCAGATCCTTTGGACTGCGGACGCGATCCGCTTTATGGTGGACGGTCGCCAATACCGTACTGCTTATATAAACCCGCGAACCGGCTTGAATGCATGGCCATTCGATCTGCCGCAGTACCTGATTTTGAATGTGGCGGTGGGCGGCACCCTGGGCGGATCGGTCGCCAACAGCGTCTTTCCGATGACTATGGAAGTAGACTACGTGCGCATTTACCAAAACATATAAGGAAGGTTTGCACAACCCGCGAAGTAGCGCGATTTGAAAGTTAGGAATTCGCTTGATGAAACGTCTATCGCCATTGCATCGAATTTGGACTTGATGTGCTCTGAATTGCAGCATTTGCAGGCTTCTGGCGGGTCATTACCCGTACTGCAGGAGCACTCATCCCCGTACCCCTTTGAGTTTTCTGCGCACCATCCACAAATTGCTCACTCCAACACGCTCCTGCTCAAAAAAACAGCAGGATATGTGCATAACGTGGCTCAAATTTCGTCGTGAATCTCTCTCTGGCTCAGTTTTCAAAATGAATCAACAAGTTAATAGCCATTACCGGACTCGTCGACTTGATCCCCATGCTTAGGCAGTACCAGATTGCAGTTTTTGGGGAGGGGGAGCTTAGTGCCCACTGTAATTGCGACCTAAATATTGAATTATTCAGAGAATCGTTAAGGACACTTTTGATCAGTGAATGTAAGGAGTCTATCTGGTATCCGATTCAGTCGGTATAAACCCTATCAGGCAGCCTATTGTGCAGCCATCAAACTCCCATTCATCTTGATATGCTGTTTAAACGCAGACCGAAAATAGATCAATGAATACTCGCACACATCGGGGGCCTGGGTCAAAGGCGTATTGGACATTTTCAGCTCGCAAGGCCTGGACTCCGAAGCGCTTTGCGACGCGTCAGGAATTCGACTGACCAGCCTTGGCGATCCTTCGTACCGCTGCAGTACCGACACCTTATCGACATTTAAAGTCCCCTTTTCAACGCAGTTGATAAAACAGACATTCTTATCAGCCCTACGTGCACCCTCGACGCGGGCGATAGTTCGCGCGTCGGGTATGGAACCAATTTAAGTAACCTATTCGTCGTGCAACGGACCCCTGACGCCTAGGTAAAGTGGTCCGAGGGTGTCGCCCGCTTACTGCGAACGGTAAACCTGCATTTGAGCTCCTGCTTGGGTGCGAACAAAACGTCGACTTTCAGCCCCTATGCACAGTACGCAGCTAAGTAGTGATGGACGGATCCGGTCGAGTACCCACTGTGTTTATCCAAAGGTCAGGCATTGGAACGTTTCGCCCACGCAAGTGCAGTGCCCGCAACAATGAATATGCTGCCTGTGACGCGGTCAAGCACTCCCTTTGCGTTGAGGGAATTCACACTTTTTGCCATCCCGGCGCCGATGGCAGCGTAGGCAGCCATCACGCTAAAGCCCACAGCACACCATGTAAGAGTCATGATGACAATCTGTGGCATCAGTGGGGAGCCTGCAACAATGAATTGAGGAAACAACGCCCCGAAGAAAAGAAGGTCCTTTGGGTTACTGATGCCGACCAAAAACCCGGTACGCAGCAATGTACGGAAGTTGGACGTCGCGTTAATCGCCGCAGTTTCTGGTGATGTGAGTTCGCTTGGCGCGGGCGGGCGTGAGCGCCACATCTTTACACCCAAATAGACCAGATAAGCGGCACCGGCATATTTGACGATGTTGAACAGCGTACCTGACGTAGTAAGGAGCGCACCTAAACCAGCCATAGAAAGTGCAACTAGAACTACGGAGGAAAGTATCAGGCCTGTGACTGTTGCTAATGATTTTATTCTCCCGTGGGAGACGCCATGACTGATACACAGTGCAGCAGCGGGGCCAGGCATCACGATCACGGTTACAACGAGGGCCAGAAAGAGCAGCCAGGTGTTGAGGGACATTGACTATCCTTTTAAGGGAGCAAATCGGCACACAACTAAATACGACTCTGTCGGGTGAAGTATTGCATGAGTTTGCCAAGTTTCAAAAGCGTCTCATACGTCTTGCGATAGGGTTTAGGAACACTTCACTCGCGATGCCTTGTTCGGCCGCTGCGTCGCGCTTGACCTAAAGACTGAAGTTCATTCACAAAATGGCCCGACTTCTGTCTCGGCTTCAGATCCTGGGGCAAGACCCCAACTCCCGCTATTGGTTGGAAAGCTCCAATCGAAAGTCGAAATGAGTCTTCCTTAAAGGAGTCGAAGAAATTGCCTTACCTGACAGCCGACTTTAGTGAGAGCCTCCAGCATGCCCTTATGTAGAGCTCGGCAAGGGCACTGATGCATAGGCCCCAGTTATGTAGAGCTTCGTTTGTCCGGAGGCCAGTTACCTTGTCAATCTGGGCTGTTTTTGCTTCACGATCAGGGCAGTCCTGTAGCGAGCGACCGGGCGGCGAATCAGTTCGAGTGTCGCCAAATTCTTCTTCGACCGGGTCAGCAGGTGTATGAACATAAACTAGGGAGAC
>CANBYM010000304.1 GCA_947373605.1 Comamonadaceae bacterium
GCGCAGATCCGTCAGGTGGCCGGTATGCGCGGATTGATGGCCAAGCCTGACGGCTCCATCATCGAGACGCCCATTACCGCCAACTTCCGCGAAGGTCTGAACGTGTTGGAGTACTTCATCTCCACCCACGGTGCCCGTAAGGGTCTGGCTGACACGGCGCTCAAAACGGCTAACTCCGGTTACCTGACGCGCCGTCTGGTGGACGTGACGCAAGACTTGGTTGTGACCGAGCAGGATTGCGGTACCCACAACGGTTACCTGATGCGCGCGATTGTGGAGGGTGGTGAAACCATCGAATCTTTACGCGACCGTATTCTGGGCCGCAGCGCTGCCGACGACGTGCTTCATCCCGAGACCCGCGCCGTTCTGGCCGTGGCCGGGGAGATGCTGGACGAAGACAAGATCGAAGAACTCGAGATTGCCGGCGTTGACGAAGTCAAAGTGCGTACTGCACTGACTTGCGAAACCCGCTTTGGTATTTGCGCCAAGTGCTACGGACGCGACTTGGGTCGTGGCGGCCTGATCAACGGCGGCGAAGCTGTCGGTGTGATCGCTGCCCAATCCATCGGCGAACCCGGTACCCAGCTGACCATGCGTACCTTCCACATCGGTGGTGCCGCATCCCGTGCAGCTATAGCCTCCAGCGTGGAAGCCAAGTCCAATGGCGTGATCGGCTTCAACGCCACCATGCGCTATGTGACCAACAGCAAGTCCGAACTGGTGGTGATTTCCCGCTCTGGCGAAATCGTGATCCAGGACGAACACGGCCGTGAGCGTGAACGCCACAAGGTGCCATAC
Organism: Comamonadaceae bacterium; assembly: GCA_947373605.1. GTDB lineage: Bacteria > Pseudomonadota > Gammaproteobacteria > Burkholderiales > Burkholderiaceae_C > Allorhodoferax. The sequence continues at coordinate 799 of CANBYM010000304.1, forward strand.
GGCGCGGTGTTGACCGTCAAGGCCGACCAGACCATCAAGGCTGGCGCCATTCTGGCCAACTGGGATCCGTTGACCCGACCCATCATTACCGAGTTCGCTGGTAAAGCGCACTTTGAGAATGTGGAAGAAGGCCTGACCGTTGCCAAGCAGGTGGACGAAGTGACCGGTTTGTCGACGCTGGTGGTGATCGATCCCAAGCGCCGTGGTGCTGCCAAAGTGGTGCGCCCTCAGGTGAAACTGATCGACGCTTCTGGTAACGAAGTCAAGATCCCCGGTACTGACCACTCTGTGACAATCGGCTTCCCGATCGGCGCGCTGGTGCAAGTGCGTGACGGTATGGATGTGGGCCCCGGCGAAGTGCTGGCCCGTATTCCAATCGAAGGCCAGAAGACCCGCGACATTACCGGCGGTCTGCCGCGTGTGGCTGAGTTGTTCGAAGCCCGCTCGCCCAAAGATAAGGGTGTTTTGGCCGAGACTACCGGAACTATCTCCTTCGGTAAGGAAACCAAAGGTAAGGTCCGCTTGCAGATCACTGATCCTGAAGGCAAGGTCTGGGAAGAGCTCGTTCCTAAGGAAAAGAATATCCTGGTGCACGAAGGCCAGGTGGTCAACAAGGGCGAATCAGTAGTCGACGGTCCTGCAGACCCGCAAGACATCTTGCGCCTGCTGGGTTCGGAAGAGCTGGCGCGCTACATCGTGGACGAAGTGCAGGACGTGTACCGCTTGCAAGGCGTGAAGATCAACGACAAGCACATTGAAGTGATTGTTCGCCAGATGCTGCGCCGTGTAGTGGTTGAGGCCGCGGGTGATTCCAACTACATCGCCGGTGAACAGGTCGAGCGTTCTGAAATGCTCAACACCAACGACGCATTGCGCGCCGATGGCAAGATTCCGGCAACGTTCACCAACTTGTTGTTGGGTATTACCAAGGCATCCTTGTCTACCGACAGCTTTATCAGCGCCGCTTCATTCCAGGAAACTACGCGCGTGCTGACCGAAGCTGCCATCATGGGCAAGCGCGACGAACTGCGTGGTCTGAAAGAAAACGTGATCGTCGGTCGTTTGATTCCTGCCGGTACTGGCTTGGCCTATCACGAAGCTCGCAAAGTTCGCGAATCCATGGACGATGCAGAGCGTCGCGCCATTGCAGATGCGGAAGCTGCTGAGTTAGCAGGTCAGGGCGAAGCAACTGCCGACCTGCAATCCTCAGAGGATGCGTCCGGCGAGTAATTTGCTACTGCGTTAGAGCAGAGGCCCCAAACTCTTGTTAAGGGAGTTTGGGGTTTTCTTATTGGGGCATGGATGTATGGGTATCCTCAACAGCATGAGCGGATCAATTTATCTGTGGGTGGCTATTGCGATTTTGGTATTCTGGTGTGTTGGCCTGTACAACCGATTGAAGCGAATTCGTGCCCGCGGATTCGCGGCATTCGGTTCATTGGAAAAACACCTCAAAACATTTGATGTGCTGCTGAACGCCTATGCGATGGTCGACAAAGGCGATGTCGTTGCTTCAGCGCAAACCGGGTCACTCGCCGGCGAATGGTTAGTCTTGAAGCAGAAAGTACATGAGCTGGAACTTGCGAATAAAGCTGCGCGTCTGGCACCATTGCAGCCACAGGCTTTGGCGGTGATGGCACAGGCTATCGATGCCGTGCTGCAAGAGTGGATCCTGATCAGCAGTGAGCCTGCCGATCTGGCGGGTTCACCTGTTCCTGACGCTATGCGCATTCAGTGGGAAGATGCGAATACACGCGCGCTGTCCGCACGCGCAGCACTCAATCAGATCATGCAACGCTATAACGAATCACTACAGGAATTTCCGGCTCGTCTCATTGTGGGTATTTTGGGCTTTAAGCCGGCAGGGAGTTTATGACAGCAGCATCAGAGAAAACGCCCCTTTGGCGCCAATTACAGGCTGTCTCACAGGTTGTTGCACGTGTCCGATCGGGAGAGTCTGGCACCGCTGTGCTGGAATCGGTGCCCGCTGATTTGCGACCCGGCGTGCAGTCCTTGTCCTTTCAAGTTTGGCGTAATCTGGGGCGCGCAACGGCATTGCGCCAGTTGTTGGCGCCGCGCAAGCCCGCGCCCGCGGCTGATGCATTGCTTTGCTCTGCTCTGGCATTGCTATGGGACGAAAGCAATGCACATTACGATGCTTTTACCCTGGTCAATCAGACGGTAGAGGCCGCCAAGCACACTAAAGCTTTAGAGAAGCAGGCAAATTTCATCAACGCATGTTTGCGTCGTTTTTTGCGTGAGAAGGTCGATCTGATCGCAATCACCGACAAAGACCCGCAAGCGCGTTGGAACCATCCGCAGTGGTGGATCGATCTGCTGAAAAAAGATCACCCCGAACATTGGGAGTCCATTCTGGCCGCAGCAAATCAACATGCGCCCATGACCTTGCGCGTCAATGTGCGACAGTCATCGGTGCCGGCCTATCTGGCGCAATTGAGCCACGCCGACGTAGCCGGACGTGCTGTGGGTAGTGCCGGTATTGAATTGGTACGGGCCGTTCCTGTACAAAATTTGCCAGGATTTTTAGAAGGACGCGTTTCTGTTCAGGACGCCGCGGCACAATTGGCAGCACCCCTGTTGCTTTCGGTAGCCAGGCAGGGTGCCATACTGAGAATTTTGGATGCCTGTGCGGCACCCG
>CANBYM010000305.1 GCA_947373605.1 Comamonadaceae bacterium
CGTGCATTGCAGGGTACGTCGGGCCGGCTCCAGCATGGCCTTTTCAGCCTCGTAGTTGCCGGTCAATACACGCATCAAGAGCACGCCCGTATCTGTGGGGGCCACTACCGCATCGGGCGGTGCGGCGGCCTCACTGTGACTGGACACCAGATGCAGGTTTACCGGTTTGCCCCCGGCCTGCCGGTCGTTGAGCACAAAGAAGTTATCGCTGTTGGATGCATACAGGGCAATTGACCAATAGCTGGAAAGACCCGGGTTCGCAGTGATGTGCAGCGGCCCCTTGGACAGATCAAAGGTGCAGACCGAATACAACATGTCCGGGCTGGGCATGACGATGGTGCGCGACTGCGCAGTAACCGGTGGCGCGTGCAACGGGACGCTCAGATCGCCACCTTGCGCATGGTCCACGGCCATGGCGCCCATTTTGGTGCTCACCACGCGCATGATGACGCGCGGTGCAGCCCATACTGCCAATACATGGACCAACACCGCCATTGCAAAAAAGCCAAAGCAATGGCGTCGCCACGGTGTACGGGGACTCCAATTGGCGCTCATGTGCAGGCCCCATTCAACGTGATAGACGGAGGCACCATGCCCGCCGGATCGGCTTGCAACCCGGCCATCGGGTTGTACAGCCGCAGGGTCAGTACCACCCCACGGTCTCCCGGTGTGGGTAGCCAGAAGGTATCTGCTGTTTCCAGCGCTCCGGTGGCGAGCGCAAAGTGGCCCTGTGCATCCAGCACGGCGGTGGTGGCGTTGAGGCTGTAGTGCTGGTTCGGCGCGTCAAACAAAAAATAGTCATCGGTATAGGCGGTCACGCTCCACCACCGTGCGGCCGGTGCCGGACCCGCAACGCGGTAGCTGCACCGTGATCGCAAGGGCTTGCCGCTGTCGTCTGCAGTGGCTACAAAGTACATGGTTTCTTCCCGCCCCAGTGCCAACAGCGCCCGCACCGCGACCACGGCGCGTGTGTACATATTGGCATCTTGGCTGCCGGCAGTCAGGCTCGCGCTCCATGCACCGACCCGGATTGTCTGTACCGGCCATGAAGACTTTTTAAGCAACCACCACGCTGAACCCAGTCCCAGCAGCACGGCGCTCAGGTAGAGCATTGTGATAGCGGCGATTCGGGCTGGGCGCATGTGCGACAGGGCGTTTGTTTCGCCTAAGAAGCCTGGCGCTTTGCAATCGGCAACCAGTGCAACAACCCGAACAGCAGCGTCAGCAGGATGCTGCTCCAAAGCGGCCCGTTATAGGCTTTGACATGCTTGAACCAGATCAGTAGCTCAATCACATGAATAGCAATCGTTATCTTCGCAATGTTTTGCAGCACCGGCCCCGCACCCCAGGGCAGTGAAACAAACAGGGCCGCAATGGCCAAGGCATACAGGCTGAGCAAGGCGGCTCTGGACAATGCGTTCATAGGTTCTCTCCGACGGGCGTGTTGGCTATCCAGTGGTTGAGTGTGGCCGCCAGTTCCGGCCCTTTATCTTCCTGCAAAAAATGACCCGCGCCGCGGGTGGTGGCATGGGGTTGATGGGCTGTGCCGGGAATGCGTTCCAGAAACGGCTTGTCACCACCGCGTGTAATCGGGTCGCGGCTGCTGAAAAGAGTGAGAAAAGGCTTATGCCAATGCGTGAGAATTTGCCAGGCACGTACGTTGTTGGCGCTTTCCGGGCTGTCCGGTGAGCTGGGGATGAAGGACGGGAAAAGCCGTGCAGCCTTGCGATAGCGCGCATCGGGAAACGGTGCGTTGTAGGCAGCAATTTCAGCGCCCGAGAGGGGTGTCGCGCAACCGCTGGCCACAATTTTCCCGATGGGGAACCAGGGCGACCAACGCGCAAATGCACGCCAGATGCGCAGCGCTTTGGGCAGGCGTTCATGGCCCGTGGGCAGCCCGCCGTTGGCTAAGGCGATGCGCGCAAACCGGTGCGGGCTGTGGGTCACCATGCGCAGGCCGATGAGTGAGCCCCAGTCCTGGCAGAAAAGGGTGGCATCTTGCAAGTCGATCTGCTCCATCCAGGCGCACATCCAGCGCACGTGGTTGCCGTAGGAGTAGTCGCTGTTCTGCGTAGGTTTGTCAGAGCGGCCAAAGCCGATCAGGTCCGGTGCGATCACCCGGTGACCGGCTTGCAGCAGCACCGGAATCATCTTGCGATACAGATAAGACCACGTCGGCTCGCCGTGCATCAGCAACACGGGTGGAGCGTTGCGCGGACCTTCGTCGATGTACGCAAGACGCAGTCCGTCCAGGTCGGCATAACGCGGCGTGTACGGAAAGTCCGCAAAGTCGCTCAGTAGTGCTTCGGGTGTGCGCAACACGTGGGCCTTGTCGATAGCGGGCAAATTTTGGTGGACTGTCATAGGCCTTGCGGTGCGATCAGTTCAAGCGGCTTTTCAGAATATCGGTGCCGCCGGCGGGCATGCTGAAGAGCATGCCGTCTTCGCCCACCGCCATGGGGCCGCTGAAAAATTGTGAGGCGTCGCCCATGAATGCGGCGTAGCCATATGCAATGGGCATAGGCGGCACGATATGGTTAAACACCAGCTGCCTGACGCCTGCTGCCATGGCGATCTGCGCGGCCTCTTCCGGGGTGGTGTGATAGTTGACGATGTCGGTCAGGATGTGTGTGATGTTGTCCACCTTGCGCGCCTCAAACTCATTGGTAATGAGTTTGAGCAATGCGGGTTGCAGTGCTTCGTGAATCAACAAATCAGCGCCCTTGGCCGCGTCTGCCACCGACTGCGCTTTTTTGGTGTCACCGCTGATCACTACGGATCGGCCCTTGTAATCGAAGCGGTATCCCACCGCGGGTTCAATCGGCGCATGGTTGACGCGAAACGCCGTGATCTTCAGGCCATTGTCATTGAGCACCACAACCTGGTCGCCCTGACCGGCGGCAGGCAGATCAAATGGAACCCCTTTGCCGCCGCTGCCACCGGCCGGCATGATCTTGGGGGAGTGGTGTGCCACGCGGTAACCGAAATCCAGTACATAGGCTGCGCGAAAGCCGTCTACTACCTGTTCGACACCGGTGGGCCCGATGACGGGTAGCGGTGTCTGTGACATACGGTTAGCCCAGCGCTGCAACATGAAGTTGCCCATGCCATCGATGTGGTCGGAGTGAAAGTGTGTAAGCAGCAGCGCTTCAATGCGGCCCAGCGGCACGCCCATGTATGCCAGGTTGCGTGAGCTGCCTTCTCCCGCATCCACCACAAAGAGGCGCTCACCGGCAATCACTGCGGTGCAAGGCCCGGCACGTGTCGGGTCGGGCATAGGCGAGCCGGTGCCACATAGCACCACATGCAGGCCATCGGGTAGCGTGGCGATGATGTCGCGCCCCACATTGCGGTGCGCCATGCGCGCCAGCACATGCATTGATATCGGTTTTTGGAATATCCATAGGCAGGCGGCCAGCAGCACAATGG
>CANBYM010000306.1 GCA_947373605.1 Comamonadaceae bacterium
TTGTGAAGACCTTGGTCTATCACGCCCTGGGCACTTTGATGCCGTATCCATCAGAGGATCCACCCCGACCACTCGGGAAATCCGTCTCGATCAACGGCTGTTCAATCTCAGTGCTCAAAACCTGCTCCTTTTAAGGTGGGAGGCATCCATAGCATCTCCTGTTATTTGTATCAGTGGTGCATTGCATTGGTCAACTCTGTGAGCAAGCGTTTGAGTTTTGCGCTGTCGGCCGCAGTGCCGAAAACATAGTGGTCGGGTCGCACAAGTGCTGCATGGCAGCCGCGCTTGTTCAGCCAGGCCTGCACTACCCCTTGTGCTTCTTGCGAATCCGGCTGCGACAAATCAATGTTGGTGAAATCGCCCAATGCACCGAGCAGGCTACCGTCATGCACCAGTCGCCAACCGTAGCCGTAGCGTTCGTCCATGAGCAGGCCACCATCGAGTTTGGGTTGCGGAAATAATTCTCCGCGACCCGGGCTGCTTTGCGCTGACAACAGTCCACCACTCAGGGCCGGTAAGATGTCCTGACGCGGAGTGTCTCGCACCACGCCACCGCAATCGGCCAACAATTTGGCATCACGCGCGCGGGCTTTTTCGACATCGCGCTCGCAGATGACCGCGCCCACGGACTTGATACGGCTGGTGAGCTCACGCACATGGGCCTTGCGTTCGTCGGTGTAGCTGTCCAGCAAAGCCTGCGCTGCGCCCTGCGTTACCTGACCTTTCAGGACGGCGCCCAGTTTCCAGCTCAGGTTAGCTACATCACGAATGCCCTGGCACATACCCTGCCCCAGAAAGGGCGGCTGCATATGGGCGGCATCGCCTGCCAGAAAGACGCGGCCGGCCTTCCAACGCTCAGCGACCAAGGCATGGAAACGATAGCTGGACTGGCGCCACAGCGCGCCGTCCTGTGGTGTAATCCAACGCGACAGAAGCTTCCACGTACCTTCAGGCGTGGCGGCGTCTTGCGCGTTTTCACCGGCTTTCAGCGAGATTTCCCAGCGCCGGTGGTTTCCGGGCCCTATCACATACGTACACGGACGCTCGGGCTCGCAATACTGCACGCTGGTTTTTGGAAGTTTGGCCAGCCCCTGTGCGTTCACCCGCACATCGACAACCAGCCAAGGTTCATCAAAGCCCAGGTCCTCCAATTCAATGCCGAGCTGTGCACGCATCGCGCTGGCTCCGCCATCGCAGGCAATCACCCAACGCGCGTGCACCGTCGTGTCAGCGCCCTGCTCGGGATGCACGGACAAGGTAACGCTATCCTCATGCTGCCGCAGCGAAGTCACCTCCACACCCAATGCCACGGCAACGTTTGAAAGTTCGGCGATGCGATGGCGGATGGCCATTTCGACCGGGGGCTGCGTGAACACCATCGATGGTGTGTAGCCCTGCGGGTAAGGCGGCTGCACCATGGTCATGCGGCGAATCAGCTGACCGTCAACACCGAAAAATTCGGATGGGGTGAACGGCTCGAAGTACGGCGCAATCGCTTTAACAATGCCGATCTCCTGAAACACACGCATGATTTCGTGGTCCAGCGCGATGGCGCGGGGAATCTCATAGACGCCCTGCAAACGGTCGCACACATAGACCGAGAGGCCGGCCTGCCCCAGCAAGGCGGCGGCAGTCGCACCTGCCGGGCCGTAGCCAATGATGGCAACGTCGTAGAGGGATGGCTGAGTCATTAACCGGCTTCTGCTGCGATGGGGTTGCGAAGAATTCCGATCGACGCAATCTCGATTTCAATCGTATCGCCCGCCTTCATCCATACCGGCGGCGTTCTCGCCTGCCCCACACCGGCAGGCGTTCCCATGATGATGGCATCGCCCGGCTCCAGCGTCATGCATTCCGAAAGCAGTCCGATGGTTTCCGCCACACTGAAAATCATATCGTCGGTGTTGGCGTCCTGCATGACCTGGCCGTTCAGGCGGCTTTGGATGCGCAGCCCGGTCGCACCCGGTGCCAGTTCATCGGCGGTGACCAGCACCGGGCCAAAGCCGCCGGTGGCGTCAAAGTTTTTGCCGATGGTCCACTGCGGCGTGCGCTTCTGGTAGTCGCGCACCGACATATCGTTAAAGCAGGTGTAACCGAACACGTATTTCAGCGTATCTTCTTTTGCAACATGGCGCGGAACTTTGGTAGCGATCACCACAGCGAGTTCTGCCTCGTAATCAAACTTTTGCGAAACGCGCGGCACCACGCCGGATTGACCGTGCCCGATCAGGGAGCTCTTTCCGCGATAGAAAAACCAGGGGTACTCGGGTTTGTCGCGCCCGCCTTCTTTGGCGTGGTCAAAGTAGTTCAGGCCCAGACAGATCGTCTTGCCGGGTTCGGGCACCAGCGGGGCCAGGCTCAGATCTGAGAGCAGCAAACGTGGCGCCTCTGAGGCGATAGCGCTTGAGGCAGCAGCGGCCAGATCGACACCCGTTTCCAGTGCGAGGCGCAAATCAGAGGGCACGCCCGGCACTGCATCGGCCAGATCGATGACATGCTCACCGAAGACCACGCCCAAACGTGGCTTGCCGTGGCGGAGGTAGGTTGTAAAACGCATAAATACTTTCGAGCTAAAAAGTGGATGAAAAAAAGACGCCGCGCTGTGCTTCTTTCAGGCGCGGAGTCGGTGCAATGGCGATGCCCCACTGGTCAATGCGACCGGGCGGCCAGGTCCAGTCCGCGGGTTGCCCCGGCTGGTAGCTGTCGTCAATCTGTTCGACTTCGGCGGTGTACTCGATGACGATTCCGAACGGATCAATAAAGTAGTTGAACGCGTTATCGCCAGGGCCGTGGCGACCCGGGCCCCAGTGGATGTCATGGCCTGCGTCTTTCATGCGCCCGCCCCCGCGCATGACGGCATCCAGCGTCGGCATCAGGAACGCAATATGGTTGAGCGCATCGTTGTCGGTGTCACCCACAGCAATGGTGTGATGGTCTGCGTCGCAATTCATAAAAGCCATGATGCGGGTGCGGTCAGCCAGGATGAAGCCCAGTGCTTTTTCCATGAACCACTGCGTCTGCGCTACGTCATGGCTATTGAGCACCGCGTGGGCAAGGCGAATGGGCTGATCCGGCGCCTGTGCGCTATCGGCTTCACGAAGCAAGTCACCAAACACGATGTCGAATCGGCGTCCGTGCGGATCAATGACGACCAGCGACGTACCCGCTGCCGGATCGGTTGCAGGCGCGATGGAGCGCACCACCGCTCCACCTGCGGATCGCGTTACCTCCTCAATTTCAGACAAGGCCTCAAGACTGCGTGCACGCAGCGTTACCTTCCGTATTTGCGGTGCGCCCGCTGCCTGATGCAAGGACAGAACATGGTGGTCCGTGCCACTGCCGTGGAAATAAATCGCTTCATCGGTTCGATGCGCAATGGCCAGCTTCCACACTTGTGTGTAAAAAGTTTCGGCGGCTGCCAGA
>CANBYM010000307.1 GCA_947373605.1 Comamonadaceae bacterium
TTATCCCCTCGACGGTGAGGGGGTGAAAGTAACGTCCTGCCAGTGGCCTCCGAACTACTGGCGTGCCGAGTTCAGCACATCAATTTACGGTGACCGGGGTGGAGCAGTTTGACTGGCCATAAGTGGAGCACTTTGAGTGGCCATCGGGGATTGCGAGAGCTGGAGCTAAAGGACGTAATGGCGATTTCCATTCTTCTGGCAGGCTTTGTTCCGTATTTGACTGATGGATTGGATTTTGAAAATTTGTATGGCGCGGCCAATGTTTGATAGCGTATTTCAGCTCAAAGCGCCCCACCGCACGGCCCTGGCCCAGCTAGACGCCCTGTTCGCCTCGCTACAGCAGCGGGCGTTTGCGGGAGAGTTGTAGTTTTGCTACTAAAAGAAGAGCTGCTAGCGCTTTATCCATAAGGGCTATAGGCCAATTTGAGCATTAAGCTAAAATTCAACCCTGCATTCAGACAGAGCCAGCCGCGGGATGCGGCTAAGGAGATTCCCGTGGCCACCACCCCTACCAACCCCATTCATAGTCTTTTGACCCGACTTGGCTCGGCGGGTGTGCCCACGGGTTTTGCACGCATGGCATTGCCTGCCTGGTGGGACGATGAGATTGCGCAGAGCAAGTCCGGCCTGCAGCAGGCGCAGATGTATTTCGCCCGGGCTTTTCATATTGACTTGATGAGCCTTGCCCAGGCTACCGGCCCGGTGCAGTTTCAAGAAACCCAGCGCAAATTCAAATTGAGCCGCAATGTGACGGAGAGTGATGTGTCCGTCAGCGCGCATTTCGCGACTGCCATGGCCAATTTGGCGCTGGGGGGTATGAGTTCTGGACAGTCCTCAGTGCCAAAAGACCCCGTGGAGTTACGTGCAGCCATTTTGCAAAAGCACAGCTGCGTAAGCCTGTCCGCTTTGTTGGATTGGTGTGCCGAGGCAAACATTCCAGTTCTGCACATTCACAAACTGCCAGGCAAGAAAATGACCGGTTTGGTGGTGCGCGAAGACGGGCGGTTTGCCATCGTCTTGAGCAAGAAGGGAACCCCTGCTCACTTGTTGTTTCACCTTGCGCACGAACTGGGCCACATTGCCAATGGGCATTTGCAGGAAAACGGGTTTGTCGCAGACGAGAAAATCGGTGGCTCGGATGCAGGTGATGCGGATGAGAAAGAGGCCGACGCGTATGCCATTCGCCTTTTAAATGGAAGGGAAGTGAGCTACGGACCAGGAGCTAGTTCGGTCATTCGCAGTGGGTTGGCTCTGTACAAAGCAGCTTTGGCCAAAGCTACCCAGGAGCGAATTGATGTGGGCCACATCATTCTGAATTACGGCAATTCGCAACAAACCCATGCGCTTGCCAACGTTGCGCTCAAGTCGATTCCAGGTGAATCGGATGGCATCAAGGTGGTGAACGGCGCATTTTTCCAGGCGCTGGATACGGGCAAGCTGTCGGATGACCAGTTTGAACTACTGAAAACGGCTACGGGTTACGGCGCATAACTGCGTTTCCCAATGACGCAGGTCGCTATGCGCAAAGTTGTCCTGGCAGACAACGACATCATTCACAAACTGGCTTGCTGTGGCTTGCTGTGGCCTGCTGCAAGAGCTTTTGCAGTGGCTTGAGGTTCCGCCTGCGGAGGTTTGGGTATTGCCTTCCATGCGCTTTATGCTGCGCAAAAAGCTGAAGGCAGATGCTGCCGCGTTGGCTGATTTGGAAAAATTTCTCCTGCAAGTGTCTGATCTGCCTGCTGCTGACATCAATATGCTGGCGCTTTTTCCCGTTGAAATGGATGTAGGCGAACGGCAGATGCTGGCTATTCTGGTGAACACGCCAGAGGTGGAGCATATGGTGACGGGTGACAAGCGTGCGCTCCGTTTGATTGGCAGCATGTGCGCCAAAGACCCAGCACTGGATAAGCGCTTGAATCAGGCTCGCGTGGATTGCTTGGAGTCCATCATGCTTGCACTGGTCGATGCATTTGGCTTTGATGCGATCAATGCCAAAGTACTGCGTGGGCTGAAATCCGATGTGGTGTTGCAGGCCAGTTTCGGCGTGAAGAAGCTGGAGGGGAACTCCAGAGATTCACTTACGCATTACTTGAACGATGTCCGCAGCGACGCACCGTTCCTGCGCGGTTCGTAAGGCTTGAACGGTCGGCAACGGGAGCGTTTGCAGGCGAGAGCTTGATTTTTGCCACAAAAACCGCAATTGTTTCGTGGCAATCGGGTTGCGGATTGTCCGAAAAACGATGCAGTCTTCGGACAAATAGACTGCAATTTTGTTAAAAATACTTACTTGTACTTTTAACAAAAAATTCCCACAATCAGGCCATGAGCCCGCAGCCAGCTTCAAAACCTGCCAAAAAACCTGTAAGTGCGTCTGCGCCTGCAGCCACCTTGACGCGGCAGTTGGCGCAGCGGGTTGCGCGCTGGGCCAAGAAAGAGCCTGCGCGGGTGTTCACCCCGGCAGACTTCTTGGACCTGGGCACGCCCCACGCGGTAGGCATGGCGCTGTCGCGCATGGTGCGCGCGGCTGCATTGCGGCGTGTGGCGCGCGGCCTGTATGACGTGCCGCGCAGCCACCCGTTGCTGGGCGAGCTAAGCCCCTCTATGGATGCACTGGTGCAAGCCGTGGCCCGGCGCGATGGCGTGGTGGTGCAACCGCCAGATGTCGAGGCCACCAACCTGCTGGGTCTGAGCGAGCAGGTGGTAGCCAAGCCGGTGTACGAGACCAATGGCCCCAGCCGCAAATTGCGGGTGGGCGGGCAAGAGATTGAGTTCAGGCACCGCTCACCGCGCCGCGTCACTGCCGCTGCCGAATCCAGCAATCTGGTGTTTGCCGCACTGCGGGGCCTGGGCAAAGCCCACGTTACGCTGGAGCGGGTGGCGCACCTACAGCAGTTGCTGCCACCCAAGCAACGCGCGCAATTGCTGAAAGATTTGCCGCTGGCACCGGTGTGGATGCATCCGTTCTTGCGCCACATTGCCGGGCAACTGCAACAATAGATGCAATACTTAGAATCGCCTCAAATTCGGGAGTCCACAACATGCGTCCGTCCATTGCCTTGCAAAACCACCGCGATGCCATCCGCACGATTGCGCTCAGCCACCGGGTGACGAACGTGCGCGTGTTCGGCTCGGTGGTGCATGGCGACGACATCGAGGGCAGCGATCTTGACATCTTGGTGGAGCCCACGTCAGAAACCACAATGATGGACATTGCCAAAATTCAGCTGGAACTGGCGCGCTTGCTGCCCGTGGCGGTGGATGTGCTCACACCCAAGGGCTTGCCGGTCAAGTTTCGCGATCTGGTGATCTCTGAGGCGCAGGCGCTGTGAGCAAGACCGACGCACTTCGGGTGCAAGACTATCTGGCCCACATCGTGGAAGCCATAGACCGGATTAGCCGGTATGTGGACGACATGGTGGAG
>CANBYM010000308.1 GCA_947373605.1 Comamonadaceae bacterium
AAGCCGCCCAGACCATTTCAGCAAAGACGATGTCATCCAGTCCCACCGGTGCATTCATGATGCCATCCCAGGTCTTCTGTACATGCATGCGCGAGAACGCGGAATAAAGCGCTTCAAAGGATGCAGACTGCATGGCACTCATGCACATATAACCGCTAGCCAGAAACAACATGTACGAGACGGCAACCGGTCCTTGGGGTGTTTGCACCGTAATCTGGCCGACAAGTGCGCCCATGCCATAGCCAAAGGCCACCAGCCACATCATCGGCTCGGCAATATTGCCGACCAGGCTGGGAATGGCCAGCTTGCGCCACACCAGCAGGTTGCGCAGAAACACCGGCCAGAAACGCAGTGTGACCTGCGGTGCGCGCCAATGGTTTTTCAAGGAAGGATGAATGCCTTGGGTGTTCATGCGTCCTCCCGAATCTGGCGGCCGGTCAATTTCAAAAACAAATCCTCTAAGTTGGCCGGGCGGTGTAGCGTGCGCAACTGTGGGTAGGCTTGCAAGCCCTGCAACAGTGCACCGCCATCGCGGGTATAGAAAAATACGGTCTCACCGCTCACCTCAACGCGACTGGCCATGGCACGCAGGGGGGCGTCAACCAGTTGCAGCGCGCCGCCGCCGAAAACCTCCACCACATCGGGCTCCAGATGCTGCGCAATCAAATCGCGTGGTGTTCCTTCGGCAATTTTTTTGCCATGGTCCAGCACCAAAAGGCGCGAACACAGGCGCTCAGCCTCATCCATAAAGTGGGTGGTGAGCAAAATGGATTTGCCTTGCTGCAGGAGCAACTGCAAGCGCTCCCACATCAGGTGCCGCGCTTGCGGGTCCAGTCCAGTAGTGGGCTCATCCAGGAGCAGCAACTTGGGATCATTCACCAGAGCACGGGCCAATGACAAACGCCGCCTCATGCCGCCGGAGAGTTCACCCGGTTTGGCAGCGGCCTTGGCGGTGAGCGATGCAAACTCCAGCAGTGCGGGGATGCGCTCTTTGATCTGGCCGTCCTTCATGCCGAAGTAACGGCCATACACCAGCAGGTTTTCGGCGCACGTGAAGTCGGGGTCCAGCGTGTCCATTTGCGTGACCACACCCAGCTGGGCTTTGATGGCCAGCGCGTCGCGTGGCATTTGCATGCCCAGCGCTGTGATGCTGCCGCTGTCAGGTGCGGTCTGTCCCAAGCACATGCGAATGGTAGTGGTCTTGCCGGCGCCATTGGGGCCGATAACGCCCAGGCATTCGCCCGGCGCAATATCAAACGACAGGTCCCGCACGACCTCGGTATCACCATACTGCTTGACCAGATTGCGGACAGAAAAAAACTCGTTACCCATGTTGAGTACTTACTGAAAGGCCACTTCCGCGAAGCTGCGCAGCTTGCGGCTGTGCAGTTGGCCAGCGCCCTGTTCGCGCAGCAACTCGAGCGCGCGAATGCCGATGCGCAAGTGCTGGTCGACCCGCTCGCGGTAAAAGTGGTTGGCCATACCGGGCAATTTGATTTCGCCGTGCAGCGGCTTATCGCTCACGCACAGCAGTGTGCCGTAGGGCACCCGGAAGCGAAATCCGTTGGCAGCTATGGTGGCACTTTCCATGTCCAGCGCCACGGCGCGGCTTTGGCTGAACCGCCGTTGGGGCTGGTTGTCCGGCAGCAGTTCCCAGTTGCGGTTGTCAGTGCTGGCTACGGTGCCAGTGCGCATGATGCTTTTTAGCGCCGCACCCTGGATCTGGGTGACATCCGCCACAGCCTGTTCGAGCGCCTGCTGGATTTCAGCCAGCGCTGGAATAGGCACCCACAGCGGCAGCTCTTCGTCCAACACGTGGTCCTCGCGCACATAGCCGTGCGCCAGCACATAGTCGCCCAATTGTTGGGTGTTGCGCAGGCCCGCGCAGTGACCCAGCATGATCCACGTGTGCGGACGCAGCACGGCAATGTGGTCGGTAATGTTCTTGGCGTTGGCGGGGCCTACGCCGATGTTGACCATGGTGATGCCCGCGTGGTCTTTGCGCAACAGGTGGTAGCCCGGCATTTGCGGCAGGCGCGGCGGTGCCTTGCCAAGGTCGTCACCCGCCTCGGCGTCCATTCCCACCCGGCGGGTAACGAGGTTGCCCGGTTCCACAAAGGCGACGTATTCACTGGAAGGGTCCTGCATAGCGGCGTGGCCGAAGGCGATGAACTCGTCGATGTAGAACTGGTAGTTGGTAAACAGCACGAAGTTCTGGAAGTGCTCCGGTCCGGTGCCGGTGTAGTGGCGCAGGCGGTGCAAGGAATAGTCCACGCGGGGTGCAGTAAATAGGGCCAGCGGTAGGGCCTCGCCGGCCTTGGGGACATAGGTGCCGTTGGCAATGCCATCGTCCATGGCCGCCAGATCGGGCAGATCAAACACATCGCGCATCAACATGCGCCGTTCAGCGCTCATGCTACCTTCCACGTGGTCGTGCTCCGCAAATGAAAAATGCACCGGGATCGGCTGTGAGCTGGTACCCACTTCAAGCTCCACATTGTGGTTTTCCAAAAGCAGGCGAAATTGTTCCATGTAGTAATCGTGGTAAAGGTCGGGCCGCGTCAGCGTGGTCTCAAACCGGCCGGGTCCGGCCACGAAGCCAAAGCTTAACCGGGCCGAATCCGCGCCGCTGGCGCGGGAAACGGTGTCGGTGTGTATGCGCACCAGCGGGTAGCAGGCGCGTACATGGACGTCGCTTAGCCCGCCGGCCACAAACTCTTGCATGCTGTGGCGCAGATGGGCAATTGCGGCATCGTAAATTTTGCAAACCTGCGCCAAAGCCAGGGCAGGATCGGTGAAGCGCTGTGGCGCAATAAAGTTAGGCTGATTGAGCATGCAGCTATTGTGCCGCGCCTGCGTTAACGGACAGGCCCACAGAAAACGCCCGCACCTGCTAAAGTGCAGCCAATAACACATGGATACGTTTAACCGGAGCCGCTGCGTTGCCAGACCCCAAAGATTCGCGCTACACAGAAACAGGGTTTCCCACACTGCAATGGGAGGAGGACGAATTGCCAACGCGTCCCATGCCCCTGCACGAGCGGCCGTTGCAGGCCCGCATTGACCGCGAATTGGGGACGGTGGCGGAACATCACATGCGCATCGCTCTGGCCATAGAGAAGTTCTGGGGCCACCGCGACTGCGTGGAGTACATGAAGAACCTGATTTTGAGCGGCTACAAAGAGGGTGAGAAGCGCATGGGGTTTAAGGCGGAAGTGTTGCAGGCATTGATCAACCTGACACAGATGCACGAAATCGAGCGGTGATTGTTGGTATCTGAAACAAAAAAGGCCGCGCTAAATACTAGCCGTTCAGTTAAAGTGTTGATAGCGTGCTGTACGTTTAAATGGGGTATCCCTTTAGCTCCACGGCATACGCAATCGGGGGATGACTGTCCAAAGCGAATCC
>CANBYM010000309.1 GCA_947373605.1 Comamonadaceae bacterium
GCAATGTCAGGCCCTTCCCATGCCACAGTCGCATCCGCTAACCGGTTCAGCCGTGCCGCGGAAGGTTAATCAACCAGCTTTAACCAGCTAATGTTCCCTGAAGGGGAACGGAGGTCAGCGGAATATGAGTGATACAGCGTCCCAAGGGGCGAATTCGGCTTCGTCTATTTACCAAGCCTATCAAAACAATACTTACCTGTTTGGTGGAAATGCACCGTATGTCGAAGAGATGTACGAGAACTACCTATCTAACCCCGGAAGTGTGCCAGATTCGTGGCGCGAGTACTTTGATGCCCTGCAGCACGTCCCAGCTGTGGATGGCACGAACGCCAAAGATGTGCCCCACTTGCCTGTAATCAACGCATTTGCCGAGCGCGCAAAGGCTGGTGGTACCAAAGTTGTCATGGCCAGTGCCGACGCCGAGATGGGTCGTAAACGCACCGCTGTCCAACAATTAATCGCCGCTTACCGCAATGTCGGCCAACGCTGGGCTGACCTGGATCCGTTAAAGCGGACCGAGCGCCCGGCCATTCCAGACTTGGATCCCGCCTTCTACGGCTTTACGAGCGCTGACCAGGAAATCGTTTTTGACACTAGCAATACGTTCTTTGGTAAGAACAACATGTCGCTGCGTGAGTTGCTCAATGCGTTGCGGGAGACTTATTGCGGAACGTTGGGTGCCGAATACATGTACACCACCGAGCAGGCCGAAAAGCGCTGGTGGCAGCAAAAACTCGAAGCCATCCGCAGCAAGCCGAATTTCACGGCAGATCGTAAAAAGGCCATTTTGGAGCGCCTGACCGCGGCAGAAGGCCTAGAGCGTTTTCTTCATACAAAATATGTGGGGCAAAAGCGATTCTCGCTTGAAGGTGGAGAGAGCTTTATTGCCGCTATGGAGGAATTGATCCAGGGCGCCGGCGCAGCCGGTGTGCAGGAAATTGTCATCGGTATGGCCCACCGTGGCCGTTTGAACGTGCTGGTGAACACCATGCGCAAGATGCCCGCTGACCTTTTCGCAGAGTTCGATCACACTGCGCCTGAAGAGCTTCCAGCCGGTGACGTCAAGTACCACCAGGGTTTCAGTTCGGACGTTTCAACGCCCGGCGGCCCGGTACACCTTTCGTTGGCCTTTAATCCATCCCATTTGGAGATCGTCAATCCTGTGGTTGAGGGCTCGGTGCGTGCCCGCATGGACCGTCGTGCTGATCCTCTGGGTAAGCAAGTATTGCCAGTCTTGGTGCACGGAGACTCTGCCTTTGGTGGTCAAGGTGTCAATCAGGAGACTTTGGCGCTGGCACAAACCCGCGGTTACTCCACCGGCGGAACGGTGCATATCATCATCAACAACCAAATCGGTTTCACCACCTCTGACCCACGTGACATGCGTTCCAGCGTGTTTTGCACGGATATTGTGAAGATGGTGGAGGCGCCCGTATTGCACGTTAACGGCGATGATCCTGAGGCGGTAGTATTGGCCACGCAGCTGGCGCTTGAGTACCGTATGACTTTCCGCAAGGACGTTGTATTGGACATTGTTTGCTTCCGCAAACTCGGACACAACGAACAGGACACTCCGGGCCTGACACAGCCGCTGATGTACAAGAAGATCGGGGCGCACCCCGGAACCCGTAAGTTGTATGCAGACAAGCTGACTGCACAGGGACTGGGCGATGCACTGGGTGACGACATGGTCAAGGCCACACGCGCCGCCCTGGATGCCGGTAAGCACACGGTAGACCCAGTGCTGACCAACTTCAAGAGCAAATTTGCAGTTGATTGGGCACCGTTCCTTGGCAAGAAGTGGACTGATGCAGGTGACACTGCTGTGCCTATGGCAGAGTGGAAACGACTTGCTGAAAAGATCACCACAATTCCTGCCAATATCTCAGCACATCAACTGGTTAAAAAGGTTTATGACGATCGCGCTGCCATGGGGCGTGGTGATATTCCAGTCGACTGGGGCATGGGTGAGACGATGGCCTTTGCGTCATTGGTTGCCAGTGGTTATCCGGTGCGCTTGTCCGGTGAAGACAGCGGACGCGGCACCTTTACCCACCGCCATGCTGTGATCCATGATCAGAACCGCGAGAAGTGGGATACGGGAACTTTTGTTCCGCTGCAGAACGTGGCAGAAAATCAGGCCCCATTCGTAGTTATTGACTCGATCTTGTCGGAAGAAGCGGTGCTGGCGTTTGAGTACGGCTATGCGTCGAACGACCCAAATACACTGGTGATTTGGGAAGCACAATTCGGCGACTTCGCCAATGGTGCACAAGTCGTGATCGACCAGTTCATCGCTTCTGGCGAAGTGAAGTGGGGCCGTGTGAACGGCATTACCTTAATGTTGCCGCACGGCTACGAAGGTCAGGGACCGGAACACAGCTCGGCTCGTCTGGAGCGCTTCATGCAATTGGCGGCTGACACCAATATGCAAATTGTGCAGCCGACTACGGCCAGCCAGATCTTCCACGTTTTGCGTCGCCAAATGGTTCGCAATTTGCGCAAGCCGCTGGTCATCATGACGCCCAAGTCCTTGCTGCGTAATAAAGATGCAACGTCTCCGCTCTCTGAGTTCACACGTGGTGGTTTCCAAACAATCATTCCTGAAAACCGTGATCTGAAGGCGGACAAGGTCAAGCGGGTCGTTGCCTGCTCCGGCAAGGTGTACTACGACTTGGCTAAGAAGCGTCTGGAGTTGGAGCGCGACGATGTGGCCATCATTAGGGTTGAGCAGCTGTACCCGTTCCCTCACAAAGCGTTCTCTGCGGAACTTAAAAAGTATCCAAACGCGGCGGAAGTGGTCTGGTGCCAGGATGAGCCACAAAACCAAGGTGCCTGGTTCTTTGTGCAACATTATCTGCATGAAAACATGGCTGAAGGTCAACGACTGGGCTATGCCGGCCGCGCGGCCTCCGCCTCCCCGGCGGTAGGTTACTCTCATTTGCATCAGGAGCAGCAAAAAGCGCTCGTTGAAGCAGCATTCGGAAAGCTCAAAGGCTTTGTGCTCACTAAATAATCACGGAAAGAATTGAAATGGCTCTCGTAGAAGTAAAAGTCCCGCAACTCTCTGAATCAGTGGCCGAAGCCACCATGTTGCAATGGAAGAAAAAAGTCGGTGATCTGGTTTCTGCCGACGAAATTCTGATTGAAATTGAAACCGACAAAGTTGTTCTCGAAGTGCCCGCGCCCAGCGCTGGCGTGCTGTCGGAGATTCTGGTGGGCGATGGTGACACGGTGCTTGCAGAGCAACTGATTGCCCGCATAGACACGGATGGCAAAGTTGGTGCAGTAGCGCCTGTTTCTGCTGCTGCGCCAGCGCCTGCCGCATCATCAGCAG
>CANBYM010000310.1 GCA_947373605.1 Comamonadaceae bacterium
CGACTTCATCTCCGGAACCTGCATCGGGGTTGAGTTCGTTCACCTTGATACCGTACTTCGCCTTGAACGCGTCAATGATGGGACCATATCCGCACCAGCTGCGCGCAAGTGCGATCACTGTGAGCTGGCCTTCGGCCTTGGCGGCGGCAACGAGTGCGTCGGATTGCGCCAGAGCGCCTTGGGCGCTGCACACGGCGAGCGTGGCAATGGCGAGGGAGTGGAGTGCGTAGCGAGACATAACGATTTCCTTTATGAAGTTGCCCCTGCAGTGTGGCGATAAAAAATGTCAGTTCCGTGACAAACAGTTTACACACTATGGCCATTTCAGCGCAATGTGTTAATGCAAACGAACGCCTTGCCTTTCCAGCTCGATTTGCACATTCGCCATGTTGACCTGTGCCGTGGTGGTACCGTTTTTCAGCGAGACGGCTGCTGCCGCACCGGCCCCCTGACCGGTTACGGTGCAGGCCATCATGTTGCGCATCGCCGCGTGCGACACCATGTCGCCCGCCACGCAGCGGCCTGCCACCAGCAGGTTGTCCACTTCCAGGGGAACCATGCAGCCGTAGGGCACTTCAAAGTAGCGTCCTGTGCTGGGTAGTATCAGGATGTTGTAGCCGTCTATGAATTCGGGGAAGATGCCCACCGAGTCTTCAAACTTGGCCTGGTTACGAACATCTTCGCCGCTTAAGTTGTAGCGCCCGATGATCTTGCGCGAATCGCGCACGCCCAGCGTCATGCCGAAGTTGCGTAGTTTGGCGTTCTCAAACCCTGGCACCACGGCCTTGAGTGCGGTCAGCGCGTACAACGCCTCTTGCCGACCCGCCATTTCGGCGGCAGTGAGGTCCATCACATCAGTCGCATCGTAGCCGTACAAGTGCGCCAGATTGAGGTTGGTAGCTTCGCCCGCTTCAGTCAGCGCCGACCACGAGCCGCCCAGGTTGGTGGTGCTGGCGGGGATAACTCCCATGTCCCGCGCCCGATCGAACTCTTTGTCCAGATAGGGGCTGCGCAGCGTATCTTCTTTGCCGGTGGTTTCCTGTTGCCAGGTGCGGCTCCAGTCGGCGTAGGTGGCGGGTTGCTCTTCGGTGTATTGCAGGAACTGCTCTTTGTTGACGCCTGATGCATTGAACACGGCGGTCATGCCCAGCATTTTGTCTTTGGGCGTTTTGCGGTAACTGGCACCCGCCAGATGCGCGATGTCGGCGTCCCCTGTGCAGTCAATGATGCGTTTAGCTAGAACCACCTGACGGCCTGATTTGCTTTCGGTCACGATGCCTTTGAGCCGGTTGCTGTCGCCATCAAAAATTACATCCACGGCAAAACAATGCAGGATAGGCCGTATTTCGGACTCGCGCACCAAGTGGTCCGCTACCACTTTGAAGAAGTCCGCGTCCAGACATTCGCTGTCGTTGTACGGCCATTTAATCGCGCCGCCCATCGCCGCCGCGCGGCGCTCCATTTCGACGCCGATACCCTCGGACTCAATCGTGCCCTCATAGCGGTACCACGCCAGCGTCTCCATGCCCACGGTCGTGATCACACCCCCGAAACACCCGAAGCGCTCCAGCAAAATCACATCGGCACCTGCGCGCCGTGCGGCCAGCGCAGCACTCAACCCCGCGGGGCCTGCGCCCACCACCAGTACCTCGCATTGCGCCAGTATGGGCAGTGCCTTGGGCGGCTCAATATAGGTGCCCTGTTCCGCGTCCATCTCGCCGCGATCAGGCGGCGTGTGCTGCAGGATTTGCCCCTCGTCGGTGGTCTTGCGGTTAAAGGTCAGGCGCTTGCCTGCCCAACGTTGAATCATGCGGTCAATGCGGCCGCTGTATTTATCCTGATCGGTCAAAGCACACTCCTGAGGGATGCATTCAGTAGCAAAGTAGCAAAGTAGCAAAGTAGCAAAGTAGCAAAGTAGCAAAGTAGCAAAGTAGCAAATGGGTTGGGGTGGCTGCCAGTTTAATGAAATAGCTGCGCAGACGCAGTCAAGAATGCGATGCGGGTAATTACTAGTTGCGAACGCAACTAAATTGACTAAAGTCAGATTCAACCCTTTTGCCTGTTTGTATCTCACACCTTCTAAGGTCCTCTATGCCACTTTTAAAGTCCGTGCGTTTGCTTGTCTGTCTGCTCGCTGCGCTGTTGTTCTCTGCCGTGGCGGGCGCGCAGACCTTTCCGGACAAGCCACTTAATTGGGTGGTTCCCTACCCCGCGGGCGGCGGCACCGATGTAGTGGCTCGCGTCTTGGCTGAAGCCATGGGCAAGACCCTGGGTCAGGCCATCGTCATTACCAACAAGCCGGGTGCCGCCACCAATATCGGGGCGGATTTTGTCGCCCACTCCAAAGCGGACGGCTACGTGTTGATGTCTGCCGACACCGCCACCCTGGCGGCCAACCCGCACCTCTACAGCAAGCTCACCTACAGCGCTGAGAAAGACTTGGCCCCGGTGGGGCTGACCACCCGTTTTCCGCTGATTCTGGCGGTGAATCCCCAAATTCCTGCGCGTAATTTGAAAGAGTTTCTGGCCTGGGCTAAAGAGCAGAAGGCGCCCAATTACGCCTCTCCCGGTGCCGGCAGCCCGCACCATTTGGCCACCGTGCTTTTCGGTCAGCAAGCCAAGCTGGAGTTAACCCATGTTCCTTATCGCGGAGCGGCGCCTGCGCTCCTGGATGTGGTGGCGGGTCAGATCCCCTTTATGTTTGTGGACACCGCCAGTGGCTACCCCTACATCTCCACCGGCAAGCTGCGTGCCATCGGTATTGCAAGTCCCAAGCGCGTCAAAAATTTCGACGAGATTCCCACATTGCAGGAGCAGGGCCTCAGCGGATTTGAAGCCTATGCCTGGCAAGGCCTGGTTGTACCTGCAGGTACGCCTGCGGATGTGATTGCCAAACTAAACACCGCACTCCTGGCCGCCATCGACTCCATACCCGTAAAGGCGCGTATGCAGGTGCTGGGGCTGGAAGCCATTCCCAGTAGCCCCGCGCAGATGACGCAGTACACAGCCAGTGAGCGTGCGAAATGGGGCGCTGTCATCAAGGCCAGCGGCATCAAGGTGGAATAACTATCATGGCGCAATCCCGGCTCGACCAAACACTGACCTACCGTTTGCACCTGCTGCATAAAGTGACGGACATTCAGAGCCAGCAGGCTTATTTATCAGACGCCGGGCTGACCATGAGCGATGGCCGTTGTCTGACCGCGGTGGGCACGTTTGAACCCATGTCGGTGAACGAATTGGCGCACTACGCCAATTTGAACAAGGGTCAGGCCAGCCGCGCTGCACAGTCGCTGGTAGACCAGGGTCTGATCAGCAAAAAAAGCAGTGAATCGGA
>CANBYM010000311.1 GCA_947373605.1 Comamonadaceae bacterium
AGGATATAACCCCGCCCTTCTGCCCTTCCCTGAATCCGCCACAACGAGAGCGTGCAAGAAAATTGCTATCGCAGGAAAGGTCCTCTATGAATTGCTTGAAAGAACAGGTGTTATGTTTCGCGACGATGAAATCAACCGCACATACAACCTGACTGAAGAAAGCGGGGCTTTGAGAATGCTCATCAACGATCGCGACTTCGATGTGAAGCAAACCGCACCGCAGTGCACAGCCACTGCACGATTTGTTTCCGAAATCGCACGGCAAGCAAACATTGCCCGCAAAGCAATCAAATACTCAGCCGGTAAGCCGGCCACATTTGAAATGGTGCTGGACAGCATGGACCGAATAGCCGACGCGATTGGCCCGCTGGCTGACTACAGGACTTTTCAAATGGACGTCATACTGGCTGCGGACACGATCCTCGAGAACGCGCATCAGGTCGATCTGTTCTTTGACGCCACGGGCAAATGCAATATGCCTCATCTGGCGTCCCAAGCGGCGAGATTCTCAGTTGTCCGTGGTGAGGGACGGTTCCAAACATTTGAGGTCATTGAAGACGCAAAGCCAGCGCAAATCATCGGCGCGGTCAGAAGAGCCGGAGTTTTCGATTTTTCTGTTGGAAGCATGCCCATTCATGATCCGCAATTCATGGATTCACTGGCAGAGCACCTTGAACAGCGGCGGCGGAATGCGATGAAGCTTAATTGAGAAATGGCATTTAGCCGAAGTTCAATCGTCACTTGGCTGACCATTTTCCAAGAGCACACACCACGCGCTGGATAGCGGAGAAGCTCAACTCTCTGTATCCAACAATTTATCTCCCCTATTCGGATCTACAGGGGAGATAAATTTCAAGAGATCCCGGATACAAACGAACTCGAATCATGATCGAAGTCGCCAAACCATCGCGCTTTGTATTCGTTCGCCAAATGGTGGCAGCACCTGTCGGCGTGAAGATTCCTGCGCGCTTTCGAAAACGAAAAAAACAAACGCATGTGTGGAATGTGGCCGAGTGGATCAACGAGTTCATCCGAACCCCTGCAAACTCGCGCCACGTCACCGACAAGCTTGTTCCGGAGTCTGTTTTCGGGCTGTCAATCACCGAGATGACTGCTTATTGTGATGACCTTCTCAAAAAAGCGGCCACTCAAACCACTGAGTATCAGCGTCGTGGCAAGGCACATGTTCGTAAGCAAAAGTTGACTCAGCCTGTTCTTCTTTGCGTGGTGACCTCCTGGCCTGAGCCCAACATGCTGGACACCGATGAGCGTAAAGAATGGCTGGCGTTAACCACCGCCACGTTGCATTTTTGGTACCAAGACAATCTTAAGGTTGGGATCGGGCACAGTGACGAGGCGTTTTACCATGTTCATTGGCTGGTTGACCTTGGGGGTTTGCCAGTGCGCCGACTTCATGCAGGTCATGCTGCCGCGGACGCTGAACCTGTCAAAAGCATGAAGGGCGAGGCATACCGGGAGGGCACCAGAAACATGGTCTCCGAATTTTGGGAAGCCGTTGGCAAACCCCTGAATTTGCAGCGCATCTCGCCCACACCGCGCCCACGCCTGAGCCGTTCTCAGGCTCAACGGAATCGCCAACTGCAACTTGAAATCGAAGCCGCTGAACTTCGTAAGCGAAATGCTGAGCTCGAGCAAATTGCGAAGGACCTGGCGGCGGAGCAGGCGCAACTTGACGAAAACGTGACCCATTTCGATGCCGATTTTGCCGAAGGTGAGGAATACCTGAATCAACGTTTGGCGGAGATCGATGCCGCTGAGGAATCTCTCAAACGTGATCGTGAAATGGTGCAAAAGTTGAAAGAAGAATTCGAGCTCAAGAAGACGCGCATCGAATCGGAGGCCGCGGCAATGTGGAATGTGATTGGCGAGGCGGCGGAGAAAACCAAGGCGTGGCAGCAGGAGGTACGTGACCAAGTTGCCTTGGAGTCCCGGGTTGCAAAAATCAGGACAAAAGTCTTTCTTGGTGTCGGTCGCGCTAGGGCAGGAGGCTGGGACGACGACGATTTGTCTGATGTACCTTTGTGAATCTGTGACGCCAGTTCACAACTGAGAATCAAAATGCACGAAGCGCGTGATAACGGTTGGGAATCGCTGGTCAGGCAGCAGCTTGAATCATTGAACCTGCAAAAAACGCTGACGATGAAAGTCCAGGTACCGGCCATGTTGAGCTGAAATCCACCTCAAGCTCATGCCATTCGTGAGCCCCAGCTTTTGCTTGTCGCTCGGCGGAATGGCTTTGGACACCATCAATTCGCCAGACTCTGAAAAGCTGACCATGAAGCTGTCGAACAGCACATCCAGGTTGGCGCTCAGCAAAAAACCGTTGAACACGTCCAGCCGCTCGGCATCGGTCACGCATTCGGCCCAGGGCTTAGCATGGCTGGCACGCAGGGCTTGCGGCAAAGCCAGGCCTGTTACCGCGCAGGCTCCGCCCCAGTAATCCAACATCGCCTGCCGGTACGCCTGCTGTCCCACCCTCTGGCGCACCATGCGCTGGACCTCGGTGTTCAGGGCCGCCGCCGCCGGCATGGCCGCAAGTTCTTGCTGCAGCTGCGCCTCAAACGCCATCACCGCCTGGTTGGGCAACGCCTGCGACAGTGCGGCGGCGCGGCGCAACCATCGGGCCAAAGCTGCCTCCGTCGCCAAGACGAATCCTTGCGCCGGGACGTCGGACACGGGAAAGGTCCGCGACAGTTCCTGCGTGAGGGTGGCTGAGCCCGATCGAATCGCACCCCAGAATCCATCCTCCGATACCGTCACTGTCACTTTCGCGGGATGTCTGGCCGAGCCCAAATCCACACCCAATCCGCCACTCTGCAACACGTTTTCAAAGCCATTGTCATGGCCGGCCTTTTCAATGAGGGAGCGCTGAAGGGGATTCATGATGAATTCACAGATTTAAATTACGGCGTTACCTGCGCTATTTACATGTCCACTCCTGGACGTCATCAGTGTCACGGAAGAAAACGCCCCATGAGCTGCTGCCGTGTAGCCATCTTCGCTCTGTGGAAAAAGAACCAGATTCTTCCCCGCTTTCGCAACTGCGCTCGGATAAATCAACCCATCAACGCGCTTGGTTTTGGAATGTCTGAACACCTGTGCGAAAAATTCGGACACCACTTGAGTGGGCACGTACTCAATGTGCTCGGTACCGTCATGAAATACAGGCTTGGAAATTTCATGCGCAAACTTGTACATGAACTGAACAATTTCATGCTCTCGCCTTTTTTCAGAAAAGACCGATGGATATGTGGGGATGAAGCTCAAATCAACAACGTACAAGTCACGGCTTGGTGACCACGTACTCACCGTCAC
>CANBYM010000312.1 GCA_947373605.1 Comamonadaceae bacterium
AGGCATTGCGGCGGGTGTCGGCACGCGGGTTGCCGAAGTTGTATTGCAGTGCAGCAGATTGTAGGGAATGGTCAGTCGCAATCGACCTAGGTTTACCCTAGGGAATCGTCAAACGAAGATGTTGGTAGGCGCAATTGGACTCGAACCAAGCTCGAAGTATAGCTCCAGAGGGAAGCTGGGGTCAAAAGATCCCTTGGAATCCCCTGGAATCCCCCATAACGCACCGAATAACGCACCAATTGCTGCCAAAGCAAACCGCTGCGTGCAGCTCACGCGGCCTCATACCCACCCCTGCTTCCACAGGGTCTGATCACGGAGCTGTCGCCATGCAATGCGTATTTGGGACTTCGAGTACACAGCTTCCAATTCAACCCACTCAATCGCAGCCCCAGGCAATTCGGGCTCAAATACCTTCGAGACCAGAAAGTGTTTGTTTTTGGCGATGGGCTTGAGGGCTGTCCACTTGGTTAGCAGCAACTTCTTTGGGTGCAGTGCATTCACTTATTCGTCTTTCTTTGACCTGGATATCGTGATCGAAAACGTCAAGGACAAAACCGACACCTGTCCCTCTGAAACGCAATCAAATCCTTGGCATTGGTCAGCTGTTGAACCGGGTTGGTTCACGTCTTGTGAGGGTTGATCAGGTACTTCGTTCCCGTGGCGCGCTGACCGTACACGGCAATGGCGTCCAGATGCAGGGCTTCGGCCAAGGAAATTTCTTTGGAATACGCGCTGGCAAAAGTGGTCTTCAATTCTGTCGCCACACGATGCTTGAGCGCCTGCACCGCAGGCTCGCCCAGCCGCTGCAAGAACGGAAACAGCAACCAGCCCCCCATGCTCCACGCGAAGCCAAAGTTACGCGCGAACTCTGTCGGTCCGGTATCCAGTCCGCCGTAAATGTAGACCTGCTTGAGTGTGGTGGAGCCATACCGGCTGTATTCGGTGGCCGTGCGATTGAGCGCTGCCTCCATGCAAGTCAGGATTTGGCCTGCCAACTTGCCACCGCCTGTGGCATCAAACGCTATGGTGGCCCCGGTTTCCACCAGCGCCTGAGTCAGGTCCGCCATGAAGGTGGGCGCAGATGCATCGCACACATACCGGGCACCAAGCCCCTTCAGCAGGGCTGCCTGTTCGGGCTTGCGCACGATGTTGACTAGGCCAATTGGGTCTTTGATGCAGATCCTGTTGAGCATCTGTCCGAGATTGGATGCCGCCGCGGTGTGCACCAGTGCCTTGTGGCCCTCGCGGCGCATGGTCTCGACCATGCCCAGTGCGGTCAGGGGGTTCACGAAGCAGGATGCGCCATCGGCTGCAGTGGTACCTTCAGGTAGCACAAGACACTGATCCGCCTTGATGGTGCGGTATTGCGCATACATAGCGCCACCCAAAGCGGCCACTGTCTTGCCCAGCAGGGCCTTTGCGGCGGCTGATTCTCCTGTTGCCACAACAACACCAGCGCCCTCATTGCCCACCGGCAACGATTGCCCCACGCGAGCAGCCGTGCTGCCCATTGCGCGCTCGGGAATGTGCATGGTCACCATCGGACCCATGTCTGTCCCCGATGCTTTGGCACTGCTCAGGTCGGCTGCACCAAAGAGTAGGCCAATGTCCGACGGATTGATCGGGGTGGCCTCGATGCGCACAACCACTTCGTCGGAACCGGGTTGTGGGGTCGCAACCGCGACGAGCGACAGCTCCAATTCGCCAGTGGCTTTGACCAGTGAACGAAGCTGTAGACCGCTGAAATGGGAAGGGGATGCCATTGAACACTCCGTGTAGTAATTCTTCCGAACAGCATAACGGTTGTGGCCGGCAACCACCTGGAACACAACTGGTTTGGGTTGCCCAACAAAATTCGCTTGATTTGGCACAGACGCCTGATTTTTGGGAGTCTCCCCAAGCCTTCGCCACAGAAAATCAATCGAATTCGTTTTGTTCGCAGTCGGCCATCTCAATGTCTTCGAGATTTTTGTCGTGCCACCAAGCCTCAGCAATCTGTTTGCGGGTGGCTTTAATGTCTTGGTACAGCTGGCCTTCAAGTATCCAGCACCCATGAGCCAAAATCGAGCGCTTCCAAATGTGGCCGCTCACGCCTTTGTAATTGACCCTCCGCGGTTCGTAGCGCTCTTGTGTGCCATGGCGATTGGTAACCGTGAATGTTTGCGTTGCCATTTTTTCACCCTTTAGTCGATGTTTCTTGCAAGCGGACCACCCGCTTGCTGATGCAATGATGGGACTTTTTTGGCCTGCAATGTTGTGAAAAGGAACCTTCTCGATCAGTCCATTTCAGGGTGAAAAATCACTTGGAAAACTGCCTCAGTTTTCGCACATCACAAAATGTTCAGACACTTTTCAAAATTCATTTTTTTGAAGCATTTTGTCGATCTACATTGCAGCTAATGGCTGCGTCGAAGTGGTCGCTCAGCAACTGCTTTCTCATTGGCTCAAAGAGCAGACGTTGCAATAAAGCCACAAATCAGACCAAGACATTCCGACTGGTCCACCCCTGCCCCATTTCTGATGTTCAATTTCGCTTCGATCAAGCCCGCGCCACCGCCAAATCCCGCGAGTCCGTCGTGTACGCGGGCGTGCGCCGTTCTTGCTTCATGGACCAAGCCCGCCGGTCCCCTGCAACGCCTGCGCTTGCCATCATCACCGTCCCTCTTCCGTAACGCAAATTGAGGTCGTCAAGGGCCTCCATCAGGTGCGACCGACTCACAACGTCATCGTCCTCCAGTGCCAATTCATGCTGCTCCACAGCATCCGATTGCAAGTCCAGCAGCATCACGCCCGCTTTGGCCATCTTGAACCCAGGCCGGTAAATGGCTCTGAGTCCCGCCAGCGCGGCCCCAACGATCAATGCAGTGTCGGCACTTGGTCTGCGCAGCGGCATACTGATCGACCGGCTGAACTGCGGATCAGGACGGAACGGGCTGGTGCGAATGAAGCACAACACTTGTGCAGCCTGGCTGTGCTGCTTGCGGAGTTTCTGAGCCGCGCGGCTGGCAAACTCGGTCACGGCTTCTGCGAGTTCGTGAAGTTGCGTGATCGGATGCCCAAACGACCGCGTGCAGGCGATTTCCTGCTTGGGTTGCGGCATGTGTTCCAGATCGATGCATTGCGTGCCCTGCAGTTCACGCACAGTGCGCTCCACCATCACATTGAATTTGCGTCGGATGGTGGCCGGGTCTGCCCGTGCTAGGTCCAGCACCGTGGTCACACCACCCTCAATCAGCTTGGCAGAGATGCGTCGCCCAACGCCCCAGACCTCACCGACTGCGGTTGCTGCCAACACAGCATCCAGCTC
>CANBYM010000313.1 GCA_947373605.1 Comamonadaceae bacterium
ATCCGCGTGGAACTGCTACACAAACTGCACGACGAACTCAAATACGACGGACTGGACGCCTTGACGCAAGGCATTCACCGCGATTGCGATGACGCGCGCGAGTGGCTGCGCAATGCGGCAGCCGCACAAAACGCAGCGCCCTCGCCCTCCATAGCCCGAATTTGACAGGGCAGACCCTCCCGGGTCCCCGACGCACCTTGCCCCGCGTCACTGCTTCACAAGCACGAACCCGCCTTGAATCCGCTTTAACAAGCGAGCGCCCGCGCCAAAGCGCCGGCGCACAACCCGAGAAGCCCGTATGTCTGACACCGTTGATTACCGCAGCACCCTGAACCTGCCCGATACCCCCTTCCCCATGCGCGGCGACCTGCCCAAGCGCGAGCCCGCCTGGACCAAAGCATGGAACGAGGAAGGCCTCTACAAAAAACTGCGCGATGCGCGCCTGGGTGCGCCGCTGTTTGTTTTGCATGACGGCCCACCCTATGCGAACGGCAAGCTGCACATCGGCCACGCGCTGAACAAGGTGCTGAAGGATATGATCGTCAAGTCCAAGCAGCTGGGCGGTTTTGACGCACAGTACATCCCCGGCTGGGACTGCCACGGTCTGCCGATCGAGAACGCCATCGAGAAGCTGCATGGCCGCAAATTGAGCCGTGACGACATGCAGGCGAAAAGCCGCGCCTTCGCCACCGAGCAGATCGACCAGCAGCGCGAAGACTTCAAGCGCCTGGGCGTGCTGGGCGACTGGGAGCGCCCCTACCGCACCATGGACCCGGCCAACGAGGGCGGCCAGATCCGCGCCTTCAAGCGCGTCATCGAGCGCGGCTTTGTCTACCGTGGCCTCAAGCCCGTGTACTGGTGCTTTGACTGCGGCTCCAGTCTGGCCGAGTTCGAGATCGAATACGCCGACAAGAAGAGCGACACGCTGGATGTGGCCTTTGAGGCCAACGACGCAGCAGCTTTGGCCAAGGCCTTTGGCCTTTCCGCCCTGCCCGGCGACGGCAATAAAAAAGCCTTTGCCGTGATCTGGACCACCACCGCCTGGACCATCCCCGCCAACCAGGCGCTCAACGCCCACCCGGAGCTGGAATACGCCCTGGTGGACACGCCGCGCGGTGTGCTGCTGCTGGGCGCCGGTCTGGTGGAAAAAGCGCTGGAGCGCTTTAAGCTCGAAGGCACCGTCATCGCCACCGCCAAGGGCGAAGCCCTGCGCGGCCTGGTGTTCCGCCACCCGCTTTATGACCTGGCCGAAAACGAAGGTGCATACAGCTACAAACGCCTGTCGCCCCTGTACCTGGCCGACTATGTCAGTGACACCGACGGCACTGGCATCGTGCACTCGGCGCCCGCCTATGGCGTGGACGACTTCAACAGCTGCGTCGCCCACGGCATGGCCTATGACGACATCCTGAACCCGGTGCAGGGCAACGGCGCCTACGCGGCCGAGCTGCCCCTGTTTGGCGGCATGCACATCTGGAAGGCCTGTGCCCGCATCCTGGAGGTGTTGGCACAGAGCGACCGCCTGATGGCCACCAGCCCCATCACGCACAGCTACCCGCACTGCTGGCGCCACAAGACGCCGGTGATTTACCGCGCAGCGGCCCAGTGGTTTATCCGCATGGACGACGGCCCCGGCGTCTTCACGACCGACAAAGCCCCCAAAACCTTGCGTCAGCTGGCGCTGGACGCGATCGAGCAAACCCAGTTCTACCCAGAGAACGGCAAGACCCGATTGCGCGACATGATCGCCAACCGGCCCGACTGGTGCATCAGCCGCCAACGCAGCTGGGGGGTACCCGTGCCTTTCTTCCTGCACAAGGATTCGGGCGAGTTGCATCCGAACACCATGGCCATCCTGGACCAGGCCGCCGACATCGTGGAAAAGGGCGGCATCGAAGCCTGGAGCCGTGTCACGGCGGAAGAAATCATGGGCGCAACCGACGCCCCCAACTACACCAAGAGCACCGACATTTTGGAAGTGTGGTTTGACTCCGGCTCCACCTTCCAGCACGTGCTGCGCGGCAGCCACAAGAACGCCTACAACCGCCCACCGTTCCATGCCAGCGATGACAATTCAGCCCCCGAAGCCGACTTGTATTTGGAAGGCCACGACCAGCACCGCGGCTGGTTCCACAGCTCGCTCTTGCTGGGCTGCGCACTCTACGACCGTGCGCCCTACAAGGGCCTGCTGACCCACGGCTTTGCCACCGACGGCCAAGGCCGCAAGATGAGCAAGAGCTTGGGCAACACGGTGGACCCGCAAACCGTGACTAGCAAAATGGGCGCAGAAATTGTGCGCCTGTGGGTGGCCAGCACCGACTACTCGGGTGACCTGAACATTGACGAAAAAATCCTGGCTCGCGTGGTGGACACCTACCGCCGCGTGCGCAACACACTGAAGTTTTTGCTCGCCAACGTGAGCGACTTCGACCCTACCAAAGACGCAGTACCGTTGGACCAGTTGCTGGAGATCGACCGCTACGCTTTGAGCCGCGCCGCGCAACTGCAGGCCGATATCTTGGCGCACTTCAATGCGTACGAGTTCCACCCCGTGGTCAGCAAACTGCAGGTGTATTGCAGCGAAGACTTGGGCGCGTTCTACCTCGACATTTTGAAAGACCGCCTCTACACCACGGGGGCCAATTCTCTGGCACGTCGCTCGGCGCAGACTGCGCTGTGGCAAATCACCCAAGCCATGCTGCGCTGGATGGCACCGTTTTTGAGCTTCACCGCGGAAGAAGCGTGGGCCGTGTTGGGCGCCGAAGGCAAGACACCGGCAGCCACCAAAGACTCCATCTTCATGGACGGCTACGTCGCACTGCAAGCCCCCGATGCCGCGCTGCTAGCCAAGTGGAATCGCATCCGCGAAATCCGCGAAGCGGTGAACAAGGACATTGAGACCCTGCGCGCCGCCGGGCAAGTGGGCGCGTCACTGCAAGCCGAGGTCACACTCACCGTCACCGCCGAAGACCACGCCATTTTGAGCAGTTTGGGTGCTGATCTAAAGTTCGTGTTCATCACATCTGCTATCACTTTGGTAGCTGGTGACGCACTATCTGCGCTGGTTAGCGCCTCAAATGGCACTAAATGCGAGCGCTGCTGGCATTACACCAACGATGTGGGCACAGTGGCCAGCCATCCCACCTTGTGCGGCCGCTGCGTCTCCAATCTGGATGGTGCTGGCGAGACGAGGACGTTTGCCTGATGGCACGCGGCGGCAGAACCAGCACCTTCGGGAGCAGCGGCGGCGGCATGCTGCAGTGGCTGGGCCTGGCCTTCATCTTGCTGCTGGCCGACCA
>CANBYM010000314.1 GCA_947373605.1 Comamonadaceae bacterium
GTGGACTTTTCGGCCACGCCCAGCACGATGGTGCCGCCCTGGGTGTTGGCCATGGCGGAATAGGACTCCCAAAAACTGCCGGGCATGCCACCGCGCGCCGACTTGAATTCGGTGTCGATGCCCTCGGTGCTGGACTGCAGGGCGGAGAAAAGGTCAAGTTGGCGCATGTCCAATCAATCTTTAAATGATGCTGCTACGTCGATCTTCATCGCAGCAGTTCTGTAATCAAAGCGATTTCGAAAGCCGGTAATGATGCGATTGCGGAAATTCAACATTTCCTGAGCTCTCGAACGTTCAGCAGGCTCACCCTCATTTGACTTCCAGAAGTCTTCAATCTTTTTGTAGTACGCGTTGACACGATCAGTGTTCGGATCACCAGCCAGCAAATATGATTCGATCAACAGCCCTGGACGATCAGCAACAAACTTTGCGCCAGTTGAGTATTCAGCTATTGCATTCATTGCCGCTTCAACCGACAACGAACCACCACACAACTCCCGGAAAAGCTCTGGGCGCTTTGCGCGCAAAACAATTAAAAACGAAACCAATATCGCGTCTAGATAATGATCCGCAGGTGTCTGATGCAACACGACAGCAAGCAGTGTTACGCAACGTTCGCGAGTACGTAGCGATAGCTGAAATACATCTGCCAAAGCCGAAAAGTAGTCAACAAAGTGACCCTTGTCATACCGAAGATCGGTATGCGTCCGGCTGGCAAAAACATCGTCCAAACCAAATCGCGTGAGCAATACCGACGTGTAGCGCTTCGAGTCAAAGTTTGGTATTCCAAATTCAAGATCAAAAAACCGACGTAGATACTCCTGTGCGTCCGATTTTTCACCGTATACAGATGCCACACTGGCGGAAAGCTGCGCCTTATCGACCGACAGTACGAAAACGATATTTGAGAGATCGAACAAGTGCTTAATGCGTTCCAGCACCTCGATAGCAAAGGTCGGCCGGCAACGATCCAACTCATCAATGAAGAATACGAGCGACTCCCGTTTTCCACTCGCTTGCAATTGAGCGACTGCGGCCTCTAGCTCATCGCGGAGCTTCCTCAACGCGGCCTTTTCCTTTTGAAAAGCATCGATCGCATCACCAGTGAGACCTCCGGCAACATCAGCCGCTACCGCTTCATATTCGCGTTCCAAATCCAACGCACCAAGAGTCGCGGCCTTTGCTCCTGCAATCAATCCACGCTTTGCTACAGCCGTAGTTATCTTCTTGGCAGTTGCAAGATGCTTCTTGAAAGCGGTCTTGGCTTCGCCATCCAAAAAATCAATGCAATCCAACTCAGAGACTAGTGCCACCAACGGATCATCAACAAAGTCGGTCTGCCAGGCATTGAAGTACACACACTGGAAATTCGCTTGCTCCAGTTTTGCTTTCAACATTCGCACTAGCGTCGTTTTACCTGTTCCCCATGGCGAATCCAGCGCCAGCACAAACGGGCCATTGAACTTGTCAAGCAATCCAGCAAGAAACTCCACGACTGGCCTACGTTCAAGTGCATCATTGCGAAACGGGTCATCAGAGGGAATATCTAGCTCAGGCAGTCGAAACTTCATTGGTGCTCGCCCTATTATTGAGTTGGTTGTGCAAAGGCTTTCGCCAGCGTCGCCTGCCGTAACGCCTGCGCCCGCTGGAGGTTGGCACCGACCTCGGCTTCGACTTCGCGGATGGTGGATAGGTGGCGGTCGACTTCGGCGACGATTCGGGTTTGCTCGGCGGCTGGTGGGATTGGGATAACAGCCTTGGCAAGTACCGTCATGCTGACGTTGTGTTGCCCCGCAGACGTCGCCGCGTGTGCCTCAATCCATTCCCGCATTTGACTTGTTTGCCAAACTACAGATACCCACGCAGGAATGCAGTCCGCGCTGGATAGGCGAAACCGAATCAAGTAGGACGCGAACGACATAATTCGCTGTGGCCCAGCCATCACAACAGCGGCACGACCGATAAGTGACTTGCTGCCGTTGGTGCGAATAATCAGCAGGTCACCAGAACTGACTGCATCAGATTGGCCGAGATTGAATTCGGACGGTGCGAATTTCAAATCTTGCAAATCAAGAATGCCGTGTTGAACATTGGGTATGCGCAACACCGCTGGCCCATCGTTCTCGTAACCGCATTTCTGAGAGGTTCCGTACCCGGAGTCAGTAGAAATCATGTCCAGTGATGCAGTGACCCAACCTTCTGGCAGCACGCCCAGACACGCAGCGTCGGCCTCTACCGGCTCTTTGTACCTCCCTTTGCCCGCCCACTTCGCCCGCCGCTCCTCCAGAATCCGCTGCAAAAACTGTCCACCGGTCTCGTAGATGCGGCCTTGGCGGCGGGCTTGGGTGGCTTCGGTTTCTACGAGGCGGCCTTCGACGGCGGCTTTGAGGACGGAGGCCCTGTAGCGTTTGAGGTTGGCTTTGACGCGCTGGAGGTTGGCGACGGCTTCGTCGAGGCGGGAGAATTGTTTTTCGAGTTCGGCGACGACCGCGACCTGCGTCGCAACTGGTGGCAGCACAACTGGTGTCATTCCAAGCGTCTTGAGATAGATGCCCTTTTGCGCCGTGCCCCGTGCGTTCTCTTCAAAGTAGCGCTGAACTGCGGGTGACTGGAGCTGATAACAAAGGAACTTGGACAGCAGCTCTGGCCTTGGTGACAAAACAGCAACGCTTCGTTGAAGTGCAAATGGCGCCAGACCAGCAGGCACTACTGCTGTTCGACCGATGGTGCCAACAATCGTGAGCAACACATCGCCGGGCGTGATGCGAGTGCGATTGTTCTCTTGCTTGAATGCAGCTTCTTCGATGTACCGGTAGGAATCAAATACGATTCGCCCGACTTCAACGTTGCGAGCACTGAGCATCGGGAACCCATGTTCCTGTTTGGACGGCGGATTGTGCGAACCATCAACGAGTTTGCTGACGACCTCACGCAATGACGTTTGCCGCCATTCATTGACCTGAACCGTCACGCCGCCAACTCCCGATTCAGTTCCTCAATCACTTTGGGCAATTCCGCGCCGAAGAGCTGGTGCACCTTGCCCAGGCCGCCTTGGGCGTTGAAGGGGGCGTATTCAAAGTCGTCAATTTCTATGCCGAGGTTGGCGGCGATGTGGTCGCGGATCATTTCTAGCCAGTGTTGTTGCTCAGTGGTGAACGGGTTGTTGTCTGTTTGCTGGTGCTGGGCCAGCCAGGCTTTGAAGTTGGCCTGCACGCGCTCGGGGTACGGCACCAGCTCGTTGGTCTGCTGCATAGCAAAGCGCACCAGGCTGACCAGGTCGGTGAGCAAGCGGCG
>CANBYM010000315.1 GCA_947373605.1 Comamonadaceae bacterium
GGAGTTTTTTACAAATTTGATTGGCGCCAAAGACACAGGCAATCATGTCCGTGTCTTTGAAGTTGGAGAGATGCTGATGGCGTATTGTTTCCACCAACGCAGGCGCAAAACGCCATTTCTCCACTAGCATAGCGCCGACCACCACGTGATCCGCGCCGATAAACTGCTGAAGAGCTGCATGAAGCGATGACTTTTCACTTTGACTTTTTTGCAGCGCCGCTTTGAACTCAATAGGCATGAATTGCGCAAAAACGACCTTCCCGAAATCATGCAGCAGTCCGGCGATAAAGCAATCGGCGGGGTCGGCATCCTTGACTTTGGTGGCTAATTTTTTAGCCAGCCCTGCCGTTGCCAGCGAATGAAGCAGGTACTGCTGTACGTCGAAACCTGAAGCATTGTCTTTTGGCAACATGCCGATGGCTGCAATGCTGAGTGCCAAATTCTTAATCGTGTTAAACCCAAGGTAAACCACGGCGTGCCCCACAGACGTAATTTGCTTTGGCAGGCTGTAGTAAGCGGAATTCACCACCTTCAGAACTTTGACGGTGACCACGGGGTCCTTGTCGATTACTTCAACCAGATCTTTGGGAGTGCTATTGACGTCACGGGTCAACTCAAGAATTCTCTGTACGCTTTTGGGAAAAGCGGGCATTTTTTCAACGGCAGCAGTTAACTTTATAGAGAGTTCTGGGCTCATGGTTGTACATCATATTTACAAACCATTGTGTCAGTGTCTGGCAACCGAGCAAAGCCTTTTTTATCGTTTAAAACGCCTTGGACTGAATGTTGCGGTGCGATTTGCCTGCACGTGTTGAGAAAGGTCATCGGCCAGCATTCGCGCCGATCCGCATGCCATACCCCAGCCATTAAAGCCGTGACCTACATTGATATAAACCCTTGGCACGTCCGTCTCACCAATCACGGGCATCGAATCGGCTGAAATGAGTGTGCTTGACTGCCAAAACTGGGTGCTGTTTGACAGCGTGGCCGCTCCGGGGAAAAAGCGTTGAATCGCGCGGTAAAGCTTCTCTTGCGCTTTTTTGCGATCTCCAGCCGTTGGCCGGCCGATTTTTGCGCCACCGGTGGCCCGGATACGGTTGCCGATTCTTGCTATGCCAATGCCATCTTTGGCGTCGAATATTGCACTCCTAGGGCCATTTAGCGGCTCGCGCATAAGTGCGCTCAATGAGTATGCGTGCGCGGCCATCAGCGGTACTTTGATTTTTAATGGTTCCGCAAGCTCTGCCAATGCCTCGCCTGTGCACAGTACTATGCAGTCAAATTGAATTGCTTCGGGTGTTCCCATCAGGCTCAGATCCACGCGCGGGTTGCACTTGATTGAGTTGACCGACGTGTTAAACACAAATTTCGCTCCGGCGGCGACGGCTTTGTCTTTTAACAGCTGGGCGAATTGACGGCAATTGCCAACCAGGTCACCCGGGAAATACACCGCGCTTTGTATATCTTCCGAACAGTTCAAACTGGGCTCGGTATTGGACAGCTCTGCGTCGCCTAGCGTCTTGTGTGCGATGCCTAGTTCCTTGAGCGCTGCAAACTTGGTACTTGGAACATTTAAATCAGCTTCGGAACGAAGGAGGACGAGTTGTCCTGAACTTTGCTCAAACTCTATTTTTTCGGCATGACAAATTTCGCCGAGCCTAGTAACGCTTTGGTTCAGCAAATTTGCATTGGCGGAAAAGTTGCTTTGAAATTGCTCTAATGAAAGTACTTTGCCCCAGGCCAAGGCCCATCGAAATGCCGACATGCTAAAAAGTTCTTTGCGCGGAAGCATCGCGGCACTGGAGACAAAACGTACCAAGGCGCCCGATTTCGGCCAGACAGTATGTGAAAAAGCCTGTGTCAAGCTCGCTGCCAAAGAGCCGCCTGTAGCGAAACTGGAGAGTTCTGCAACGGAGTTGTTTTTTTCATAAACCGTTACTTCGTGGCCGTCTAAAGCCAGCTCGTAAGCGGTAGTTATTCCAATAATTCCTGCGCCGACCACCGCTATTTTCATGAAAGTTCCAAAACCCAGATTTGTTGCCTATTACTTCTCAATTTGTCGCACTTCGCGACGGCTTGCAAAGATGCTGTTGACTGTCAGATGCGGGATAAATTATCGACGAAGCTGGAGGGCCGACAGCGCACAAAGAGGCTGTCGTGATCGACCCATGTTAAACTCTACGGTCTGCGCAGGCATTGCATTCGCTTTGCCCGCAGAAATTCGCAAACCGGTCATGCCAAGGTGCCTCCTTCCAAAATGTACGGAATGGTCGTTCGTTGACCGGATTTAAGACCTAACCTTTGGAGTTATTTATGGCTGTAACCATGCGTGATATGCTTGAGGCTGGCGTTCATTTCGGACATCAGACCCGTTTCTGGAACCCCAAGATGGCCCCGTTCATCTTCGGTCACCGTAACAAGATTCACATTATCAATTTGGAAAAGTCGCTTCCTATGTTTCAGGAAGCGGCTAAGTTTGTGCGTCAACTGTCCGCCAAGCGCGGCACCATCCTGATGGTGGGTACAAAGCGTCAGGCACGTGAAACCGTGGCCGCCGAAGCGCAACGCGCAGGTGTTCCCTTTGTTGACCAACGTTGGCTCGGGGGTATGTTGACCAACTTCAAGACTGTCAAAACATCCATCAAGCGCCTTAAAGACATGAAGGTTCAGCAAGAAGCTGGGCTTGATGCAATGAGCAAAAAAGAGCAATTGATGTTTGCACGCGAACTCGAAAAGCTCGAAAAAGACATTGGTGGCATTCAGGATATGGCAACTTTGCCGGACGCAATTTTTGTGATTGACGTCGGTTACCACAAGATTGCGATTGCCGAAGCCCGCAAACTGGGTATTCCTTTGATCGGAGTTGTGGACTCTAACCACTCTCCCGAAGGCATTGATTATGTAATCCCTGGCAATGACGATTCTTCCAAGGCCGTTACGTTGTACGCACGCGGTATCGCTGACGCCATTCTCGAAGGCCGTGCAAACGCGGTGGACGATGTGGTGAAGGCGGTTGCTGCTGAAAGCGAAGACGAATTCGTTGAAGTGAGCGAAGCCTCTGCTTAATTGGCCTTGCGCCCGAAAAAGGGGGCTTCGTGGCCCCTTTTTTTTAGATTTTTAATAAATTGTTGAATTGATTACGGAGATTTGAAGATGGCTGGAATTACTGCA
The DNA here is from genome assembly GCA_947373605.1 of Comamonadaceae bacterium. GTDB lineage: Bacteria > Pseudomonadota > Gammaproteobacteria > Burkholderiales > Burkholderiaceae_C > Allorhodoferax. Next base: position 3,172 of record CANBYM010000315.1, read on the forward strand.
AGCATGGTTGCTGAACTGCGTGGCAAGACCGACGCACCGATGATGGAATGCAAGAGGGCACTGACCGAAGCCGAAGGCGATATGGTCAAAGCCGAAGAGCTGCTGCGCGTGAAGTTGG
>CANBYM010000316.1 GCA_947373605.1 Comamonadaceae bacterium
GTCTTTCTGACCTGCAAATATGTGCTTCCCACCATGCTGGCAAAAGAGCACGGCGCGGTGGTCAACGTGGCTTCCACCTCCGGCATTCGCTGGACGGGCAGCGCCCAGGTGGCTTATGCAGCCTCCAAGGCGGGCGTGATTCAGATGTCCAAAGTCATGGCCGTGCAGCATGCGGCGCGCGGTGTGCGCTTCAACACGGTAGTACCGGGCCAGCTGCATACGCCGATGGTGGAAGTGCGCCTGGCCAAACAGCGCGCCGGTGGCGATGTCGATGCGCTGCTGCAGCAGCGTCTGAAAAGGATTCCCATCGGCTTTATGGGCGACGGGCGTGACACCGCCAGTGCCGCATTGTTCCTGGCCAGTGAGGAAGCGCGCTTTATTACAGGCACCGAAATTGTGGTGGACGGCGGTATGACGGCCCGCTGCGACTGACACTTAAAGAAACAGGAGACTGCAACTATGAAGATCAAAAATCTCGCCCTCGCGCTGCTCACTCTGGGCACACTGGCGCCATGGGCAACTGTATCGGCGCAGACGGCCCCAAAGCCGGTGCGCGTTATTGTTTCCTTTGCGCCGGGAGGACCGGTGGATTTTGTGGCGCGGTCCATCGCGGAGCCTTTGGCCAAAGAACTCGGACGCCCGGTGCTGGTTGAGAACAAGCCCGGTGCCAATGGCGCGATTGGTGCGGCGGAGGTGCTGCGCGCCGACGCTGACGGCAGCACCATGTGGATCTCCAGTGTGGGTGCCGCCGCGATCAATGCGTCCTTGTATGAAAAGGTCAGCTATGACATGCAAAAGGACTTTGCACCGGTCAGCCTGGTGGTGAATAACGTAGAGATATTCGTGACCTCCACCAGCAACGCCGCCAAAGATGCCGCCGATTTTGTCGCCGCCGCCAAAGCGAGCAAAGAGCCCACGCCGATTGGTTCGTCGGGCATCGGCAGCATCCCGCATCTGGCGCTATTGCAACTGCAGGACTCATCGAAGGTGGACTTCATCCATGTGCCCTACAACGGCATGGCGCCTGCCTTAAAAGACTTGATGGGTGGTCAGGTGGCAGGCGTCTTTGCCGACGTCCCCGCCGTGATGAACCAGCTCAAAGGCGGTCGACTGAAGCCTTTGGGTATTGCCGCCAAACAGCGAAGCCCCGTATTGCCCGATGTAAAAACCTTTGAAGAGCAGGGCATCAAGGCCGTGGATACCAACAACTGGTATGCCATTTTTGTGTCGGCAAAAACACCGAAGCCTGCGATTGACGCGCTCAACAAGGCCTTGCACAAAGTACTTCTGGACCCGGCGCTCACTGCCAAGCTGCTGCAGGCGGGTGCTGAACCCAAGGCCTCCAGTCCTGAAGAGCTGGCGGCACTCCTCAAAGCCGACAAGGACAAGTGGGCAACGCTGATCAAAGCGAAGAATTTGAAGGCCGAATAATGGGTACTGACCAAATCCGTGTGCCCCTGGTGGTGCCGGGCGAGAACCCGGAACTGCAGGCGATTGAGAGCCGCATACTGGCCCAGCGCGGGCGCATCTCTTTGCTGTACCAGGTCTTGCTCAATAGCGAGCCGATTGCATCGGGCTGGGAGCAGATGCTGACGGCGGTGCGCAACCAATCATCGGTTCCGGCCGACTTGCGCGAGCTGATGATTTTGCGTGTGGCGGTGCTTAACCGGGCGGGTTTTGAATTCGACGCCCACATACCGCATGCGCTCAAGGCCGGCGTCAGCCAGCAAAAAATTGACGCACTTAAAGCGCCGCAGCTTGCGGACATGTACACGCCGGATGAACGGCTGGTGCTTCAGCTTACCGACCATATGACGCGGGATATCGAAGTTCCCGATGCCATCATGCAGACCTTGAACGCCCGATACACGCCCAAGACGGTGGTGGAGATGGTTGCAACCGCCGCGGCGTACAACATGGTGTCCCGGTTCCTGGTGGCACTGAACATCGGGCATTAGCCCCCGGAACATCACTATGTATCTCAAAGATTTCCGCTTGCCGATTGAATCGCCTGACAGTGCCCGGTTTGATGCCCTGAAGAACGCGCCCGGTGTTGCCGCGTGGGAAGCCGCAGACCATTCGGACCTTCGCTTGTATGCCTCGGCGCCCGTCGAGTCGCAGCTGAACTGGCAGTTGCTGGAGTCCATCGTTCACATACCGGGCCACTCCTTCGGCGAAGCCGCAGTCTGCCACTACGTTGTAGAAACAGATTGCCCGGAGTCAATCGAACAGGAACTCAACGACTGGTACAACATAGAGCACCTGCCCGGCCTCGCCCAAGTGCCCGGCACGATCAGCGCATGGCGCTATGTGCGTAAAGGCGGATCGCCCAAGTACCTGGCCTGTTACGACCTGACCACAGCAGGTGCGCTGGAAAGCGCAGAGTGGCTGGCGGTACGCAACTCGGCATGGAGTTCGAAAATCAGACCGTATTTTCAAAACACACTGCGCACGCTTTACTTTCGACCCGGAGCAGCACCATGATCAACAAATTGGTCAACAGCGTTGCCGAAGCGCTTGCGGGTGTTCAGGATGGCGCAACCGTGCTGGTGGGCGGCTTTGGCACTGCGGGAATTCCTAACGAACTTATCGAAGGGCTGATCGAGCAGGGCGCCAAAGACCTCACCATTGTGAACAACAACGCAGGCAACGGCGAAACGGGCCTGGCGGCGCTTCTCAAAACCGGGCGGGTGCGCAAGATTATTTGCAGCTTTCCCCGCCAAACCGATTCGTTCATTTTCGACGCGCTGTACCGGTCTAAAAAAATAGAACTCGAATTGGTTCCGCAGGGCAATCTGGCCGAGCGCTTGCGCGCTGCTGGTGCAGGAATTGGTGCATTTTTTACGCCGACGGGCCATGGCACGCTGCTCGCACTGGACAGTGCGGGTCAGTCCAAAGAGACGCGCGTCATCGACGGCAAAGGCTATGTGCTGGAGTACCCGATTCATGGCGATGTCGCCTTGATCAAAGCCGAACGCGGCGACCGCTGGGGCAACCTGACCTACCGTATGGCGGCCCGTAACTTCGGCCCGGTCATGGCGAATGCGGCGCGCCTGGCGATTGCGACCGTGCACGAGGTCGTGGAACTGGGCGCGCTGGATCCGGAAGCCATTGTCACCCCCGGTATTTTTGTATCGCGCGTGCTGCGGGTTGATCGGGTTGCGACGACTGCCGGCGGATTTGCGAACAAAACTTGAGATGCCAGCACCATGAAAAATTGCATTAAGCGAAGCAAGGTGGAGCTGGCCCA
>CANBYM010000317.1 GCA_947373605.1 Comamonadaceae bacterium
AAACTGATTCGGTCATAACGATCTCAATGCAAAAGATTCGTTTTGGTGACTGGCTTCTCATCACCATCCAGGTGCGCGAAGTCACTGGCCTGAAGCGCCTTACGTCCGGCCGCTACCGCAATCGCATAGGCGTGCTCCAGTTCCTGACGCTGCTCACGAGGCGACAGGTGCGCAATGAGTGGCGCAAGCTTTGGGGATGGAGCCGCAAAGTTGGGAAGGCCCATGCCAACAAGCGCATGCGTCTTCTCCAGCATCACGCGCGCCATGCGAATCGCAAGGGCGGCGTCAGTCGCTGGCCGGATGTGGAATACCTTCATACGGCTCAACAACGTTGCTGGAACCAGCTCAACGTAGTTGCACGTGCAGATCCACGTTACGAGCGAGGCATCGAAAGTGAGGCCGATGCTGATGTCGGTGACCTTCGACGAGGACACCGGCTCTAGGAGTGAATGCAGGCTGGACAGCGGATGCTGATATAGGCCCTCACGGCATTTGTCGATCTCATCCAGAAGGATCACTGGATTAGCGCAGTCGCCGCCAATCACAGCGTCATAGACGATGCCCGCAGTGTTGTTACTCCAACCCTTGTCCTGACCCATCAATGCGGATGCCTTCAAGTTGGCGTCAAAGGACAGCTCATGGCAGGCAGCACCCATCACGCGTGCCAAGGCTTTCGTGAAGTGCGTCTTTCCCAAGCCCGGTGGGCCCGCAAGCAACATGGCCGGCATGCACTGAGGCAGACCCCTGCTGTTGCACATGCTCAAAGAGGTATGCACGAACGCAATCACCTCTTCAAAAAGCGGATGATCGTTTTTCAGGGTCGCAAGCGCAGCATCAAAGCGGTCATACGAGATGTTGGCCAGCTTGCGAAAGGTGCCTCTGGCTTTGAGGTCGTTGAACACTACGCGGTTATCGTCTTTCTCACGAACCCTTGTGACATTCAATAGGACCATGGGTGCGTCGACCTCATGGACCTGATAGCGAAGGCCATCTTCGTTTTCGGACACGTCCACTTCGTAACGCGACTTCAATTCCTCAAGCGCTTGGGTAACTTCTTTTCTTTGTTTTTCAGCGCGCTCAATGGCGTTCTTCTCAACGAATGTGAGCTCCGACTCTTTGGCCTTTTCTTTGGCCTTTGCTCCGGCAACACTGACACCTTTAAGACCACTTCCAAAGCCTTTATCCTCAACACCGTCTTCATTATCATCAACAGTCTCGGCCTCTTTCACAGCGGACTGTGCCTTATCAGCAATGACGTACGACTCGTCGGCAAACTTCAGCATGGACTTGGTGCCGGGCACGAACAATTCCATCTGGCAGACCTTATCCAGTGCTGCGTTGTAAAAGAAAATCCTGCGCTGCGAGAACGCATCGTCATCAAACTCTTTTTTCATCATCTGTTCCTGTTCTTTGGCTCGCCTATCGGATAGATCTATCTGATGGAGCCTCAGGTGTTTTTTCCCGTCGCTCCAGTTACTTTGGAGGAGGGCTTTGCGGACGTTACGTTCGGCGAAGCACCCCATCCCACCCTATTACTCGCGTGCTGACCATGGCATTGGCCGGCGTGTTTACGCAAGACAACGTGGTCATTCGGGAGGAGGATTTGATGGAGTTCATGTATTCAGAATACGGGACCTTTTTTAGTCGCGCAATAGCCTTTTTTAGATTTTTTTGCACGACCGGTGTCAACGGCAATTAACGCTGCGCTTATTCAATTTTTAAAATTTGTACGCGATGCGCAAAATATTGCGTTGAAAATATTCTTCTGTGCGGGGTAGGCCTCGGTCGCCCTGGAAAAATGGCTCATAAGTGCCTCTATGAAAGCCACTTTTGTGTCTCACGCATCCAGTTAACTTTAGTTAACTCGTATTAACTGGAACTGATGGTCCCAAAGTCCGATTAGAAATTCAGTTCGCGAAGATGCACTTTTTAGATGTGTTTTTTTAGTGCAACAAAAGTGCTGATATGCCGTTGGGAGTTTGTTCCATTCTTTATTCCATTTTTGAAACAAAGTATGGAATAAGCCAATCCGCTTAAGTGGCCTACGAGAGGCCCAGCATCAAGCCATTGCGAACAGTCTCTGGTCCCAAATCACCTTCTGGCTCTTGGCGACCAAAAACCTCGCTGCATCAGGATGCGCAGGATTCACCACCGCGTTCCACTCAAGCTTTGCCACAACCGATGGGACCAACAGAACTGCGCTTCTCGCTTCTTGCAACCATCGATCGCCAAAGCTGCGCGCAATGGATGAGTCCTGTGCGTCCCAGCCGGTAGGCAACGTGTTCGCCTCCCGGCGCTCTACCACCACATCCGTCGGCAAATCCGCAATGATATAGCTGTGTGTTGAAGGTACACGCCCGATATTGGCGTGCACCAGAATCTCCAACATACAACAGGCGTAGCTGAGTGAGCCGTAAATGGCAGGCTTGCCCGGGCTGTTCCAGCGCCCACCAACCATTGCAGCACCCGTGCCGTCCCACAGCGCATGGCGGCTGTCTCCAATCCGATAGACCCGCATTTATGCGGGGATTCCATAGAAGAGCTTCCAAAGCAACTCTTCGACCCGCCTGGCACCTAGCTCACTCATGGACACATCCAAAGGTGTGCGTCCCTTGAGCATTGGGTGCGGCTTATTAACAAACTCGCGGGCATCGTCTTCGCTATCCCAGACATATTGGGCTGTTGCAAAAATCCGTGCAAGGCGTTCTGTCTTCTCGGACTCGTCTGAGCTTAAACTTTCCTTGCGGCGCTTGTACGTTGCCTCGGGAACGATGCGGTAAAGCAGCTTTTTGCGATCATCAGCACCGGAGAAAATGCGCGCAACGCTTGATCGCAGCGCGTCTTTTGGGAGGCCATGAGCAACCAACTCATCGAGCTCCTCAAACGTGTGCGGCGCATTGGCAAGCGACATGACAGAGGCAATTCGTTCAGCTGTGACAAGTACCATGGCATCCTCCTAATGGTATCAATTGATACCTTTATTATAGGTCAAATGGGGGCGTTGCGCTGTCAGCGCCCTAACCGATTGATCACCTGTGCCAGCCTGACCCCCGCCTCCATCAGCTGGATCCTCGATTGGTTGCAAAAGGTTGCATATAAATGCATAATGAAACCATTCGCAAGGAGATATCTATGGCTGTAGCAATGAAACTATCTGACGATCTCGTCGAAGAGGCAAAGACGGTCGCAGCAGCAGAGCATCGTTCGGTTCCAAAGCAAATCGAGTACTGGGCGCGGATCGGGAAAGC
>CANBYM010000318.1 GCA_947373605.1 Comamonadaceae bacterium
TACTGGTGCAGGATGCCCGGGCCACTGGCCGCGGATACTGGCACGTGGGCGCTGTGGCCGCTGCTGCACAGCACAGCCTGGTCCGACGTGCCGTTGGACCGGCTGATTGATCTGGTATCCGAACATGTGCCCGACTGCCGGGTCATTGCGCCCGATCTCAACAGCCTGCCGCTGCACCCGGTGCGCTGGCCGGAACTCTCGCGCTATGCAGCGCTGATCGGTCCGCACGCGAGCGTGCTGCGGGCCGTCGGCCTTCTGGACGCGACGTTGGCAGCCTTGCAGGTGCAAAGTGGTAAGTTAGTTCACTTGCAGCAAGATGCCGGCCGCGTGGAGGTGGTCGCAAACGCGCTCACTGCATGGGCCGCGATGCACTGAATCGTTGATGCAATTAAAAAAGGATTTTTCTATGGTGAAGTTCAAACGCACTCTGATCGCCGTGGCACTGATCACCGCATTGTGGCTGTGCGCCCATGCGGCCGAAGATAGCACCAAGCCACTGCGCCTGACCCGTACCACCGAATTGCGTGACGACAAGCTGGCCAGTGCCAATGTGCTGCAAAGTGCACCAGGCGGCACTGCGGTGCGGCTACTCAGTTCCGAAGGCGGCTGGGCACTAGTGGAGTTGCAAAATACGCCGGGCAAAACCGGCCCCAAGGCAAGCGGCTGGGTGCGCGCCAGTACGCTGGACATGAACGCCGGAAAATCCGAGGCCTCAACCCTGTCCAGCGGGCGCGAGGCGGCGGGCGCATCGGCGTTGACACTGGGTGTGCGCAGCTTGCCGGTGCGCTCCAATCGGCACGCCCTGATCATTGGAATCGGCAAATACGCCGACCCTGGCATACCGCCGTTGCCCGGCGTGCGCCTGGACCGTGAATCCGCCACCCAAATGGCGCAAAGCATGCAGGTTCCTGCCGAGAACATCCGCTATCTTCAAAACGAAGAGGCCACCGGTGACGGCATCCGCAAAGCGATTCAGGAACTCAGCGACCGGGTGCAGGACGGCGACCGCGTTTTCATTCACTACTCAGGTCACGGAACCCGCTATCCCGACCCCGGCGCGGGCGGCTGCGTAGAGGCTCTGCTGGCCTACGATGGCGGCCAAAAAGGCCTGATCACAAACCACGAAATGGCGGGCCTGCTCAGCAGCATCACCAACAAGACCGACAAACTGTTTGTCATGTATGACGCCTGCCACTCCGGCGGCTTGGTGCAGGCAGCCTCCGTTCTGCGTACGCGCGGCATAGTCACTGCCAGCGACGAAGGGGCGCTACGCCCCAAGTTCGCCGGCATCTCTGAAGAATGCGGCAAACCCACCAATGTTAAAACCCGCAATCTAGTGGTCGAAACTACCAACAAAGGAACACTGCCGCAAGACATCATTCACCTGAGCGCATCGCGCAATGATGAAATCAGTTTTGACGACGAGCTCAAAGGCGGGCTGGCCACCCAATACATGCGCGATTGCATGCTGCGCGATGCCAAAGATCTGGACAACTCCGGCGCCATCAGCATGGATGAAATCCGGATCTGTGCGCAGGAAAAGATCAATAAGCGCATGGAAGGCAGCACCCAGTTCCAACCACACCACCTGGTGCTCAACGGCAACAGCAACTTTGTGCCCGCGTGGTTTGCGCAAGGCGGCTTAAAGCCGGTCAGCTTTGCTGCAGCACCCGCGACGGTGACAACGCCGCCTGCCCAACCGCCAGCTTTAGCTCCCACACCCGCTGCACCCATACCCACAACGACGACACCGGTGCTGGTGCCGGCCAAGCCTGCTCCAGTTGCCTTAGCCCCGTTACCTGTAGTCCTTACACCCCCGCCACCGCCACCCCTGACCGGCGCACAGGCGCTGAACCAGATGTTTGACCAGCGCGATGCCAAACGCAAAGTGCAGGTCACCGTAACCCGCGAAAAAATGAAGATCGGCAAAGACACCCTGGAAGGCACCGTAGTCTCGGAACGCGCCGGGTACCTTTATGTTGCGCTGGCTGGCTCGGACAACCATTCCATCTACATGCTGTTTCCCAATGAACTTGATAAGAACAACAAGTTGGAGCCAGGCAAGCCTTTGCAGTTTCCGCGCGGCAATTGGAGTGTCAAAGCGGCAGGTCCGGCCGGTGCTGACACACTGCTGGTCATGGTGACGGACTCACCACGGGATTTGTCGCAACTGGGCGCATCCAAGGCAGGTCCGTTTTTGTCTTCGCTCAATGATGCACAGGGCCGTGCACAACTGGGCGCGTTGATGGGCACCTCGCCCTTTACCCCGACTCAGCTCTGTAACAATGCAGCGTCGCGACAGAGCAATACCATTTGCTCGGATGCGTATGGTGCCGCCCTCTTTACTGTTGAGGAAATTAAATGAAAAGTATCCTGACTCCCAAGCGATTCGTACTGATCAGCGGACTGATGTTTGCCGCTGCCTCTTCGTGTTTTGCCGCAGACCCGCTCGCCAAGGGCACCCTGCCGGATGGCTGGCTGGTGTCGGCCGCAGAGGCCGTTGAGTTTCAGGGCCAGGAAGGCTTTAATGAGCCACCTGCGCTGCGTATGCGCGCCGTGGTGCCGTTGATTGAAATCATCAAGCCTGAGCCCGTCGCGGACCTGAAGGTGGTCGCACCCTTCGCCATTCAGGTCCAGTTCCGCAGTCAGGCCGATGCGGAAATTCTGCCCGATACGTTTCGGGTCCTGTACGGTGCTTTCAAGGTAGACATTACCAGCCGCATCACCAAGTTTGTCAAAGTCACACCCGAGGGCTTCGTGCTGGATAACGCCAAGATTCCGCCTGGCAAACACCGCCTGACATTACAGGTGCAAGACAGCAAGCAACGCGTTGCTGAGCGCGAGTTGCGGGTAGAAGTGGAATAGGCAGACTAGTCAGTCACGGAGCGACTTCCCGCACATCCACCGCAAAGTATTCGGTTTCACCAAAACAGTTGGAAGGCACGCCACGGTGCTGCTCGTACACCAGCGCAATGCGCTTGCCCATGGCGGCGTTGATTTTGGCCACGGTGGCTTCGTCACGCACCGAAAACGCAAACTTTTCAGGCGCTGCACCGGGCAATGACACCATAGTCAGCTCGCCTTCCCAAGTTTTACAGACCCAGCCTTTTTCGGAGAGCTTTTGCAAATAGCCTGCGCGCTCGCCGCTGGAGTAGCTCCAGTGCAAGGTGATAAAGGTGTAGGCGGCAAAGCCCAGGGCCACGACCA
>CANBYM010000319.1 GCA_947373605.1 Comamonadaceae bacterium
TCCTTCACACGCTCCATGCCATACGTGAACTCCCAGTGGCCGGTCATTACATCCACGCCAAGCAACTTACAGGCATCGACCATATCCTGCGCCTGGGTCCATAACGATGTAGCAGAACCTTGCCAGGTATCACCCCCATCCAGCAACAATGCACCGGGACGGCTGCCCTTAAGCTGCTTGACCAGAGTCGCCAAATGGGCAAATCCGCCCACCTTTCCGTATGAGCGAGCAGCCTTCTCAAAGTCGATATACGTAAATGCGTGAGCTTGTGCGCTGCCCGGCGCCAACCCAGCGGCCTTCAACAGGTTATCACCTACCAGGTGCGGGAGTTTCCCCTGCATAGCGCTAACACCCATGTTCACACTAGGCTCGCGGAAATGAATGGGCAGCAGCTGCGCATGGCAATCCGTCATGTGCAACAAGGACACATTGCCAAAGGGCGCGATGTCATACAGACCTTGCTGTGCCGTAGCTGCATCGGCATTGGCAAACCGGGTGAGGTTCAACCCGGCGGCAGATGCCGCACCCAGCACCTGGAGAAATTCGCGCTTGGACAGATTCATGAATGACTGGGCTCAGGTGTTATTGATTAACGGGCGACTTGGGATCCAGAATGAGCGCCATGAGGTGCTTCATCTGCATTTCATCGAGCAATCCGCCGTGTCCAAAGCGAGGCATGCCAGAGCATGCGTTGTAGGACTTGGCGTTGTAGATCTTGGTCCAGGTGTATTCCACAATGGGCCGCGACTCCATGCTTTCCGGATCCTGCACTCCACGGTCTTTGCCATAGTGGTACAGGCTTGGCCCAATGGTTCCGTATGAAACTTCCTCTTTGGTCACCTGATGGCAGTTCAAGCAGTTTCCGCCATTGTCTTTGGGTAGCGCCGTCTTGTCGGACCATGTCATGCCACGGCCATTTTGTGCAAGCTTCTCACCTTCACGCCAGTCGCCTGTGAACTTGCCATCAGAAGGCATACGAACGCTTTTCAAGGCAGCTTGCTGGATCGAAGCCACTACCTCGTCCGGTGGGTTTTCCCCCTGGGCTTTGGAACACGCTTCGTTTGCCGCGTCTTGAACCAGACGGTCTTTGGTGGCGATGCCTTCACTACGGAAGGAGTCATCCATCATTTTCTTCAGCAATGCGTCGAAGTCCGGACCAGGTGTTAGCGAAGCGCAGCCTGCAACCAAAGTTGCCACCATTGCTAAGGCGATTGTTTGAATTTTATGCATACCTCATCCTTCAGCGTTTAAGCGCGGGTGCAACGGACTCCGCACCCTTGGCATTGACACCCATATACACACTCAATGCAATGGTCACATCAGACGCATAACCGGGATATGGGAAGCGTTGTTGACGGTAGCAATCATTGAGCCGCCGTTGCATGCCCCACATCTCACCGCTACTGAGCCGATAGGCGGGCCATGCCGCAAATCCAACGCCATCCCCCGGATTTTTGGTGAGCTCCGGCAGGTCTTGCAAACGTATGCGTTTACCTGCTTGGCCGTGGCATGAAGCACATGAAAAATCGTAGGGTCCTGCGCGATAGTAGAAAGCGCGCTTACCCAATTCGTAATTGATCTTTTCCTGCGCATGTGTCTGCGGCACATTGAAATGCATACCTTTGGACTCTGCAGAAATCCACGCTACCAGCCCTTCAATCGTTATCTGTTCACCTTTGCCAAATGGCGTCTCAGCGATGGATTTCGCATTGAAACCTTGAATGGTTTCCATGCAGGTTAGCAATCGCGATTCCAGATCCTGAACCTTGCCCGTATCCGCAAACCAGCGTGGCAGCTCTACAAATGCGCCCTTCACTACACCCGGGCCTTTACCCAAATTGCATTGCTCCAATGTTGCGTTTTTGGGGCCGCGCTTTTTCTTCCAGATGTCTTCCCCCTTGGCTTCAAACAGGTCTGCCGGATTGCCGTCGGCCAACATAGCCCGGTATTCAGCAATGGCATCTGCCGCGGATTTATCCTGGGCAAGAGCGCCAGCGGAGATGGCGGCAAGTGCCAGCACGATACAAAGTTTGCGCATGCTATCTCCGGATCAGGAAACAGTGGCTTCGTCTGAACGCTTGTCACCTTTGTTGTCTGTCCAAGACATTGTGATTTTGTCGCCTGCTTTGGCGCCCTTCACACTGAATTGCAGAAACGGGTTCTTGGCTACAGAGGGACCCCACTGTGCTGTCATAACCGTCTTTCCGTTATGTTGTGCAGTGACTTCCTGGATGAACCATGCGGGAATCACCTTGCCTGCCGCATCTTTGCGCTGGCCTGTTTCCATCTCATGACTCATCAGTACACGTACGGTTACTTTATCGCCTGCTGCCTGGGCGCGAATGCGCATTGGATCTGCCATGTTGTGCTCCTTAATTGGTGTTGATTCGCTTAGCCGCCGCAGCCGCCCAGTGTTACTTTGATTTCCTTAGCAGCGTAGAGCACTTTGCCATCGGCCATCAGTGCCACTGCAAAAACATTTGAGGACTGCCCCATCTTCACGCGCGTAGAAAAACTAGTGTCTACCGCATCGCTCACATCAAACATGGCCGAAAGCATCGAAGGATTCTTCTCCACCAACAGCAGCATGCGCTTCACACCCGCAAGTGAGGTGGAGGCGCCAATTGGCACCACTGCGCCGTTTTCAGCGATGTCCGGACCTGTAATGGTCACGTCTTTACTCTCAACAGGCGCGGAAATACCCAATGCCTTCGTCAGGTCTGACATGGTTTTGGCTTCGAAGGCAGCCGTGTTGTAAGCCGACTGCGCATTGGCAGCTTGCGGTAACAAGCCCAACGTAGTCAACATGGCTGCCACTTGCGCGGAGCGCGTAATCATCTGTCTGCGAGTTGTCATCAAGTTCTCCTTTGTCATTTGTTGACGCCAGCGGCGAGCCACTTGGCGATGGTTTGTGCGTCCGCGTCACTTAGGGTTTGTGCAGGCATGGGTATCGCGCCCCATACTCCAGAACCACCAGTGCGAATTTTCCCGGCGAGGTATGCGACCTCATCACTGCGATCTGCATACTTTTTAGCCACATCTTTAAAGGCGGGGCCAACGATCTTGCTCTCCACACTGTGACAAACTACACAGGCGTACTTTTGGGTCAATGCGATGGCAGCAGCATTACCCGACTTCAAAACCGGTGGTGCAACGACTGGCGCAACTGATGCGATCTGCTTGGCTTCTGTACTGTTTGCAATGGG
>CANBYM010000320.1 GCA_947373605.1 Comamonadaceae bacterium
GGGGTAGTCGGTGTAGCCCTTGGCGTCTGCCGTATAAAAGGTCGACATATCGGGTGCATTGAGTGCCGCGCCGGTCTGCATGCGTGCCACCAGATCCGGGTTGCACAGGAAGGGGCGGCCAAAGGCAATCAGGTCGGCACCGCCAGCCAGCAGCAGCGCCTGGGCGCTGGCGGCATCAAAGCCACCGGCTGCAATAAAACTTTGCTTGAAGAGGCTGCGCAACTGGGTCTTCAGCGCCTGTGGCACTGGCGGCGCACCCATGGCGGAGTGGTCCAGCTGGTGCAGATATACGAGGCCCATGGCAGACAGCTTTTCTGTCAACGCCACAAATTGCGCGTCCACACCTTCAAACGGGCCGGTGCCGTTGAACACACCATGCGGCGAAATGCGCATGCCCACCTTGCCGGCGCCAATGGCGTTCACACAGGCCTGGGCCACTTCCAGCGCAAAGCGGTTGCGCTTGTCCGCGCTGCCGCCGTATGCATCAGTGCGCAAGTTCACGTTGGCATTGAGGAACTGCTCAATCAGGTAGCCATTGGCTGCGTGCAGCTCCACGCCGTCAAAGCCAGCGGCAACAGCCCGGGTTGCGGCCGTGGCGTATTCGGCTACAGCGGCTGCAATGTCGGCCTCGGTCATGGCGGTGGGCGCGGTGTGGGCTTGCATGCCCGAGGCATCGGTCCACATCTCGCCCGGGCAGACTTCGGAGCCGGGGCCGACCACGCGGGCGCCGGCCGGCAGGTTGGCCTGGTGGGCCACGCGCCCGCAGTGCATGAACTGCACAAATATCTTGCCACCCTTGGCATGCACCGCGTCCGTCACCAGGCGCCAGCCGGCCACCTGCTCGTCATTGAACAGGCCGGGAATGCGTGCGTAGCCCAGGCCATTGGGCGAGGGTGCTACGCCTTCGGTGATGATCAGTCCGGCACCTGCGCGCTGCGCGTAGTAGGTGGCCATCAGTGCATTGGGGGTGTTGCTGGAGACGGCGCGGCTGCGGGTCATGGGGGCCATGACGCTGCGGTTGGCCAGCGCAGTGCGGCCCATGGTGTAGGTGTCAAAAAGCATGTTGGATCTCTCTTGGGTTTGCGGGATGCAAACCGTGCTTGCGGTTATATCCCAGGGCGCGCCGGGCGCTGCCAGACCAGGGTATTGCAAACCGTGCTAAGCGCGGGGTGCGGTGCCGCAGGCCGCGCGTTCTGAGGTAAATTGCACGCACTATATTCCGTGTGCCACACCATGACGACACCCGCCAGCGCATCCACCTATCTGCCGCCAGACGACCTGCTGCGCCTTACCTTGCATAACGAGGTGCATGCCCGGCCGCAGGCCCGCATCCGCATGCCGGCGCTGGTGCTCTATGTGGCCGTGTTCAACCAGGATGTAAGCCGCGAGCAGGAGTGCGCGCACCTGCGCCTGCTGCCGGGCCAGCAGGAGCTGGCGCTGGAGCAGATGCAGGGCAACTTTCTGCGCCTGCGCCTGAGCGGCTACACCCTGAAGTGGGAGCGCCACAGCGAGTTCACCCGTTATTCGCTGGTCCAGCCCTTGCGTGAGCAGGACCTGATGGGCGTGGATGACGCGCAGCTGATGGCCTCGGTGCTGCTGCCCGACGGCTGGTTGCAAAACATTCCCGGCAGCACCCTGGCCGCGATCCAGTTGCTGCTGCTGCATGGCGATATCAGCGACGCCCAGACCGCGCTGGCGCAGGCCCAGCCCTGGTTTGGCGAGCACGCCCTGACGGCCTCGGTGATGGGGCACAACGGCCACTCCTGGGCACTGACGGACTTTCGGCTGCGCCCCAGCGGCTTCGAGCGCATGCTGGTGATAGCACCCAGCAGTACCACGCAAACCCGTGCCGGACGCGTTTCGCAGCGCCTGCTGGAGCTGGAGACTTACCGCCTGATGGCCTTGCGTGGCCTGCCGGTGGCCAAGCAGCTGGCTCCCATGCTGGCCCAGGCCGAGGGCGAGTTGGCCGACATCACCACGCGGCTGGAAAACAAGTCGGCCAATGACCAGGAGTTGCTTGACACCCTGGTGTCCCTGTCGGCCCGGGTGGAGCGCGCCACCGCCACCCATATGTACCGTTTCTCCGCCACGCGCGCCTACCAGGCCCTGGTCACGCAGCGCATTGCCGAGCTGCGCGAGGAGACCATTCCCGGCATCCAGACGGTTGGCGAATTCCTGCAGCGCCGGCTCTCGCCGGCCATGGCCACGGTGGCGGCCACGGCGCCGCGCCTGGCCTCTTTGTCCGAGCGCGTGGCGCGTGCCAGTGCGCTGCTGCGCACACGCGTGGACATTGCCTCCGAGTTGCAAAACCAGCAGCTGCTGGCCAAGCTCACGCGTGGCCAGGAACTGCAGCTGCACCTGCAGACCACGGTGGAAGGCCTGTCGATTGCGGCCATCTCCTATTACGTGGTGAGCCTGCTGTTGTATGCGGGCAAGGGCCTGAAGGCCGCCGGTGTGCCACTGAACCCGGAAATGGCCGTGGGCGCCCTGATCCCGCTGGTGCTGTGGGCGGTCTGGCGCGCTGGCAGGCGCATCCACAAAAGCGTGATGCAAGCGCCCCTGCAGTAGCCAACTGCATTACTATCCAAGCAACCGTTGACGTGGGTCAAAGAGCAGGATTGGCAGTTACCAAAAATGGCAGGGGTGCAGACCATGGCCATGTGCGTGCTTACACAAATACAAAGGGATAAAAATGAAACTCTCCGACATGAATATTGGCAAACGCCTGTGGCTGGGCTTTGGCATCGTCATCGCCTTGCTGGTGGTGGTGGCCACCGTGGCCGCCAACCGCATCAATGACATGAACGAGACCGGCAAACTGATCCTGGAGAACCGCTACGCCAAGGTGGTGATAGCCAATCAAATTCAGGAACACCAAAGCAACCAGGCGCGGTTTTTGCGCAATGCCACCCTGGCCATCAAGGACCCGGCCCAGGTCAAGGCCTGGCTTGCCCAATCCGAAGAAGAAGCCAAGGCCAACGTCGCCTTGTTTGACAAGCTCAAAACCGTGATCACCCTGCCCGAAGGCGTGGCCCTGCTGGAAGCCACCGTGCCCAAGCGCGCGGCCTTTGCCGAGGCGCGCGCCAAGCTGAACCGGCTGCTGGAAGAGGGCAAGGGCGACGAGGCCGCAGCGTTTGTACTCAACGATTTGCAAACCCCGCACAAAGACTACTTTGACGCTGTGGTGGCACTGACCACG
>CANBYM010000321.1 GCA_947373605.1 Comamonadaceae bacterium
TCATGGCGAGCGAAGCGGTGCTGGGTGCGGTGCTGCATCAAAAACTCAAAGGCAAAGGCACGCATCAAGAAGTCGCCCTGTCGGACTCCGCCGCCTGGCTCGCCCTGCCCCGCACTTGGGGCCTGACCACACCCGGCGCGATGGTGGGCGGCGCGCATGCGGGCTACCGCGTCTATGCCTGCAAAGACGGCCGCGTAGCCGTGGCCGCGCTGGAGCCGCACTTTGCTGCCGCGCTGTGTGCGGTGGCGGGCGTGGACGTTGGCGGTGCTGGTGTCAGCTTGCAGACGATGCGCTCCAGCGCCACACATAAAATCATTGAAGCTTGGCTGATGACGAAGACGCGCAAGGCGTTGGATAGGCTTGCGGTGGAGAAAGATATTCCGCTGCATACGCTGGCTCGGTAAACACCAGCTCCAGGCTGCCTAGGATGCTGGGTTGCCTCGTACCCAAGCTATAGTGCCAGCAGCGAATGGTTTCAAACAATTGATCCAGCAACCGGGAGATGCGAAAACCGGCGTGCTGGTTTTTCCGGGAGTTTTATGACGGGTCTTCCCTGCTACATCTTGACTGAGAGCCTTATGGCATACGGCTTTGCACCAAATTCATCGTCCAATGGTAGGGCGACAATCGCCAGGTTAGGGAGACACGGGCGTGTCTCTCCATATTGAGTTGGGCGTCATAAAAAATCATATGAGCATCTTTGATCTGTTCTCTAAACGCCAGAAGACCCGCCGCGGAGAAGTGCCGGACGTCTATTCCTATGACACGATTCCACAAGCATTGAAGGTTCAAATCGTACATATCTGGAACGACACACTTGGAGGGGAAAATGAATATTTCTCGTCGTATGAGCCACAGCGCGCTTATCAATTTATCGTTGATACCCTTTGCCGCGAGTATGGCGTTTTCACCCTTAAGAACTCGAAAGACTATGGGGACAGAAACTACCGCCTGGAGCTTACCAACTTCCTCTTGCAGCAGGACGATCACGAGAAAGTTCTCGATGCAGTGGAGTTGTCTTTTCGTTTAATCGACAAGTTCACACGAGACTGGAACTTCCTTCGACGTGACAACGCATCCAAGTTGGCCGATTCCGCAATTGAGGAACTCAATGCGAGATTTCTTGAGCACGGGGTCGGCTATCGAGTTGAAGGAGGTGAAGTAGTTCGTGTTGATTCTGAGTTACTACATGCAGAGGCAGTGAAGCCTGCGCTTGCGCTCCTGAGAGCCTCTGAATACGCAGGGGCACAAGCCGAATTTCTAAAAGCGCATGAGCACTACCGGCATGGCCGCGCGAAAGAAGCCCTAGCCGAGTGTCTAAAGTCACTTGAAAGCGTTATGAAGTCCATTTGCGCTAAGCGCAAATGGACACACGACCCAAACGCTACAAGCAAAGCCCTGATACAGGTTCTATTCGACAAGGGGCTCGTCCCGCAATTTTGGAGCCAGCATTTTTCCGCACTCCGTTCTACGTTGGAAAGCGGAGTGCCTACTGCACGAAACAGGCTTGGTGGGCACGGTCAAGGCACCGACGTAGTACAGGTCCCGCCCCACTTGGTTGCCTATGTATTACATCAAACCGCCTCAACTATCGTATTTCTCGCCGAGGCAGAGAAGGTATTGCCATGAAGCCGCCCAACCCATCATTCCACCGGCACTGGCGCATGAAGCCGCGCCAGTCCGGCGAATTCAAACGTTAGGCACAGCAACGCAGCTCAAACTCTTCGGAAAGATATTGGAGGCATTAAATTGGCAAAGGCAGAAATACAGATCGGCTCACGCGCTGAGGCCGAAATTCTTTTTACATATCCGAACGACGACCACGAAACCCAGTCGCTTGAAGATACTATCAAACACTACGTGTCAGACAGTTTAGCCCGCGAAGCAGTCGGTGACTTTGTGGTTGACGTACAGATAACAAGCAACATTGCCACGGTTGCGATAGAGCATAGCGACACCGCTGTCGTCGATGCTATTTCAAAACGTTATAAATACTTTTTTCAACTTGGCGCAGTCGGCTATTTGGCTGCCCAGGATTTCCAAAGGGCTGGCAAGTGGAGTAGCACATGGAAGTTTCTTCTTCCGCTTGGCCTGCCACTCGAATATGCGCGAGCTGTAGAGATCATGGACTTTCCACCGCTTTCGTTAATAAAGAAACAGGACTATCTCAACTCTAAGACGACAAATCGCTGGTGGGAATTACTAGCACTCAATGGTGTGCCCAAAGATGAACTTGCACGATACTCGTGCATCGTTGATATAGTTCCCGTCGCAGCACCAGCAAACGATGGCAAAAATCTCGATTTATCGGGGATCTATGACGGACCATTTGATAAATACTCTATTCCTTTGCTTGAGTTGTTTTCTGACGAATCGAGCAACAACGACCGTAGGCCACTGATTGCTCTAGGGCTGCCGATACGAAAGTGGATTACGCGGCTATGGGGAATAAATCTAAACATTCTCGATGTTGGAACGATAAAAATATCGGACACCGAGAGTGCACCGGTAATTGCATCTAATCATCCGAGCTTTTTCTTCTATGCCGCATCAGCGTACAAGGGAACACCGGATGCGGACAGTAAAAATCTTGCCGCTGGTCTCGCTGTAATGAAGCAAGATATCGTCGCAGCCGCATGGCACGCAGAGATTGGCCGAAATCCACAAGCCGATCCTATTGCGACGCTTACACTGAGTCACAACAAGTGGGCAAACAGGGAAGTGGAGCTCTTGGAGCTAGTGCGTAAGCAAGCAGGTATTCCAAAACCACTTGAGGTAGAACTAGAGATTGCCGCTCTTCGCGATTACAAGCCGTCTGCCGAAGAGCTTCAAAGGCTTGAATCAGAATTTCACTATGGGGTGACAGTTGTTGATGAAGCGTAGGGCTGAGCCTAACTCGACATTCAACCCGGACTCCGCAAAAGCGCGGAGCCGGTTAATTCCACGTTGCGAGCAATGGAGAGCATCATGTTTAAGAACGGTATGCGCCCCGTCCACCCTGGCGAAATTTTGCTAGAGGACTACATCAAGCCCATGGGCATCAGTGTGCGTGCCTTGTCATTGGCACTTCATGTGCCCTACTCCAGACTCCGCGAAATTGTCGATGGCAATCGCGGCGTGTCTGCCGATACGGCGCTGCGGCTAGAGCGCTACTTTGGCAGTGAGGCGCAAGGCTGGCTGAATCTGC
>CANBYM010000322.1 GCA_947373605.1 Comamonadaceae bacterium
ACGGCGGCAAGCAGGTCGATTTGTCCGTGCCTTTCGAGCGCCTGACGATCAAAGAGGCCATTGCTAAATACACAGATGCTGGTGACGGCGTGAATGACGTCACATGGCTGATCAATGCCCTAGGCAAACTCGGCCTGACAGAGGCCAAGCACCAATTGTCAACGCGCAGCCTAGCGGGCTTGCAAGTGATGTACTTCGAAGAAACGGTGGAAGAAAAGCTGTGGCAGCCCACCTTTATTTGCGAACACCCCGTGGAAATTTCCCCACTCGCCCGCGAGAGCGACACCAAGCCCGGTGTCACAGAACGCTTTGAGCTCTACATTACCGGACGCGAATTCGGAAATGGCTTTAGCGAGTTGAACGACGCCGAAGACCAGGCCGCGCGTTTTCAGGCGCAGGTCGCTGCCAAAGACAACGGCGATGACGAAGCCATGTACTACGACCACGACTTTGTCCGTGCGCTGGAATACGGCATGCCACCCACCGGGGGTTGCGGCATCGGTATCGACCGCCTGATGATGCTGCTGACGGACAGCGCCAGCATCCGCGACATCATTTTGTTCCCAGCCCTGCGCCGCGAAGCCTGATTCGGCGCGCATGCAAAACAACACGGCCCGGGGAATTTTGTTCCTGTGTGTGGGCCTGTTCATCTTCTCGCTGCAAGACGCCATCATTAAGCAAGTGAGTGGCGCCTACGCGCTCACGCAGGTGGTGGGCCTACGCTCATTGGTAGGTGTGCCGATATTGCTGACATTGGTGCAGCGTGAAGTGGGTTGGCGCGCGCTGCTTGCGGGCGGCATGGGCGCGCTGGTGCTTCGCGGACTCATTATGTTCGGTGCCTACACGGCTTACTACATGGCGTTTCCAGCCTTGCCGCTGGCCGATGCGGTGGCGCTGTATTTCACCGTACCCCTATTTCTGACGGCGCTGGCGGGCCCCGTGCTGGGCGAGCATGTGGGCTGGAAGGTGTGGACCGCTGTGGCTCTGGGTTTTGGCGGTGTGCTGGTCATGTTGCAACCGGGAAGCGGACTATTTGAGCCGGCTGCACTGTTGTCGCTGCTGGCGGCCGCCTTGTACGGCGTGTCCATGCTGATGGCGCGCAAATTAGGAAATTCGCAGGTTGCCTCGGTCATGGCCTTTTATCAGAACATCCTGTTTCTGGCTGGTTCAACACTTGCCGCAATCGTCCTGCACCTCCTGGACATTCACACAGCAACACACCCCAGCATCCGGTTTCTGGTGCGTCCGTGGGTGATGCCAACGCTCCATGACACCTTGTTGATTGCATCCTGTGGTGTGATTGCAGCCTTGGGCACTATGTTCCTGACCAATGCCTATCGCATTGCCAAAACCAGCATCGTTACTCCCTTCGAATACACCGGCATGCTTTGGGCGCCACTGTGGGGTTTCCTGTTTTTTGCAGAGGTGCCCAAACTCGCAACACTGTGCGGGGCTGCAATCATCGGCGTGGCCGGTCTTGTCGCCATGCGGGTTGCAAAGCACTAGGGCCCTGTCCCACAGACCACGCGCATGCAAACTCCCGTTTTGAAATACCTGCAAGGTTATCCACTAGACGTGCTGCAGCAGGTGTCACACATGCAGCAGCAGGACAAGCTCGGTACCTGGCTTACAAACAAATATGCACAAACCCACAGCGTGCGGACAGACCGGGCTTTGCACGACTATGTGCAAGAACTGAAGAAAGAACATTTACGCGGTGCGGATCCTTTAAGCAAGGTGGCCTTTGACAGCAAATTGCATGTTGTCAAAAACGCACTAGGCACGCACACAAGCATTTCGCGAGTGCAAGGATCACAACTTAAATCCAAGCGTGAAATACGCGTTGCCTCACTGTTCAAGGACACGCCAGCTGAATTTTTGAAAATGATTGTGGTGCATGAACTGGCGCATTTGCGTGAACGCGAGCACGACAAGGCGTTTTATAAGCTGTGTACCTATATGGAACCGGCGTACCATCAGCTTGAATTTGAAGTGCGGGTGTATCTGACGCACCTGGAATCCGGAGCGCATCGTTTATGGAGCAGCGGATTTGACGCTGCAAAAAAGGATTAAGCCAAATGGCCAAACAAAGCATCTGGGCTGCCAAGGTAGCATCCATCATCCAGAGTGGAAACACGTCTGCCGCATTGGCGCAAATCAAAGTAGCGCCCACAGTAAAAGATCTGCAGCAATTGCGTGCACTTCTGATTACCAACGGGCAACTGGCCCGTAACAAGCCCGTGGATGACGCGACAACTGACCAGATTGTTGCCCTGTCCTCACCCCGCCTTCATCTATCCCCCTGAACCGACAGGGTGTGACAGGACGAAAAAAATGACCTCCTTGGAGGCCATTTTTGATGGTGTTTGACGGATTAGATCAAACAGGCTTTTTGTGTTTAGCCTTGTGACTTTTCTTGCCCGATGCCTTATGGGCAGAGGACTTGTGATGGGACGCTTTATGCGCAGACTTTTTGTGCGCGGACTTATGGGTCTTTTCGGCACCCGCTACCGGTGCACCTGCGACTGCAGGGGCTGCTTGGGCCATGGTCAACCCGGCAAACGCCGTCAACATTGCAGCGACGATCGCAGACTTCAACTTCATTTCAACTCCTTGTAAAAAAATAAGCACTGAATGCTTGGCACCATGCTAGCACCGGCTTTAAGCAATCCAATCCAGCGCATGCATGTAGTCGGAAAAAACCATCAATTCGTCCCACTCCAAGGCCGGAGACTGTGGCAAAAGTGCAAGGCGGCGGAGCTCGCTGGCCTCGCTAAGCTGCCATTGGCCTTTCATCAGCGCTTCCGTCATACCATCAATCAGCTGGTCCACTTCTTTGCCGGCGCCTTGGCTTGTGGGCGTCGACTGGTTGCACAGCAAGACCATATCGCAACCGGCATTGAGTGCTTCGACGGCGGCTTCTGTGTAACTCACCTGACGCCCGTCAATCAATCGCGCACCAGCCATTGCAAGATCATCACTAAAAATGGCACCGCCAAAGCCCATTTGCCCACGTAAAATCTCGTTGAGCCAGCGGGAAGAAAAGCCTGCCGGGCGCGCATCCACCTTGGGATAAATCACGTGTGCCGGCATGACGCTGGTCATGCCGGTATTGAGCCATCGGTACGGCGCAGAATCATCGGC
>CANBYM010000323.1 GCA_947373605.1 Comamonadaceae bacterium
AGTAAATTTCGGCAACGCTCGGTAATGAATTCGAAGTCTGCCGAGGTTGGCGGCTCACCAGGTGCCAGTGTTATGCCGTGTGCAATATGTGCGTGGCCGCAAAACTCGATGCGCGAGTCATGTACGTTGGAGCCTGTCTGCCTTATGGCGAGGGCAGTAAGTACTGCTAAACCGCCATAAGTGATAGTTGTACTGTTTGCGGAAATAGCCAGGCCCTTAGCCTTGCAGAAGTCCGAGCCCATATGGCTATGTCGGATGACGGAGACTTCGTCAGTCCCCGCTTTCGACCGAAATGCGGCAGGCTTGAGAACACCGTTTTTGACGTGAGAGGGGCACATGACAACCCGAACAATTTTCTCTCCGTCGTCAATATCAAGCGGTAGCCCACACATCGTTGAACATCTCTATTTTTGTAATTGTTGGAGCCGCATTGCGCCCTGAATAAAGCATGGCAGAGATTTGCGATTCGATGAAATTGGCAGGAAATAAATCAGTACGACCGTCAGTACATACGGGCTGTGCCGATCGGTGTTTTAAGTAAAACGCGAAGCGTGTATTCCCAATCTCTAGGTGAGCGAAACCGTCGACGGTTTCCCACTCGAAGGAAAGAGTTCCGTTGGCGTTGGGAACGATATCGGGAACAGGTGTCGAACGCAGTACGATGTCCAACACGGAAAGAGCGTTGCGTATCGTTTCGTCTCCAATTGACGCCGCACCATATCCATCCCAGTTCTCGGGCATCTGCCCATATTCGAGAACCTTTAACCGGGCGCTGGATACATCAATGCGAAGCGATGCCACACGATTTTTTAAAAAAGCGTATGGATCAGGCGGGCGCTGCTGCACTTTTTCGACCGCGTACCATTGATGTGGCGCGTCAACTATCGCTGTGCTATATGAAGAATCGACGTACATTTTTAACTTTTTGGCTGCATCAAGGCTTCAATTGGTTTTGTGAGCTCGATAAACATCTCGTGCATGACGTTCCTAGCACTAGTGAGCGCGTTCAATATTGCTTGCTTCTCAGCGATCACGTCAGTCGTCGTGGAAATTGTGGTGTCCATTACGATGGCCGATTCATTATTGATCATTCCTTCGCCGATGTTTATAGTCATCGAAAGTTGATTTTCTAATGGGAGAGAGATCAAAAGGAATGACTTGGGCGTACTGCCAGTCTTTCCGTATTTAGTTATTGCAGCAGGTAATTCGAGTTTCACACCGAAAACCTCTCTGGTGAAGGTCCCGATGTCCCTTCCACCTGTCAGGTGAGGGCCAAAGGCATCAATGTATCTTAGGCTAATCGCTGAAAACGGGGTGTCTTTTTCAGCATCTGAACGGGTCTTTAATAGCGCATCAATTCCAGCTTCAATTGTGGGTAGAAATGTGTCCCACGATTTGTATGGTGGGATTGCATTGGCGGAAAAAAGACCCGCACCGAGCTGATATAAAGCCGAAGCAGTTGCTTCATTGGCCTTTTGGTACCTGTAAACAGGCTGAAATAGCATCATCGGAAATCCTGCGGGAACGAGACGTTCAGCTCGCTGGAAGCCGTGTTGATACATCTCTCCCCCGAATCTCATGAAGAATTCGTCAAATCCATTTGAGTTTAAAGCCATCATGGGCATGCCAGCGCCTTGCCCATTCCCAATTTGGGTGGTGTGTTGTGGTGCCCAACGCAACTCAGCGATGGTCTCTACCAATGGTGCTTTGTCGAATGTCTTACTCATATCCACATCATCTTACAGCGTTGCCAAGTCATTTCTTATCATTTCGGCTTGCGGAAGTAAAGAACTTTTGTCTTTCGAAATCAACATCAAGGCTGCCTCAGATCGTTAGTTTGGCACCGTCCAAGGGCGATTTAATTGCGGTGGTGAATGGCGTTGAGGTGCGCTATGGTCCGTTGACATGAAGGACCATTTGATTTGTTCAAAAAGTTGATTCCTCACGGGGCAGATGTCGGCATCGCGCCGATATTTGCCGCGCGCGCATTGCGGGGCTTTGCCGACGGCTTCGTAGCCGTGCTTTTGCCTGTCTATCTGCTCGCGATGGGGTTTGGCGGGGTGGAGGTCGGCGCGATAGCCACGGCGACCCTCTTGGGTTCGGCATGCGCGACTCTGGCCGTCGGGGCTTGGGGCCATCGCTGGACCGGCAAGGCCCTTATGCTGGCCGCAGCGCTTCTTATGGCAGCGACCGGGTTAGGCTTTGCTTCGATCCAGGCGTTTTGGCCACTTTTGCTGGTGGCTTTCGTGGGCACGCTCAATCCAAGCTCGGGCGATGTGAGCGTTTTTCTGCCATTGGAGCATGCAAAGCTTGCCGCCGCGTCCGACTCCGCATCAAGAACTGACTTGTTTGCGAGGTATGCGCTCACAGGAGCGTTGTGCGCGGCGCTCGGGGCATTGGCATCCGGCATCCCAGATCGCGTGGTGGCGTTTGCTGGCGTGGACAGGCTTTCGGCCTTGCGCGGCATGTTTGTGCTTTACGGGCTCATTGGGCTTGCAGTCTGGTGGCTATACGGTCGGCTTCCGAGCTCTGGAGATTCCATCGGCGAGAAGCCGGCCCCGCTTGGCCCATCGCGGATGGTGGTGATCAAGTTGGCGGCCTTGTTCTCGGTGGACTCGTTCGCCGGGGGACTGGTGGTCAATTCGTTGTTGGCGCTCTGGCTATTTCAGAGGTTCGGGCTGTCGCTTGCCGCAGCTGGTGCGTTCTTTTTCGCATCGGGTCTTCTTGGCGCGGCTTCGCAGCTCGCCGCGCCCAAACTGGCCAAGCGGATCGGATTGGTCAACACAATGGTCTTCACCCATATCCCGGCGAGCCTATGCCTGATCGGCGCGGCGTTCGCGCCCCATGTGGGATTGGCGTTGGGCTTGCTGCTGGTTCGAGCGTTGGTGTCGTCCATGGATGTGCCAGCCCGCAGCGCGTTTGTCATGTCCGTCGTTGAGCCTCATGAGCGTGCCGCCGCCGCGAGCTTCACCGCCGTGCCGCGTAGCCTGGCATCGGCTTTGAGTCCGGTTTTGGCGGGGTGGCTATTCCAGTCGGGGTGGGCTGCCGCGCCGTTGGTGGCCTGCGGGGTGCTGAAAATCGCTTACGACCTCGCGCTATGGAGGGCATTCAGGATGT
>CANBYM010000324.1 GCA_947373605.1 Comamonadaceae bacterium
TGCCTTCGTTTTGGCAAGGCGTGAGCCATTTCAACCCCTTCTTTTACATGATCGACGGGTTCCGTTACGGATTTTTGGTGTGAGCGATGTCTCCCCATGGCTGAGCTTTGCCGTGGTGGGCGTCGCTTTGCTGTGCGTCTCTGCGGTCGCGCTGCAATTGCTGCGTACCGGCTACAAAATCCGCAGTTGAACCTCGATAAACGATATGACCGCTGACCAACTTCAATCCCTGATTACCGCCGGACTGGCATGCGAAAAATGCGAGCTTGAAGGCGATGGGCGCCACTGGTATGCCACGATCGTGTCTCCTGCCTTTGAAGGCAAGCGCCTGATTCAACGCCACCAATTGGTTTATGCCACGCTGGGCGACCGCATGAAAACCGACGAAGTGCACGCTTTGTCGATGAAAACTTTTTCGCCCGCTGAATGGGCGAAGCAGTCGGCCTGATATGGATAAATTACTGATTCGCGGCGGTCGCCAGTTGCGTGGCGAAGTACTTATTTCCGGCGCTAAAAATGCAGCCTTGCCGGAGTTGTGTGCGACGCTGCTTACCGCCGAGCCGGTAAGGCTGCAGAACGTGCCACGATTGCAAGACGTGTCGACCATGCTCAAGCTCATCCGCAATATGGGCGTGGACATCGCGGTGCATGACGATGGATCGGTGCGAGCTGATGCGTCTACCCTGACCAAGCCTGAAGCGCCCTATGAGTTGGTCAAAACCATGCGTGCCTCGGTACTGGCATTGGGGCCGTTGCTGGCACGTTTCGGGCATGCCAAAGTGTCTTTGCCAGGTGGTTGCGCCATTGGCTCCCGGCCGGTAGATCAGCATCTCAAGGGTCTTACGGCGATGGGTGCTGAAATTGCCGTTGAACATGGCTACATGCTCGCTAAGCTGGCCAATGGCCGCAAGCGCCTCAAGGGCGCGCGCATTGCTACCGACATGGTTACGGTGACCGGCACGGAAAACTTTTTAATGGCCGCGGCGCTTGCCGACGGCGAGACGGTGCTCGAAAACGCGGCGCAGGAGCCGGAGATCCCCGACCTGGCTGAGATGCTCATCAAGATGGGCGCCAAAATCGAAGGCCATGGCACGAGTCGCATTCATATTCAAGGTGTAGAGCGGTTGCATGGTTGCACACACCAAGTGGTTGCCGACCGCATTGAGACAGGAACATTTTTGTGCGCTGTCGCCGCGACCGGCGGTGACGTGGTTCTCAAACATGGCCGGGCGGACCATCTGGACGCCGTGATCGATAAATTGCGCGATGCCGGGGTGACGGTCACTGCGGTGGACGGTGGTATCCGGGTGCAGGCGAGCGAGCCTGCGTACCGCTACCTCAAGGCACAAAGTTTTCGCACCACCGAATACCCAGGTTTTCCGACGGATATGCAGGCGCAGTTCATGGCGCTCAATTGCATTTCGCTGGGGCACAGCAAAGTGACTGAAACCATTTTCGAAAATCGCTTCATGCACGTGAATGAGCTGGTCCGCCTGGGAGCCAACATACAGATTGACGGCAAGGTGGCTGTGATCGAGGGGGTGCCCAAACTCTCTGGTGCGACGGTCATGGCGACCGACCTGCGTGCGTCGGCCAGTTTGGTCATTGCAGGTCTTGTGGCCGATGGCGAAACGCTAGTGGACCGTATTTACCATCTGGACCGGGGATACGACCAGATGGAAGCTAAATTGCGCGGCATAGGCGCTGACATTGAGCGTGTGAAATGACACAAAACATGATTACGTTGGCCTTGTCTAAGGGCCGCATTTTTGAAGAAACGATGCCGCTGCTCAGAGCTGCCGGCATTGAAGTGCTGGACGATCCTGAGAAATCCCGCAAGCTGATCCTCGACACCAACCAACCTAACGTGCGCGTGCTGGTGGTTCGCGCTACTGATGTGCCTACCTATGTGCAGTTCGGCGGTGCCGATTTAGGCATCACAGGCAAAGACACGTTGCTGGAACACGGAAGCCAGGGCCTGTACCAGCCGCTGGATTTGCAAATTGCCAAGTGCCGCATCAGCGTGGCTGTGCGTGCCGACTTTGACTATGCGTCGGCGGTCAAGCAAGGCTCCCGCCTGAAAGTGGCCACTAAATATGTGGCAATCGCGCGTGAATTTTTTGCCAGCAAAGGTGTCCACGTAGACCTGATCAAGCTGTACGGCAGTATGGAACTCGCTCCCCTCGTCGGTCTTGCCGACGCAATTGTGGATCTGGTGTCTACTGGCAACACGCTCAAGGCCAACCATCTGGTAGAGGTCGAGCGCATCATGGACATCAGTTCCCGACTGGTCGTGAATCAAGCGGCGCTCAAGCTCAAGCAAGAACCCATCCGCAACATCATCAATGCCTTTGCTGGTGCAATCGGCAAATAGAAGCATTTCACAAAAGCCACCCAAACTCATGACTTTGAAAGCAAGCCCCTCCCGACTGTCCACAGCCGACGCAGACTTTGAAGCCCGCCTCAAAGCGCTCAGGCATTGGTCTGCGGCAGCGGATGCCGCCATCGAGCAGCGTGTTGCAGACATTCTTGCCGACGTTCAAGAACGGGGTGATGCAGCCGTGTTGGAGTACACCTCCCGCTTTGACGGCCTCAACGTCGCGAGTGCAGCTGATTTAGAGCTTTCACAAGTGGACTTCAAGGCCGCCTTCGATGGTCTGCCGGACGTACAGCGCCAGGCATTGCAGGATGCCAATCGCCGCGTGCGCAGCTACCACGACGCCCAGAAAAAAGCCTGCGGTGAAAGCTGGAGTTACAGGGACGAAAACGGTAGCCTTTTAGGGCAAAAGGTCACGCCACTGGACCGCGTCGGCATTTATGTGCCGGGCGGTAAAGCATCTTATCCGTCCAGTCTGATCATGAATGCGGTGCCGGCGCATGTGGCGGGTGTGCAAGATATCATCATGGTGGTGCCTACACCGGTGCGCGGAAGCGTTGCGACTGGAGGCCCGGGCAACGCCGGTGCAAGCAAGGGCGAACGCAATGAATTGGTCTTGGCGGCCGCCTATGTTGCCGGTGTCACCCGTGCCTTCACGATTGGCGGCGCGCAGG
>CANBYM010000325.1 GCA_947373605.1 Comamonadaceae bacterium
GGCGCAAGCCGGTGCGGGCGGTGGGTTTGGTTTTAGTCGTCATGTGCAGGCCTATCGGGGTAAGGTGCGATTGTAATTAGGGCGTATTTAACCTTTTTTACAGCAGACTATTGCTATTTATTTAATAGCTGCTTACGCATGCTGCACGGGGACTGCGGGTCTATTTGACGTATAAAAACCTCACGCAGGGCAATGTGCTGGCTAGCCTGTGTTTTTCACTGCATGATATGGCCCATAAAAATATTTTCAGGGTGGGGGTTCATTTATGGCGACATTGATTCCGGCGATGGGTTCTTGCGTGTCACGCATGACAGGTGGCGAGCGCAGACTGGCCGAACGACTGGAGGCCAAGCTCGACGACGATTACCTGCTTTGGTACGACGTTCCCATGGGGCCGCACAACACCCACCCCGACTTTTGTGTACTGCACCCACGCCGTGGCATTTTGGTGCTGGAGGTGAAAGACTGGAAGCTCGGCACCATCCTGCGCGCCGACAAGCAAGACTGGGAAATCATGGGCGACAGCGGCACCAAGACCGTGATCAACCCGCTGGAGCAAGCGCGCCAATACGCCCACCAAGTGGTCAAAACACTGGAGCGCGACAAGCAACTGGTACAAGCGCACGGCGCGCATGCAGGCAAGCTTGCATTTCCGTGGAGCTACGGCGTGGTGTTTACCAACATCACCCGCAAACAGTTTGAAGCCGCCGAGCTGCAGCACGCCATAGAACCCCACCGCGTACTGTGCCAAGACGAAATGCTGGAGAGCGTGGACCCCGAAGACCTGCAAAGCCGCCTGTGGGACATGTTCCCCTACGGCATGCGCGGCGCGCTCAGCCTGCCGCAAATTGACCGCGTACGCTGGATCATGTTCCCGCAGGTGCGCGTGCAATCCACAGGTGACTTGTTCGACGATAGCGATGCAGATGCCGAACTACCCAGCATCATGCGCGTAATGGACCTGCAGCAAGAGCAACTGGCCCGCAGCCTAGGCGACGGCCACCGCGTTATCCACGGCGTGGCGGGCTCCGGTAAGACGATGATTCTGGGCTACCGCGCGAAATATCTCGCGCAAGCCAGCACGCAAACCAGCAAACCCATCCTAATCCTCTGCTTTAACGAACCGCTGGGCGTGAAGCTGCACAGCGTGATGCAAGTCAAAGGTTTGGGGGACAAGGTTCATGTGCGGCATTTTCATAAATGGTGCCGCGACCAATTGGTGGCATATGGGCAAGCCATGCCCCCGCAAGGCCCGCGCATGTTTGACGAGATGGTGGACAACGTCATTCGCGGTGTGAACCGTCAACATATCCCCAGCGGTCAGTACCAAGCTGTGATGATTGACGAAGGCCACGACTTTGCGCCCGAGTGGCTCAAGCTAGTCACACAGATGGTGGACCCCACCACCAATAGCCTGCTGGTGCTGTTTGACGATGCGCAAAGCATTTATGAACGTGCGCGCAGCAAACAATTCAGCTTCAAGAGCGTGGGAATTCAGGCGCAGGGCCGCACCACCATTCTGAAGGTCAACTACCGCAACACCAAACAGATATTGCAAACCGCCAGTCTGGTGGCCGCGGACCTGCTGACTGCGGATAACAAAGATGACGACGGTATCCCCATGCTCAAACCCGTGAGCTGCGGGCGCGAGGGGCAAGCCCCTGTCATCATCAACCTGCCCACCCTGCGCGACGAAGCCCTGGCAATAGCCGACCACTTGGGCCAGGCTCACAAAGAAGGTTTCGCTTGGGGAGATATGGCGGTGCTGTGCCCCGACAAGACTACACGCAACCTCTGCGCTCAGACTTTAGCTCAACGCGAAATGCCCGTGGAAAACAGGTTGGGTTCTGGCGATTTTGACCCCGCAAGCAACAAGATCAAGGTCATGACCATGAAGGTCAGCAAGGGACTGGAGTTCCCCGTTGTGGCGCTACCCGGCGTGGGGCATATGCCTGCGGTAGGGGAGGATGAGAAGGAAGCCGCGCGGGTGTTCTATGTGGCGGCGACGCGGGCTACGCAGAGGTTGGTCATTGGGGTGGGTGGGGATGGGGCATTTGGGATGAAGTTCGGGTGACACGTCGAAATACACCGTAAGCGATAGTTCAAGCGCGTCAACCGTCGATTGATTTTTTTGAGGACTTTGCGATAAATACTGTTTATTTGTCAGGGGGATGATTGCCAGACATTTTGTCCGGTATGGTGACTTTTACGAATACACCGCGTACCACCTTGAATAACGCCGCAGCGCTGGAATACCTCGCAGCAGCCCGCCAACATCACTCGCAAACCGCCATTGCAAGACACCTTGGCGTAAGTGAACGCCAAGTCCGACTTCAAATTCATCGATCTATTTGTCGGGATTGGGGGCATCCGGCTGGCGCTTGAAGCCGTCGGCGGCAAATGCGTATTCACCAGCGAATGGGAGAGCTATGCGCACAGCGCACCTACATGGCTAACTTTGGCGGTCAGGAACCCGACGATGGCTGCCAAGTTTGCCGATTTCAAGAATTCTGGCGCTTCCGATGGCGAATGATTTGATCCGATTTCGATAGCTGCTTACGCATATTGCACGAGGGCTAAAGCCCGATTCCGCCTAAAAACCTACTTAACCGGTATCGGCTGCTCAGCGGGCACCGCCACCGCCGTCACACTGTTTTTGGGGCTGCCGTCGATGATCTTGTCGGAGTACACCAGATAGACCAGCGTGTTGCGCTTCACGTCTACCATGCGCACCACGCGGACATGCTTGAACAGGAAGGAAGAGCGGGCGTTGAACACCTCGTCTTGCTTGTCGATCTTTTCTTTGAACTTGATGGGGCCCACCTGGCGGCAGGCCACGGCGGCGTCTGACGTGTCTTCTGCCAGGCCCAGCGCGCCGGTGTAGCCGCCGGTTTTGGCATGCGACAGGTAGCAGGCCACACCGTCCACCGCCGGGTCGTCAAACACATCGACCACCACCTTGTCATTGGGGCTGAGCAGTTTGAAGGTGGTACTGACAGCGCCAATGGTCTCGGCGCTGGCGGC
>CANBYM010000326.1 GCA_947373605.1 Comamonadaceae bacterium
GGGTTCAGTCATCTCAAATCAAAGCATGCACACCGCCTGATTCCCCTTCCCGAAGAGTTGGTTGCGGATATTCAGAAGATTGCCACGGACCCGGAGGAAAAGGACAACCACTTTCTATTTCTCCAGCAGGACGGGGAGGACTGGTCGCGAGTGAGAGCCATTGACGAGGCAATTGTCAGTGCGGCCGCGCAAGTCACCGGAGAAACGACCGTACGCAAGCACACCTATCGGGCAAGTGCAACCGCACGAAGGGCTGCTCCGAATTGGGAACAAATGGCAATCAGCCTCATAGAAGGCGACGGCACGACAAATTCGCATCTGGAATTGCTACAAGAAGACTGCAATCGCGGGTTCCCGCACTTTATCCATGCAACGCGGGAGTCCGGCCATGGGCACTCGCTCATCACCTCGGTTTACTACTATGCAATTTGGCCTTTTGTCCTTGCAAGTCAACTCTCTGCATCGCTTTCAGACTGTGCACCGGAGGGGGCACTATTAATGGAGTACCTCGAAGACACCACTGCCATTAGACAAGCGCGATCCGTAGCATTGAAGTCTGGTCGGTCTTTTGACATCTGGAACAAGATCAGTCAAATTGCCTCGAATTCAATCGGCGCACCTGCGCTGATGCCTATCGATTCACACGCTGTCGTTGTTCCGCGGTGCCATGATGCGCAAACCGTTCTGCCAAGTTCCGAAGCATGCACGATGTTCGCTGCTCACGTTCTGCTGGGTCAATCGATTGACAAAAGTGCCGACAGCTGGGGGCTTACAAAAACCTTGGCCCGAAAAATCGATGCATTGCTCCCAAGCAATCTGACTCGCACATCATTTCTCAAGCGAAAGCGAGGCAAAGCCACCCCTCATGCCTTGGAAGCTGACCGTAATTTCTTGGCCACTGAGGAAGCCAAGGCTCTTCTAAAAGTGCTGTTGAATTGTCAGAAAGGCTTGCTGCTACAGCTTGCGGATGATCTGAATCCGGATCGTCGGCATGTTTCCAAACCACAGCTAAACGCAGCGGAACTCTTGGAGCGCATCAAGTCACACATGTCATGCATTCCCGCGACGCTGGGCCTCCAAATTCAATTTAGCTCTGTTCATCCACAGCTCGTAGGTCCGGAAGAACTCAACACTTTTAAGGCACGGTTGAAGGTTGCCAATCCAACCGATCGCATTGGCGCACACCCACTTTTTCAAATCATTGATATGAAGAACCCCGATAAGGCTACGTCTACCGGGCGCTGGAGCATTGCAACGCGTGTCCTGGTGACTTCTGTCATCAGTTATTTCAACATCCAAAAGGAGTATCAATTTGAGTAAGGAATATGCAGATCAGCAAGTACGTGAAGGCAATCACATGGTTACGCGATTCGCGGGCTTGAGCCAAAGCGAAATCGAGAAACTGTCAACGCAATATGAAGGGCAGAAGTATGTTCCGGTGGCAGATGCCTTTCAGCTAATCGAAGAGGCAGTAAAGCACCTCGAAAGATCAAATGTTTGTCCCGAGCAGTGCCATTCATTTGGGTTCTCTCAAGAGGCTTTGAAACAGTTGCTCGTAGCGATGCTGCGCGTGCCAGTTGAAATTCCCAGTCTTCTGGAAGACTCCAATTTTAAAAATCAAACTGATGAAGAAATTCAGAACTATCGAATGCAACACAGCGCAGCAGTTGCAATCGCAAAGAAGCTCAACAAGGGAGAAACGAAGACTACTTACCTCGAGGAATTCGATGATTTGGTTTCAAAGTCCTGTGATCCCCTGAAGGTAAAGGCCTTACTACTGCAGGCCAAACCAGAAGACCAAGAAATACAGTTGCCGTCAGGCATATTGCTCGCAAAAATTGCTCCCTTGCCCAAAACATATTTGTCCAAGGAACTCTACGAGGTCAGCTTGCGTGTTCAGTATTTTGATGAGACGTCCAACACGGCGTTCGTGAAAATTCAAAATAAATATGACTCTGAAAAGCCCGCACTGAAGGGATTGCTCGGTCGAAGTGTCACCATGAAAATCAGCAATCTCAGTGAAAATGTGCGAAGCATTTTGTTGGCTAAACAGCTAATTCGCAAGTCAATTGGCTGCCGCGTAAGCATCACTCGCTCCCTTCGCGCTACAGACGAAAAATACACATTTCTGAGCTTGGTTAAATTGCTTGAGGTTGGGAAGCAGAAAATTGAAGTCACCGAGGGAATGAATCAGATCCAGCTTAAATTTGAGGAGGACGCAGAATGAATTGCGACACCTCAATGTTTACTGGGGGAGAGCAATTGCTATTTGTGGCCGTTATAGGAAGTGTTCACGTTCTCTAAGTAATAGTGCTGTTGCTTGGTCATGCCTGATCCCCAACCTCCCGTAAACAAAAGTAAACGACGTCAACGCGCACATCGCCCCCACGTTAAGGGAATAAGCCTGATTCAGAAGTTGGGCTCGCTTAAGACGGTCGGAGCTGATGCGACAGTCGTTTTTATGTGAGAGTTAACCATGACCAATTTCAAGACCCTTTTGGCTACCCTCGTGCTGTCCAGTGTTGCAGCTGTTTCTTTTGCACAGGCCCCTGCAGCAAACAAGGCAGCGCCTGCGACCATCACCGCGACGGCACCTGCTGACGCTGGTGCTACCGCCAAACCTGCTGCCAAGCACACCATGAAAAAGGCAAAGAAGGCCAAGCATGTCAAAACTGCTCCGGCTGCAGGTACTGCTGCAAGTACGCCAGCCAAGTAACCCAACCAGAAACATCGTAGGACAGAGGGTGCCGGGCTTGCCTGGCACCCTCTTCGTTTTGAAGTTGGTGGGGCTTGCCCAGCGTTACGTTTCATTCACGTTTACAGGTTTTTCTCTTAGCGGTAAATGCTTCGACTTGGGTAGCAAGATGTGACCCAAAAATCCAGCCGCATGAGTGGGGCACCGCACATCGTGCTCACTAAATTTGGTGTCTTCTTGGGTCAAGTGCGCGTCTGCGCAAACACTGCGACGCAGAAGTTAACATCGTGAAAAATTCCTCCCATTTGGCATGGACATTCGCCGCCTT
>CANBYM010000327.1 GCA_947373605.1 Comamonadaceae bacterium
ATCCACCAACGCCGTCAGCAATCAACCCCACCACTGTCGGCCCCACAATCTGCCCTGCAGCAAACACGGCGGTAAACGCACCAATTCCTGCCGCCCAAGCACTTTGCGGCAAGTTGTGACGAACCAATGCCGTACTAGCCGCTACCACCGACAAGAACACGCCCCCGAACAACACGCCCGACAAAAGCACCAAGGGCCACGACTGCGTGAGTGCCGGAATCAATGTAGCGACGCCCAACAAACCATTAAGCACCGCCAGTGGTCGACCATCCTTGTAGCGATCCAGCAATGAGGCCCAAACACGTGACGAAGCGACCACCGCAATACCCAGCAGACCGTAAAACACGGTCACCTCCACGTCACTTCGACCCTGTGTACGCAGAAGCGCTACGACGAACGTCATGTACCCGATGTAACCGACGCCAAAAAAAGAGTATCCGGCCAATCCGAAACCGAATGAACGCCACCTGAACACTTCCGATTTACCGACAGAAGTGGCGCCACTCATTACCCAATGCGCCATCACACGCGCAGCCCACACCAGCACCACGGTAGCCAACAGGCACACTCCCCCCAGCGCCCACCAGGCAAAGCGCCAACTGTGCAATTGCGTGGATGTAGCCGCAAGCACGATAGGCACCAACAGACCGGAAAGCACAATACCAAATCCAGTACCGCCGTAATAGACGCCCAAAAGCAAGCCAGCACGCTGCGGATCAAGGGCACCCAAACGGGCTGCCAGAAGACCCCCGGCTATGAATACCAATGCGCTGGCAATACCGGCACACAAGCGCTGCACCAGCAACAGTGGTGCATCGGTGAAAAAGCCGCTGAGCACCATGAAAGCCCCGGCCAAAACTGCACCCGCAGAAAGGACCGCTGAAGGACCGAATCGCCGCATCAAGGTTGGAGTTAGCAGTGCACCTACGAAGTAGCCCAGTGCGTTAACCGTGTTCATCGCGCCCGCCAGCGTATAAGACCATGACAAATCGGCACGCATGAACGGCAACAGCAAACCATAAGCAAACCGGGTGATGCCTAAAGAAATAGCAGCACCCAGCGAAAGTGCAAATGCCAATGCCAAAATCTGGCGCGGTGAGGAAGGCAAACAAACTCCTGCAAGGCAATGGCCATAGACCGTGGAGCCCGAATTGTCCCTCAGCGAGGCGGCGCCTGCTGTCACACAGGAGCGTCGCCTTAACCCACGCCGATGGGTGCCGGGGCACGCATCACGATGCGGGAAAACAAGCGGTCATACGCCGGATCGCGCGGATATGTCCCCGTAAGCGGATCCTGGTTTGCCGCAAACGCGTTGTCCAAAACCCGCCAATCCTCACCGGACAAAACCCGCTCTGCCGCAGGCAGCAGCACCGACTCTTCAAGCCGCATATGTGCCAGGTACTGCACAATGTAAATGCGGGCGGCGGCTTCAAACGCCTGATGACGCGACTCCCCTAACAACTCCCAGGCCTGCAGCAAATGTTGTAATTCACGCACAGCCGATTCACTGATCGCGTGATCTGCGTCCAGCTTATTCACCGTCTCTTGCGTCTCCGGTGCCAAGCGCGCCACGCGTGGAAACAGCAATTCCGACTCTTTGGGGTGGTGCAAACGCTCAGGAAATTCGTCGATGTAAAACAACATGGCGCGAAGCACGTCAAAGAAGCGCTCCGGATCGTCACCGGGACCACGCGCAAGCATCATTTCCAAAGAACGCAACATTGCACTGAGTGCCGCATGTTCATCGCGAATAATTTGCAGACTATGTATTGTCATGACGAGTCTCCTTATTGAAGTTAGAGGCTCTCATACCAAGGGCACATATGCGTTGACGCAGGTCAAGTCAAACGCAACGCCGGATTGGCTGTAGAGGTTCCGCTGCGCAACTTGAACTGGTGCACCACCTCCGCCAGCCGGGTCGCTTGCTCCTGCAAAGATTGAGCCGCGGCCGCCGACTGCTCAACCAGCGCAGCGTTTTGTTGCGTCATCTGATCAATTTCATGCACTGTCTCGTTGACGCCCGAAATACCGGCGGACTGTTCACTCGATGCACTCGAAATCTCGGCGATGATGCCGCCTACTTTTTGCGCACCGCCCACCATTTCCTGCATGGCGTTCCCGGCCTGCTCAGCCAGGCTGACGCCGCTATCGACCGCGCTCACACTGGCCTGAATCAGGCCTTTGACATCATTAGCGGCCTGTGCGGAGCGCTGCGCCAACGAACGCACCTCGCTGGCCACCACGGCAAAGCCCCGCCCCTGCTCACCCGCGCGGGCTGCCTCCACCGCGGCATTGAGAGCCAGAATATTCGTCTGAAACGCTATGGAATCGATCAAGCCAATGATGTCGCCGATCTTGCGACTGGCTGCCGATATCTCATGCATGCTAGTCACCACGTGTGTCACTTTTTGACCGCCCAAAGTAGCCTGATTGGATGCAGCACCTGCCAGCTGATTGGCCATCTGCGCAGAGGTGGCAGTCTGTTGCACCGTACCCAACAACTCCGTAATCGACGACACCATGGACTGCACGTTGGCGGCAGCTCGCTCGGTGCGCGCTGAAAGGTCCTGATTACCGGACGCGATTTCGCTGCTCGCCGCGGCAATACTTTCGCTGGCATCCCGCAAATCGCCCACTGTACCGGCAAGACTGCGCCGCATAGCCTCCAGTGAACGCAGCAATTCTGAAACCTCGTCATTGCCATCCACCCGTATGTCAAACGACAAGTCGCCTTGTGAAATGGACTGTGCAATGCCGCGCGCTTGTTCCAACGGTTTACAGATAGCCAGCATATTGAGCCAGGTCAGCGGAACTACTACAACGATGGTTATTGCAACTGCTACCGCGAACAGCCATTTTGTTGTGTTTGCTGCAGCCTCCTGCGCGCTCATGGCGCTAGAAGCCTCGTGGTTAACAAGGTCTTCAAGCTTTTTAAGCTGCGTCTCCAAATCTGCAAATTCCCTATTTGCATTCGCAGCCAAGTCGGAGGCGGTGGTGGCGTTGGATATAAATCCGTT
>CANBYM010000328.1 GCA_947373605.1 Comamonadaceae bacterium
CTCGCGCGTGAACTTGCGCACACGGCGCTGGTTGCCGAGGATTTCGCCCTCGGCAATGCACACGCGTGCCTCGTGCGCTTCAAAATCGTCTTCCTCGGTGAACTGCACCGGGTGGGTGGCCACCACCGGCAGTTTCATGCGTGCGGCCAGTTGCACGGCGGCGACCACATGGGCCTCGTCATCAGCGCGTCCCGCACGCTGCAACTCGATGTAGAAGCGGTGCGTGAAGATGGAGGCCAGTTGCAGCGCCACCTCATGCGCGCGCGACGTGTCGCCCTGCACCAGCGCCTGCCCCACCGGCCCGGCCTGCGCACCGCTGAGCAAGATCAGCCCTTCGTTCAACTCCTTGAGCCAAGCCAGCTTGACGGTGGCCTGCGCCTTGCCCGCGTTTTGCGTCCACGCCCGTGCCAGCAGCTCCGATAAATTCAAATAGCCCTGCGTGTTTTGCACCAGCAACACCACGCGGGAGATTGCGCTGACATCTGAGCCCAGGCCCTCTAGAAAAATCTCTGCGCCAATGAGCGGTTTGACGCCTTTTTTGCGCGCCTCTTTGTAGAACTTGATGGTGCCAAAGAGGTTGCTCAGGTCAGTGATGGCCAGCGCAGGCTGAGCGTCTTTGGCCGCAGCCTTGACGATGTCATCAATGCGGTTGGTACCGTCAACGACGGAAAATTCGGTGTGCAGGCGGAGGTGGACAAACATGACTTCATTGTAAAAGTCCAGGCCACCAAATAAACGCTTGACTCTTTTTTAAAACTCAGTCCTTGAGCACATGCAGCACGTCTGAGCGAAATTCGCGGCTGTACAAAATACCGACCACCAAGGTGGTGGCCAGAGCAAACGCCAATGGCGAGAAGAACCAGCCCAGCGCGGCGAATGAAAAATAGTAAGCGCGCAGACCGTCGTTGAACGACTCCGCCGCCAGCCCCAACAAGGCGGCCGCGCGTTCGGCAAAAATCCGGCGGTCAAACAGCCCTTGCTCAAACGCCTTGGGGGACGGCAGGGAGCCGATAACGATGGAGGCAAAGGTGTACTGCCGCATGGACCAGGTGCAGCGGAAAAAGGCGTACACAAAGATGCCCACCAGCACCAGAATTTTGGCCTCAAACACCAGCATCGGCGTGGGCTGAGCAAATGGGATTTCGCGCACCAGCTCAGCCGCCTTGTCCGTCGTGCCCAGCAAGGCAAACAGTCCACCGATCACCAAAATAGCGGTGGAGGCAAAAAACGCGGGGCTTTCCGACAGGCTTTGGGTGATGATGCCGTCGAGCATGCGCGGGTCGCGCTCAATGGTTTGCAGCATCCAGTAACGCCGGTAGCGGTTGGTGGTGGCCAAAATGGAGGGACGGCGCATACCCCAGGTGGTGGCAAACCAAGCGTAGCCGACCCATGAGCCAATGAACCAGCCCAGGGCCAGCCAGTCGGCCCAGGGCAGCAGGGAGATGATTTTCATGACGCCAATGGTAACGGAGTGGTGCCAGCCACTCCGTCAGACTTCAGGCCTTGAATGCGGCCGTAGCCCCGCTCATTCAGTGCGGCCATCCACGCTCAGGCGACCCGCACCAAATGCTGCAAAAGCGTACAAACCACCCGCAATCGCCAAGTTCTTGAAGAA
The DNA here is from genome assembly GCA_947373605.1 of Comamonadaceae bacterium. Lineage (GTDB taxonomy): Bacteria > Pseudomonadota > Gammaproteobacteria > Burkholderiales > Burkholderiaceae_C > Allorhodoferax. The sequence continues at coordinate 1,616 of CANBYM010000328.1, forward strand.
CATCAGCTGGTTCACATAGGCCTTGTCCGCAGGCATGGCCCAGTAGTTGTGAAACAAGACAGCGGCAACCACCGTGAACACTGCCAGACCAATGGCAGCCGCACGCGTTTTATAGCCCGCCAGCAGCATCAGACCCAGGCCCAGTTCCACGACAATGGCCAGCACCGCACCCAGTTCAGGCAGCGGCAAGCCGACGGAAGCGATGTAGCCAACCGTACCGGCAAAGCCGGTTATTTTTCCGAAACCCGCGGGTACAAACATGATGGCTAGCAGGATGCGGCCGACCAGGGCAAAAACGTCTTGCATTGACGAGGTTGTGGATGACGCAGTGGATGAAGTGGACATAAAAACTCCTTAAAGATTAAAAAAACAAACAAAAACAAATTTAAATTCAGGCTGTTAGATCGAACACCAGCACCTCAGCGCCGATACCCTGCGCCAGCGTGAGTTGCGTTTCACCCTCGATGTAGGCCGCATCACCCGTACTCAGGTGCTGGCCATTGACCTCAATCTCACCGCGGGCCAATTGCACATAGGCTTTGCGCGCCGGGTTCAGTGCCAGGGTGGCTTGCTCAGCACCGTCAAATAAACCGGCGTATAGGCGCGCATCGGCGTGCAGCGTGACCGAGTCTTGCGCCCCGTCGGGCGAAGCCACCAAACGCAATACACCGCGCTTCTCGGGTGTTTCAAACGTTTTTTGCTCGTAGCTAGCGGGGATGCCCGTCACATTGGGTTGAATCCAAATTTGGAAAAAATGCGTGGTGTCCTTGGGTGCATGGTTGAACTCGCTGTGCATCACGCCGTTGCCCGCACTCATGCGCTGGACGTCGCCGGGGGGAATGGCGCGGCCATTGCCCATATTGTCTTTGTGCGCCAGTTCACCCGAGAGCACGTAGCTGATGATTTCCATGTCGGTGGCCGTGGGTACCAAAACCCGTGCCCGGTGCGATGCGGTCTTCGTTGATCACGCGCAGATTGCCCCAGCCCATAAACCGGGGATCGTGGTAACCGGCAAACGAAAAGCTGTGAAACGACTTGAGCCAGCCATGATCGGCGTAACCGCGGTCTTGGGATTTGCGAAGTGTCAGCATGGCGTCTCCTGATGGGTGGATTGATGGTCTGAACTTTAAAGGCTCAAGGCCGGTTTGTAGTCCATGCCATTTGCTGGCATCATTCAATTTATTTGAATCAAACAGGCATATGTGCCCCAACGAACAATGCCCACAGCCCGTGATGTCCTGACGCCCGATGCGCTCGCCATGCTGCAAACCATTGCCCAGGCTGGCAGCTTTGCCGCCGCCGCGCGCACCATGGGCATGGTGCCCAGCGCCCTGACCTACCGGGTGCGGCAAATTGAAGACGCGCTGGACGTCGCCGGGGGGAATGGCGCGGCCA
>CANBYM010000329.1 GCA_947373605.1 Comamonadaceae bacterium
TGCCGAGTCGACGCAGGCTGTGCTCTTCGTTTGCCACTTGGCCAATCGTTGCGCGGCAGTCGATGTGAACCTTGCGGACCTCACCAGAACGCATGCGCACTTGAGCGTAAGTGCCTTCACGAGCCAGCAAAGTGGCGGATGTTCCAGCTGAGCGAATGATCTGAGCACCCTTACCAACTTGCAACTCAACACAATGGATGATGGAACCCACTGGAATATTGCGAATTGGCAGCGTGTTTCCAACGCGGATAGGGGCCTCGGAACCACTCATGATGCTTGCACCGACTTCCAAACCACGCGGTGCAATGATGTACTTGCGCTCACCGTCTGCGTAGCACACCAGAGCGATGTGCGCAGAGCGGTTTGGATCGTATTCAATGCGTTCCACTTTCGCAGGGATTCCATCCTTGTTACGGACAAAATCCACCACGCGGTAGTGGTGCTTATGACCACCGCCCTTGTGACGGGTAGTGATGTGGCCATTGTTGTTACGACCGGCTTGCTGGAATTGAGGTTCTAACAATGCCGCGTGAGGAGCACCCTTGTACAGGTGGTCACGCGAAATCTTCACTACGCCACGACGGCCGGGTGAAGTTGGTTTGATTTTAATAACAGCCATGATTACGCAGCCTCCCCACCGAGGTTCAGCTCTTGACCGGGCTGCAGCGTCACGTAGGCCTTGCGAACATTGTCGCGGCGACCGACCGACTTGCCGAAGCGCTTGGTCTTGCCTTTGGTATTTACTACAGAAACGCCTTTAACCTCGACTTTGAACATCAATTCCACAGCGGCTTTGATTTCATACTTGGTAGCGTCCTGAAGGACCTTAAAAGTCACTGCATTGCTCTTCTCTGCGACCATCGTTGCCTTCTCAGACACGATAGGAGCAACCAGAACCTGCATCAAACGACCTTCGTTGAATTTGGACAGATTAGGACCGTGGCTCATGCGAACATCTCCTTGAGTTTGTCCATAGCGGCCTTGGTAACCAACACCTTGCGGTAATGGACCAATGACAAGGGATCTGCATAACGAGGCTCGACCACCAATACGTTGACCAGATTGCGCGAGGCCAGGTACAGGTTTTCATCGACTTCGTCAGCAATAACCAAAACCGATTCCAGGTTCATCGCTTTGAACTTGGCTGCCAGCACTTTGGTTTTTGGAGAGTCAACAGTCAAAGAGTCAACAACTGCCAGGCGGCCTTCACGGGCCAACTGGGAAAAGATGGATGCCATACCGGCACGGTACATCTTCTTGTTAATCTTTTGAGCGAAGTTTTCGTCAGGCATATTCGGGAAAATACGACCGCCTCCGCGCCACAGTGGCGAAGATGTCATACCGGCGCGAGCGCGACCGGTTCCTTTTTGCTTGAACGGCTTCTTGGTGGAGTGCTTGACTTGTTCACGATCTTTTTGAGCACGAGTGCCCTGACGCGCGTTAGCCTGGAATGCCACCACGACCTGGTGAACCAGATCTTCGTTGTATGCACGACCGAATACAGTCTCAGGCGCATCGTATTTCGATGTGGCTTGACCTTGGTCGTTCAGGAGTTCGAGCTGCATTAGTTCGCTCCTTTCGCGGTTTTCGCCTTCACGGCGGGACGCACGGTTACAAAGCCACCGGCTGATCCGGGGATAGCACCCTTGATCAACAACAATTGGCGCGCTTCATCAATGCGGAAAACGTCCAGATTCTGCGTAGTCACAAGATCGTCACCAAGGTGACCCGTCATACGCTTACCAGGAAACACACGTCCCGGATCTTGAGCCATACCAATGGAACCCGGCACATTGTGCGAACGGCTGTTACCGTGCGACGCGCGCTGTGAACTCATGTGGTGACGCTTGATGGTACCGGCAAAGCCTTTACCAATCGTTGTGCCCTGGACGTCCACTTTTTGACCCACTGCAAACACGTCAGCCACAGGCACAGTAGCACCAGCAGCGTATTTTGCGGCAGCGTCTGCAGTGACGCGGAATTCTTGAATAATTTCACCGGCTTCGACACCCGCTTTGGCAAGGTGGCCGGCAATTGGCTTTGTCACACGCGATGCTTTGCGTGCTCCGAACGTTACCTGCAAGGCAACGTAGCCATCGTTCGCCTGGTTTTTAACCTGCGTCACCCGGTTGTTCGATACATCTACCACCGTAACAGGAACTGCATCCCCGTCGTCGGTGAATAGGCGCATCATGCCAACCTTGCGACCCAGCAACCCTAAGTGATTGCTAAGACTCATTGTTTTCTCCGTATTCCCCACCGCACCAACTTCAATTGGCTAGTACGTTTTTATGTGGGGTACTGTTAATAAAACCCAGCTATTGCTCCAATGGAGCTATAGCCGAGCCCGCGAGTATAACCCGCGTTGGTTTTCAGCGCAAGCCTTGGTTTGACCCAAGGCTTTTGCCAATTACTGCAACTTGATTTCGACGTCCACGCCGGCTGGCAGGTCCAGCTTCATCAATGCATCCACTGTTTTGTCAGTAGGGTCAACGATGTCCATCAGACGTTGGTGCGTACGGATTTCGAATTGGTCACGGCTGGCCTTGTTCACGTGTGGTGAACGCAAGATGTCAAAGCGCTTCATGCGCGTTGGCAAAGGCACCGGGCCTTTGACAATCGCGCCGGTGCGCTTGGCCGTATCAACGATTTCAGCTGCAGATTGGTCGATCAGCTTGTAGTCAAACGCCTTCAGGCGGATGCGGATTTTTTGTTTGGTTGCCATGGTAATTCCTTTAAATGTGCGAATTACGCAATGATTTTCGCAACCACGCCGGCGCCGACGGTACGGCCACCTTCGCGGATAGCAAAGCGCAGACCTTCTTCCATGGCGATCGGGTTGATCAACTTCACAGTGATCGACACGTTATCGCCAGGCATCACCATCTCTTTGCCTTCAGGCAACTCGATCGCACCGGTCACGTCCGTTGTTCGGAAGTAGAACTGGGGACGGTAGTTGTTGAAGAAGGGCGTGTGACGGCCACCTTCATCTTTGGACAAAACGTAGATT
>CANBYM010000330.1 GCA_947373605.1 Comamonadaceae bacterium
TTCGCGACCAATCACCCATGCGGCCGGCAAGATTGATCTCTACGCGTCTGAAGATTACTAATGAGCGAACTTCAACTGAGAGCGTATCGAAAAAGCGTTGTGCTTCGCGGCGTCGGTCGGTTTCTACCAGACACACTGCCAATTTCCAAGTCAGTTCGTTGTCCCCCGGTGTCATCACCAATCGGCGGAACAATGGCAAGGCCTCGTTGTGAGCCTTAAGCTTGAACAGCAGGTCGGCAACATGCACTGTGTCCAAACCAATGTCATCTTGTGCCAATTTGTCTCTGCAAGCCTTGGCAGCTAGAAGCGCCTCGGCTCGTTTGCCGAGTCCATGAAGGAATTCTGCCTCCAACACATGTGCGAGAACGTCATTTCTATCGGTAGTGATGAAGTTCTGGATGCTGACAAGCGCACCAATCTTGTCGCCTGAACGCCATTGAGCAAGATATCGAAACGGTTCGAGCGTTTGCAAATTTTCATCGTGCTCATACCTACTCGCAGCCACGGCCAGTATCAAGTCATTCCAATCGGTGTCACCTGTCTGAGCCGAAACCTCGGCCAGCGTGGCTAGGACAGGGGATGGAAGCGCGTGGAGCCTCTCGTTGGTTAAGGCCTTGAGCTCTCCGAGCTTGTCGTTCTCTGCCAGGTCAATCACGTGAATCCTGAGCAGTTGCTCCAAGTTTGGATGACGGGACAAAAGCTGGTGAGCAAGCCGGCGAGCCCTTGGCTTATCCTTCAGAATGGTCAGAGAGGAGGTGATGTTAGTTGCTAACTCTTCCGAGATGTTGTTTGCTTGAATTTTCGGGAGCACTTGCTCAAGTGGTTCGAAATTTGAAACCGCCGCGTGTAGCGCGACGCGTTTCTCATCCTGCAATTGGCCAAAAAACGCCGTCACAGGCTCAACTGCAGCCCACGTCAAGGCCTCTGCCAGAAGGGCTCGTTTTGCATCCAAGGAGCCACCATCGAGCTCCATACATTTCTCTAGTAGAGTGATTGCTCCACGGCAGTCGCCTTGTTTTCCCAGCAGGCGTGACTTCGAAAACATGAAGTCAGGTGAATCTACTATATGTGCTGGTAATGTGGACTCCTGTGTTTCACGCCCCACAGCCGCTCTGGTGTGTAGGCTTAGACCCCACAAAGCTGCGTTGTCAGGGAACTTTGCTAGCGCTTCTTCACAAGCGACATCCGCTGCTTCATATTTTTTACGCACAAAGTACGCATGCACTCGATTAATGTGCGCTTTGGGCTCATCCGGCGCGAAAGAGAATGCTTTTAGGAACGCCTCTGCTGCGCGCTCCTCATCTCCTTCAATGGCCTCGATAGTTGCCGCATTGGTGTGCCAACGGAACTTTGAATACTGATCTTTGAAGTTGTCTGGATCGCCGAGGGCATCGAGTAGCTTTCGAGCGTCAGCAGTTTGCCCCTCTCGCAAGCGGTCGCGTGCATAGTTCAAACTAACGACAACACCGGGATCGGACTCATCGCCACGTGCGTCTGGGGCAGTGATCGCTTTGCTGACTGCCGGATCCGTGACGGCTGCCAGGATTCTCTGATTCGTTTCTGCATTCGCCGTCGTAAGGGCGAGCACCTGGTCAACTTTTTCGGCAACGGCGAGTAGCGCGCCTCCTGGAAACTGCGGGATATATGCACGCCCTACGTCAGGATGCAGACGAATGTGACCACAGATCGAATTCCAAAAATCGACTGACACTGTGAACAATCCACTAGCTCGCCGCCGTTCGCTGAGCTCGTGAACCGCTTTTACGGTTTCAGCCTTTGCAGGCGCAGTTGTGGCAAAGAGTAGATGCCTAATTTGCAGGGCGGCTTTGTCCGCCTCATTGATGTCGTCGGTAACAGTCTTAAGAGTGAACTTTGTTGTTGTATATGCCTTACATTGAATCCCTACACTCTGTTGACCATCGTGCCCGAGAATGTCCACACCGAATTGTGCTTGGCCAGAACGTCCAACACGCATAAGTCCAGTGGTGCGCCACACCTTGGCGTACAGCACGCAGCACATACCTTCGAAGTCGTCTTCATTGACGGGACGCTGCAGCTCGTTACTTACCGCCATTGGACTTCCTCCCAAACCATTGTCTATGCTCCCCTATTCTCTGGGGATGAGAAGTTGATTGCCAGCTAAGAAGCAGCGAAAAGAGTCCTAAATACACTCAGACTACGGGCTTTGTGCCGAGTACTTCAGCCCGATTGACTAGGACAATTTGCTGCTTCGGAGGCTCCCCTTCAACGTCAGCGTCCAAACCAAGGTGGTTGAGGAAATAGAAGAGCAGCGCACGTTTGCATGAAATTCGAGACTCGCCATCGACCATCCCGTAGTCGAGCGCAATCGCCTTTTTCGCGGACTCTGAAAGCTTTGGGTGAGGAGCAATCACGACTTCCACCATTTCTTGCCAAGTCTCGTCGTCTTCAGCGTTGGGGCCTGCATCAGTGGAGGGCTGGATCTCAAGCATTCGAGCTACGACGAAGTCGAGGAATTTCTTGCGCTCACTGCAATATGCCCGCACGTGCCAACGACTTCCATCGTGTGCGAATGCATGGGGACGCAGTACTCGGTGGGTCGGCTCCGGCCTATTCATCGACTGATACAGGACCTCCACGGAACTCTTGTCACGAATGGCGCGCAATAGTCCGGCAAGGATGTCCGGACTCAGAGTTCGCCCGGGCGTTGGCACAAGGGAGGTCGAAGGACGCCACCCCAAGAAACTGGACTCGAGCTCAACAAGTCCGCTTTCTATGGCCAAAAGCTCATTGAGAAAGCGAGAGGAGCTACTGGCTGGGAACAGCTGTGAAAACTCGGGCGTTGCCACGTACACGCGCGCACTGCGGTCATACGTCAAGTTACTTGGTGCCAATTCCAGGTACTTGGCGATGTCCAGCGAGGCCTGAGGCACGGAAATGCCGAAAAAGGCCATCAAATCGCTTCGATTCAAGCGCCCCTCCCATCGCAATCGGAAGTCGATGAACTCCAACCTGCGCTCTCTCCCCCAGCGGGGTGAAGCCTTTTGCTCAACGACGGTGGGCTGTTCTTTTGTGTTCATGCGCTGATTCTAAGCATAAATACAAAAACTATACACATCTACTTATTATGCGTATACTTAGCATACGCTCAAATCAGTTTGACGCATGTCCAAAAGACATGTCGAAGCAAGTTGAACGTGCTTTCGCCACCAACCCACTGAGGCCAGACCATGAACATTGATTTCCATTACGGCGTTATTTACGTCACATCCAGGCTCGCAGGCCTAAGCCCATCGGATGCTCAGGTGGTGGCCCACGCATGCCAATACGTCGACGACGCTACCACTGACGGATTGCTGAAGTTTTCAGGGGGTGAGTCGTTCGAACGCTGCGCTAGCGCTCACGAAATGTGTGACTATGAAAACGCAATCGATTCCCAAAACAGAATGATTTGGGTTCCATTTCACTTTTTGCCTGCGGGACTTGGCGAGGCACTTGAAGACAAGGCCGTATGCCGCCCCGACAGCGAAATTGCCCGCTCTATGGTCAAAAAGGCCATCATGCGGCACGAAGCGGACAACGCACTGCATCGTCTGGGCGTGTCCCTCCACGTCTACATCGACACCTGGGCGCACCAAGGTTTCAGCGGCATCGTCAGTGACAACAACAAACTGTTGTTCCTCGAAGGCGATGATCACAGCAATGAAACCTGGACCGAAAAGTTGAAAGCGGCTCTCGTTTCGGCGGGCCACAACATCAGCACAGTGGCATTGGACACAATTTCTGGCTTGGGTCACGGAGCTGCCCTCCACTTCCCGGACATGCCGTGGGCAAAGTGGAAGTATACGAACGCCAAGCAACAGCAGGTCGAACGAGATAACCTGGAAGAGTTCATGCAAGCAGCGGATATGGCCTGTAAAGCAGTTCAGGGATTTGTAAACAAGAACTCAAACTTTGCCAATGAGCAAGGATTAACGGCAGGAGCAAAAGCTGCCCTGCGCAAGCTGCTTGAAAGCAACCGTGACCACGAGCCTGAAAACCGCTTCGCCGTCATTCTTAAAGCGGTGGCAAACGGCGAGATTCCGGGACTGAAAGAGGAAATACCAACCTACATCGCCAAAGGTGAAGGCTCCTGGAAACACGCAGCCACTGGCATTGCTGAAGCGCATGACGGAATTTCCAGTCCCACCTGGACACCCGAATTTGAGTCCTCGCATTACCGGAAGTTTCACGATGCTACAAAGGAACATCGCTTCGTGGTGACCCAGGAAATTCTGCCTGCCTTTAACGTTAGGCTGGCCTAAGCAGTGCAGACACCAATCAAATCCGCAGTTGGTGGAAATAGCCCGCGCTCCGAAGTTGTGACTGCCCTCTAGACTCCAGACTTACCCATGGCAATTTTGGCGATTTACACATGCGTGTCCGGGCTCTCAAGGGTCTTGGGCACCCTTTGGCACTAAGGAGCAGTTATGAAGGTATTGCGAGCAGTTGCATCGCTGAGGGGACTGAGAGAGCAGCCACTCTGGCGGCTACTCGCGGCCATAAAGGCGCCTGTCGTTGTTGCCCTGTTGCAGTGGCTTTACGAAGACAACGTCAAGTCGCTGCCCGGCTCCGTGCTCATGGAGAGGCTATCGAGGGAACTAGAAGACCTGCGCTCCACCGGCGAAGATATGCCACAAACCGCCCAGGCCTATGTAGCCGACTGGCTGTCTGAAGGGTGGCTAACTCGCCGTTTCCCGACCGGCGCGAGCGAAGAGGAATATGAGCTCTCTGCCGATGCCCTGAACGCCATCCGTTTTATCTTGGGAGTACTCAAGCCTAGAACCATGGCAACGGAGAGCCGCTTGTCCCTGGTCATCCAGCAACTTTCCCGCCTCGCAGAGGAAACAGACACTAATCCGACATCCCGACTTGAGGCCCTGCGCCGAGAACGCGACAAAATCGACCTGGCCATCGCTGAAGTTGAGCGCTCCGGTGTGAAGCCTATTCCGAAGGCTCGCGCCCTGGAGAGAACTCGGGAAGTTATTGCCCTGGCTGAAGAGCTCACTGGTGACTTCCGAAGCGTTCGCGATGAGTTTGACAAGCTAAATCGCGGATTGCGGCAGAGCATCATGGAACATGATGGCAACCGAGGTGACGTCTTGGAGGCTCTCTTCGCTGGGGTGGACCTGATTGGCGACTCTCCTGCCGGCCAAACCTTTAATGCCTTCTGGCGCCTGCTGACGGACAATGAGCAGGCGCAAACGCTGCTCGATTCTCTTGAAACGGTAGTGAGCAGGCCCTTTGCGAGGGATCTCACTACCCATGAACGCAAGTTCTTAAACGGGCTCACTGGTGCGCTCTTAGATGAAGGGAGTGGCGTACACGACGTACTTCAGAGCTTTGCTAGAAGCCTGAAAAGCTTCGTCCAGAGTCGTGAGTTTCTGGAACACAGGCGCATCAACGGTCTTCTCAAGAACGCCACCTCGGCGGCAATTGCCAACAAAGACGCCGTGCGAGCCAACCAGTCAATCGAATACTCACTGGAGCTGACCAGCAGCACACTCAAATCCGTTTCGCAGTCCGCCTTGTATGACCCGGCGGAACGAATGTCCGACACCAGCATGGCGCAGGCTGAGCCCTCAGAGCTGACGCTGGATGTCATCAGCGCTTTGGTGCACCAGTCGGAAATTGACTTCCGTACGTTGAAGCAGCACGTGCGAGACATGCTGGACCGCAAGTCCCAGGTTTCCGTGGGCGAGGTACTGGACAACTTTCCGGCCGAACAGGGCCTGGGCAGCGTCGTCGGGTACATCGCACTTGGCGCCAAACATGGCGAGGTCACTTCCGGCACGGAGACTGTCAGCTGGGGTCCGGACGAACACAACAAACGCCGAGCCAAAGTGCCGGCAATTTATTTCATCAGGGAGAGACGCCATGAGATCATTGGATGAGACCGAAGTGGAAGCGCAACATATTGACGGCGCAGTCACTAGCCTGACGCCGGCAACAGTAATACCAGGCGACAAGGGAACGCTTCCGGTTGAATCACGCAGAGTGCTGGTTCAGCTGCTGCGGGGACCCTCCGTTGATGCGCGCAGGCACGCCAAGCTCTGGCCCATTCTGTTGCGAGACGAAGATGTAATCACCTCTCGCCTTCACGACATCTTCCTGGAGCTGGTCGTTGACCGCGACCAAGGCGTCGCCTTCACCAGGCAAATGGCGTTCGAGCAGTTGGATATTCCAATTCTCTTGCGTAAGGCTCCGCTGACATTCATCGAGTCCGTCTTGGTGCTTTATCTGCGACAGCGTCTTACCCAAGCAGACGCCCAGGGCGACCGAGCAGTGGTGTCTAACCCGGAAATGCTGGAGCATATGAGCGTGTTTGAGCGGCAGCCCAATCCTGACCATGCAAAGTTTGAAAAACAGTCGCTCAACGCAATAGAGAAAATGAAAACCTTGAGCCTGCTCCACAAGCTACAGGGTGCAGATGAGCGATATGAGGTC
>CANBYM010000331.1 GCA_947373605.1 Comamonadaceae bacterium
GGAAGTGTTGCCGCCATGTTCTGAACACCTGCAAAGAAGTTCTCCAAATTCATGACATCCGACCATGACTGGATGACCTGTAACAGTTGGGCGTGGCTGTCCTTTTTGGACTGCTGAATTCGACGTCGGTCTTCTTCTTGCCGCCGCCGTTCCTCCTCCGCCAGTCTTTCCAATCGCCAAATCTCAGCCTGCCGTTGCGCATCCTGCAATTTTTCAACCAGCACAGTCTCAGCGTTTTCGACTGCCTTAACGATTTCAGGGATGTCCTGGGCCAGCGTCTTCGACTTGGTTTCCTGAAACTGCATCGACCATGACACACTGCGGTATGGCGCATAGAGGACCAAGCGCAGGCGGCCGCAGGGCAGTTCTTTCGTTGTGGTCCATGTGTGGTCAACATAGCGCCTTGAAATTTTGGGCGGCTTGTATTCCGATTCCCGGATGTATTTCCCATTCACGTAGCGCATCTCAACCGACTCAGTCATTTCAATCACTGCCAGTCCGATCGCGACTGCACCGACGTACACAACGGTCGGCCGATACGGTGACCACAATCGGGCGTAGCCATAGTGATTTTGTTGCTGGCGTTTGGAAGGCTGCTCATGTTCATCGATTGACTCGCGATAGAACGGCTCGTCCTGGGGCGAAAGCACTACTCGGTGCCCTGCGGATTCCAGTGCATTGAATAGATCGTTGGCAAAGGCAAGCGCTTTATCAAGACCGGTCATCGATGCGGTGACGTCGAGCAGGAGTTTCTTATGCGGCTTGAGATGTTGTCCCTCTTCAACCTTACGACCCGCTTGAAAATGCGCTTTCGCTCCGCGCACCAGACCGTGGGTGCCGGTAACAGGTTGAAGTGACTTCTTGGTTCTGGGCTTGGACGGTTCTGTAGGCCGTGGTGCTTGTGCAAAACGAAAGTCGCCATCCTTTGACCAACGGACTTGATCTCCCGGCTGTGCTTCCGGTAGTGACGGTCGCGTTGGTGCTTTCCCGACTGCCAGTTTTGCCCAATATCCCCTCTCGGGACGTGGCACCCGAAGTGCAGTGCACACCCTTGCAAGGTAACTCCCGGACACTTCGAACTGCGCGGCGACCTTGATCATCGGTGTAGTCCACACCAATTCGTACAGATCTTCCCGGGTGATCACGAATTCTCCTATGGCCGTAATTCAGATTACGTTGAAGTTTATCGGTGCCGTGGACGATCCCGTGACTGCGCGTAGCGATGCAAATGCGGAACGACAGGCGATGGCCCATCTATCGCCGATTCACTTCGACCATTCGCTCGACAGCGATTCCGCCTGCTTGAGCACTAACTCGACCGCATCGGCCTGTTGGTCAGGCGGGTACTTCCACTTCTGCAGACAGCGTCGAACCAAGATCCGCAGCCGTGCCCTGACACTCTCGCGCACCTGCCAATCCACCGTGGTACTGGCCCGCAATTTTTCTGTGATCTCGATGGCGATCTTTTTCAGGATGTCATCACCCAGTTCGCGGACTGCGCTTTCGTTGTTGGCCAAGGCGTCATAGAACGCGATCTCATCGTGACCCAAGCCCAGCGCGGCTTCGCGTTCCAGCACGGCTTGGAATTCTTTGGCCATCTGGATCAACTCTTCAATGACCTGTGCCGTTTCAATGGCACGGTTGTGGTACTTACGCAGAGTCTCTAGCAGACGGTCACCGTACTTTTTTTCCTGCACGACGTTGTTGCGTGCCCGCGCCTTGATCTCATCGCGTAACAGCTTTTCCAACAACTCCACCGCGAAATTGCGACTGTCCATCTGGCGCACATCTTCCAGAAACTCATCCGACAGCAGGCCAATGTTCGGCTTGTCGAGCCCCGCCAGTGCAAAAATGTCGGCGACGCCATCGGCGATGATGGCGTTGTCAAGAATCTGTTTCAGCGCACTGTTTTTATCTTCGGTGGATCGTTTTTTGTCTACCGTGGTGAACTTGGTGATGGCCGCCTTTATGGCAGAAAAGAATGCGATTTCCTTACGCAGCGAGGCGGCGTCATCCAGCGTGCCACACAGCGAATATGCCTTAGCCACCGCCACCATCGTGTCGAGGAAGCGCTGTTTGCCATCCTTCAGGCCCAGCAAATGATTAGCACAAGGCACCAGCAGTGCCGCCGCCTTGGTCTCGAACCCACTGTAGTCGCAGCCGTGCATCATGCCGCGCACGATGTCCAACTTTTCCAGCAGCACAGCCAAGGCTTCTGCGGCATTGTGCGTAGGATCGCCTTTGCCCTTGGCCTCGGTATAGGTTTTGAGTGCGGCCTTCAGTTCGTTGGCGATGCCGATGTAATCCACTACCAGGCCGCCCGGTTTGTTCTTGAACACCCGGTTGACCCGCGCAATCGCCTGCATCAGGTTATGGCCCTTCATGGGCTTGTCTACGTACATAGTGTGGCAGCACGGTGCATCAAAGCCGGTCAGCCACATGTCGCGCACGATCACCAGCTTCAGCGGGTCTTTCGCATCCTTGAAGCGCTTTTCCAGGCGCTTTTTCACCTGCTTGCTATATAGATGTGGCTGCAGAAGTTCCTTGTCGGCGGCCGAACCGGTCATCACCACCTTGAGGGTGCCTTTTTCTGGATCGTCATCGTGCCAGTCTGGCCGCAGAGTGACGATGGCCTTGTAGAGTTGGGCGCAGATGTCGCGGCTCATGCACACAATCATCGCCTTGCCATCCAGCGTTGCGCTGCGGGTTTCGAAGTGCTCGACCAGGTCTTTGGCCACCTGCGTCAGACGCGGTTCGGCACCCACCAGTTTTTCCAGCGCGGCCCATTCGCTCTTGGTTTTCTCGCGGCTGGCGATGTCCTCTTCGTCTTCCACCACTTCATCGACCTGTTCGTTGAGCGCATCGATCTCGGCCTGTTTTACATCCAGCTTGGCTAGACGGCTTTCATAGTAGATCGGCACCGTGGCACCATCGTCCACTGCGTCCTGAATGTCGTAAATGCTGACGTAGTCGCCAAATACCGCGCGGGTGTCCTTGTCCTCCAAGGCAATCGGCGTGCCGGTGAAGCCG